>CAYLPS010000007.1:0-68659 GCA_964385625.1 uncultured Anaerolineaceae bacterium | reverse complement strand
ATTAAGGGGTGATTACGCAATGCCCATACACCTTTATCCCCTCCACCGCTCGCAAGGGAGGCGCGACAAATCGAAAAATTAGGTGCACAGGAGCCTTGAACCCTCAGCACCCTGTTTTCCGAGCTATTTCTCCCATTCTGTCCCCTGTCAGTCCAGCCCCGCTGGTACTGTACGTTCGTGCACAACTGCCTGTTCCACAAGCCCTACAGGCGATCTTCCATCCATGCAGCTTCCCTGCTCGACTGGGACCCGTCCGGCTGGATAGCCTCACCGCCCTGTCTATGAAGATGAAATTCCCCAATGAAGGACCTGCCTTTGCCCGTGCAAGATGATTTTTATAAAAATATATCCAGGGTTGTCGTTTCGGCTGCCATTCAAAATCCCCCATTTGCCTTGTTGCTCAAGTACCTGATTATATGATCTGCTTGTCGACTGGAAATCTGATCACCCAATTGCTTTGTCACAAATTATCCAATTGCTTGGATATCCAAAAATATTCGTTCCTCTTCGTTTTTTTACCATTCGAATGACGATCTGGAGCTTCATTCATCAGATTACATATTACTCAGAAACAAAGAATCTCTCGACCACCTTTATGTCCGCTCATGTCCTTGGTGGCATTCTTTTATGAACCAGTTGCCAATACCCAGATGCTAACCGGTCTTATCTCACTTCCTGCGTCTTCTACGTTTCTGCGAGCGGCTCAATTGCAGTTGGCCGGAAGGAACTGCCTCCTTCTCTTCTGCCTCTTCTGCTGTCTCAGCTCCACTCTGGCCTTCCAAAGCAGCTTCCATGCTGCCATCACCATCCAGGATGGATGCACTCACCTCCAGGGATGCCTGGATTTCTTCTTCGGCCGCCTCGGGCTCAACGATCTTCTGCACCTCGCTCTGCACCGTGCTCAGGTCACGCGGCCGGTAGATGAACATGCGAGAGATCACTCCGCTGCGCATGTCTTTCAGCAGGCTCGAGAATTTATCGAATGCTTGCCGCTTATATTCCACCAGAGGATCACGTTGGCCGTAAGCCTCCAGACCAACGGAGATGCGCAGGGCTTCCATCTGAGTCAGGTAGTCCACCCACAGCTCGGTGATCACCCCCAGCAGCAGCTGCCGGTAAACCTGGGTGAGCGCCCGCCGTCCCAGCTCATCCATCACGGTGAGGACCTGTTCCCTTGGTAGGCTTTGCAGTGGCTGGGTCTTCAAAGAGGTGTAAGTCTCTTCATCCAACAGTGTATGCAGCGCATCGCGCAGGGTTTGGTCGAGCTCGGCCAGCCTGGCGAACGACAGGCGTGAGAATTCGCTGGCCCCCCAGGCACGCTGGATGGTCTCCTGGGCATTTTGAAGGTGTTTCAGTACGTCCTCGGTAATATCTGCCGGGTTACGCTTTTCCAGCATGCGTGCAGCCAGGAAGATGTAGGTGAGCCTGACGGTGCGTTGAAAGACCCGCCGGTGGGTCTTCTTGTCAAACGAGGCCCTGGTGCCCTGCGGCATGAGCAGCAGCAGCGCTAGCAGGTGGTTGGTGGTAAGGGGTCCGCTGGTTTTGGCCAGGGCTGCTTCAAGGTCGTGGGCCAGCAAGCCCGTAGCTGGTCCGGCACCATCGCCCATCAGGCGATCATGTCGCCTGGCGAGCACGGATTGGGTGGTGCGATAAACCGTGTCGGAAATACTTTCCCAGTCTGAGCTGTCAAGCTGGGTAGATTCCAGTCCCAGGCTGTCTTCAAGGCGGCGCTCGATAGCACTCACCAGGCGCAGTATCGATTGCCCGGCCACCGCACTCTCCACCTGGGCACGTATGGCATCTCGCACCTGGTCGGGGTCATCGCGCAGCAGGCGTTGCTCTTCCGTCGAGAGACGCACCGCAACATGCATCATGCCTACAAGCTCATCCTGCAGTTCGCGCCCGCTGCGTGGGGCAGCATCCTCGCCTTCTCCTAGCGACAGCCCTTCAAAGAAGGTGTCCAGCATCTCCAGGCGTTCGTTCAGCTGGCTTTCCAGGCGCTGGCGTGTGCCATCCAGCAGGTTATCGACGATGTTCAGCAGGTGTTCCTCTTCTGCTTTGAGGGCTTCACCTGCCACACCCAGCAGGGCATCGCGCAGTTCATCGGCTGAGGCATACACCTTCTGCTGGGAGGCCAGGTAATCCAGTACCAGCTTCAGGGTATAGGAGGGGAATAGCGCACCTCCCAGGTCAAGCGGCGGCTGGATCTGGTCCAGCCAGGCGAGCAGCTTCCACGGGCCTTCCTGATCTTCCAGAGCCTCGGGCACTCGCCGGTTAACCTCAACAGACAGTAGCTCGCTTACATCCTCCGAGAGATCCTCCTTGGTGAAGATACGGTCGCGCTGGGAATAAATGCGCTCACGCTGGGTGTTAAGTACGTCATCGTACTCCAGCAGGTGTTTGCGGACATCAAAGTTAGCGCCCTCCACCCGGGTTTGCGACTGCTCGACAAGCCTGCTCACCAGGCCCACCTCCATGGGCACGGCATCATCGATCTTCATGCGCTGCATGATCGCCTCCACCTGGCCTCCACCGAAGCGCTTCATCAGGTCGTCTTCCAGCGAGAGATAGAAGCGGGAGGAACCGGGGTCTCCCTGGCGGGCAGCACGGCCACGCAGCTGGTTGTCGATGCGGCGGGCTTCATGGCGTTCGGAGCCTATCACGTGCAGGCCGCCCAGGTCTTTCACTCGTTGCATATCCTCCAGGTAGCTGAGGAATTTGGCGATGTCGGCCTCGTAAATGCCAAGCTGTTCGGGGGTAAGGGTTTTCAACAACTGGCGGCGCTCCTCGTGGCGCATATCGTAAGGATTGTCGAACCCGGCTCGGCGCAACACGCGGTTGACCGAGTCGATCACCTCTTCGGGCAGCTCGCCACCCAGTTTGATATCCACACCTCGCCCGGCCATATTGGTGGCGATGGTTACGGCGCCAAAGGCGCCTGCCCCGGCGATAATCTGCGATTCCTCGGTGTGCTTGCGTGCGTTCAGCACCTGGTGGGGGATGCCGGCATTCAGGTCGGCTTTCAGGCGCTCAGCATCCCTTTCTTCCAGGTCCAGGATTTCAAGCAGGTGTTGCAGGTTTTCAGGCTCTTCGGGGTTGAAGGATATGCCCAGCTCACGCGCCATCTTGCGCATTTCAGTTGCTTGCAGCTGGTCGAGCGGCGCATTGAGGGGCTGTAGCTCTTCGATCAACCGGCCGTCTTCTTCGCGGTTATTCTTCTCCAGCCAGGTCTTGCGCAGCAGGGCAATTTGCGCCAGCTTGTGCAGGGGTTCAGCCCTCAGGCGATTCGAAAGATGGTCAGAGAGCTCTACCGAGGTGGTACCCACCAGCATGGGCCGTCCCATGGCGTGGAAGCGCAGTATCTCGGTAGTGATGGCACGGAACTTGACCTCTTCAGCGCGGTAGATGATATCGGGGTAGTCTTTGCGCTTGAAGAACACGGCGTTCTCCTCAGGATCCTCGCGCAAGGCATAATAGTTGAACTTGTAGCCTTGCTCATCCCTGTCTTCCAGCATTACGAGCGGGCTGTTCTCGCGTGATGCCTGATACTCAAGGTTGGTGGGGATGGCGAGCACATCCAGCTTGTAGATTTTGTCGAACTCTTCGGCTTCCGTGAGGGCAGTACCGGTCATGCCTGAAAGCTTCTCATACATGCGGAAGTAGTTTTGGATGGTAATGGTGGCATAGGTGATGTTCTCCGCCTGGACGCGCACACCTTCCTTAGCTTCCACTGCCTGATGCAGCCCATCCGACCAGCGGCGGCCAGGCATCAACCGACCGGTAAACTCATCTACGATGACCACCTTACCAGCCTGCACCAAGTAATCCTTGTTGCGCTTGAATAGGAATTGGGCGCGCAAGGCCTGCTCGAGGAAGCCCATCAGTCGGGCTTGCTCGGGGGTCACATCCTCCGGTCGGTCGGGATCGCGCAGCGCTAGGTCGAGAATATCCTCGACATGAATCTCGCCCATCTCGGTGAGAGTGATGGTGCGATCGCGCTCGCTGAGCTCGTAATCCTCGGCTCTAAGCTGGCGTACCACCTGGGCCATGCGCAAATACCACTCGGCTTCATCCTGGGCTGGCCCGGAAATGATCAATGGGGTGCGGGCTTCATCTATAAGGATGTTATCTACCTCATCCACGATGGCGTAGTAATGCCCGCGCTGTACCCGCTCATCTAGGCGCATGGTCATATTGTCGCGCAGGTAATCGAAGCCGAACTCCGAGTTGATGCCGTAGGTGACGTCGGCTGCGTAAGCTTCAACGCGATCCACCAGGCGCAGCTGGTGCTGGTCTTCATGTGGAGAGGTCTTCTCTAGGTCAACTAGGAAGGCTTTTTTGCCATTCTCGGTGCGGGATGCCATTTGCAATACGCCTACACTCAGTCCCAGGGCGTTGTAGATGGGTGCCATCCAACGGGCATCACGGCGGGCCAGGTAATCATTCACAGTCACCAGATGGGTTCCACGGCCGGTGAGGGCGTTCAGGTAGATCGGCAGGGTAGCCACCAGAGTTTTGCCTTCACCGGTGCGCATCTCGGCGATCTTCCCCTGGTGGAGGGCAATGCCACCGATGAGCTGCACGTCATAATGGCGCTGCCCAATGGTGCGCTTGCTGACTTCACGCACAGCCGCAAATGCCTCGGGCAACAGGTCATCGAGCGTCTCTCCATCAGCCAGGCGCTGCTTGAACTCTGCAGTCTTGGCCTGCAGCTGTTCTGAGCTCAGAGCTTCGAACTCCGCTTCCAGGCTATTGATCTGGTCAACAATCTCGTTCGATTTGCTGAGTACTTTTCTATTGGGATCACCGCCAAAAATGGTGACGAATTTCTTAAGCATACGTACCCTTTCTGGGTTGGGATTATAGCATAGTTAGTTTAAGGGAGATTGAGAGACACGCAACAACCATGCTAATAACGCTATGATTATCTTTTCGCCCACCTTCTGGTTCATTCCAGTCTACCGTCTGGCAAGATGTGCAAGACCTGCACCTCGGGATGTGTAGCGCCGAGGTGACTGGCAATCAGGTGCTGGCGATGGCACTTGGCAGGATCCCTTTCACTGCACATTATGCAGGTGGTTTGCAGGGCCGCAAAATCAAGCAGTTCTGTGATACCTTCGATAAACCAGGAGCGTTTCATCACTTCAGTGTAAAGAATTTCATTCACGAAATCAGCAGCGCAGTCAGGAATGGTGTGTTGGATATAGCATGTGGGGTCATTGGGACGCCCACCCAGCTTATCGCCAGCATAAATCTACCGGATGCCGCTAGTGCTTAAAAGCTTTTGCAGGGCGCTCTTATTGAACTGTGGATTGAACTGGCTGTATGGCGTGCTGCGTACATCCACTAAGGTGTTAATGGAGTGAACATCCAGCAGATGTATAAACTTCTCGGCAGGATGGTTGCTGTGTCCAACGGTAAAAAGCTTCATCCACCTAAGTCATAATTCTACTAGCGCCACGGCTACCTGGAAGCCCAGGTAGGCTGTCAACATATCATCGGCGGTGAAAGTCAAGCGCCTGCCATCCACGCGTTTGGCGCTGGGGTACAGAGCTGCCTGGTCAGCCTGGTCGGTGCTGTTAAAGTCGATGGTCACGCGCACGGGTGGAGGGATGATGAAAGGTTTCGGTGCATTGCCGGCTTGCAAGCGCTTCGTGGCCTGGACGGCAGTTTTTTGGATCATCTCCTCAGTTCGTACTGGCGGAAGGCATATGGCAGACATGCGGCTGAGAGCGGTTTTCACCACCACGGTTTCAATAGGCCCAAGCAGTTCTGTGGCCTGGGTGCAGACGGTCTGATCGCCGGTAAGCATGAGTACAGGTACATTAAAATGCCCGGCAACGGCTGCGTTCAGTCCGTACTCGCCCACCAGGATATCGTTCAGCCACAGGTTGGCGATTCTCCGGCTCGACCAGGTATGGTCCAGGATGGCATTCTGGCTACCTGCGCGAGCATGGTAGCCCACGAAGATGACCCCATTCACGCCCTGTTCAACTCCCTGGACCATGGCAAGGGTGGAATAGTCGCCGCTGATAAGCTGGGCACATGGGTCAAGGTCATCGATGAGGATATTCGTGCCACGTTCATGCCCGTCCACGACCAGGATATCATCGATCCCCGATGTACATACACCCCGAACGGCAGCGTTGACATCGCTGGTCATCAGGCGGCGAAAGCGCTGATATTCGACGTGATGAGGGTCTACCTGGTTCCAATTGGTCACGCCTGTGATACCTTCCATATCTGCGGCAATAAGAATTCTCATGGGTTTAGCTCCTAGATTATTTCTTTAGGTGATATGGCACATCAATAATGACACGTTGATAACCCTTGGTGCGGCGGCGATAGATCAGGGCTGTCCGGATAAGTATCGAAGTCTGGTTGTGCAATAAAGCTTGCCACCATCTGGCAGGGACGAATTCAGGCAGCACCACAGCAGCCAGGGTACCATCGTTGTGTCGGCTATCGTCTTCATCCAGATAGTCTAGAATGGGTCGGAGAATCGAGCGATAGGGTGATGGCAGGATAACCAATGGAACATCCGGCCACCAGCACTTCCAGTCTTTAAGCATCTGCTCACCAGCGCCGGGTTCCAATTCGACATATACGGCAGTAACATCCTTGGATATAGACTGAGCAAGATTCATGGCATCGATAATACCACGATGAACACCCGAAACTGGTACAACCAGCCGTAATGGGGGAGATGGCTTCAGTTCTGGAGGTAGGCCAGACAAGCTGAGCTGTTTTCCCACAGCGATGTAATGCCGGCGAATTCGATGGAAGAAGATGAGTAATATCGGGATGACCAATACGGTGATCCATGCGCCATCCACGAATTTACTGACCACAATGATGAGCAATGTGGCCAATGTGGTTACAGCCCCGAAGCCGTTGATGGCAGCTTTAGGAAACCAGCTGGCGGTTTTTTTACGCTGCTGCCACCAATGGTTGACCATCCCAGCCTGCGAGAGGGTAAAGGCCAGGAAGACCCCGATGGCAAATAACGGGATCAATGTGTGGCTAATACCATCGGAAATGATGATTAGCACAGCGGTTGCCAGTGAAAGTGAGATGATTCCGTTGTTAAACACCAGGCGGTCACCCAGTCCGGTGAATTGGCGGGGAAGAAAACCGTCTTTGGCGAGTATAGCAGCTAGTTGAGGAAAACCGGCAAAACTGGTGTTTGCTGCCACCGCCAGGATAAGCATAGTTACGAATTGGATCATTATAAATATTGCGCCGCTTCCCACTAAATGGTGGGTCAATGCAGAAAGGATCGTTTCATCTGGTGCAGAGATGATTCCCAGGAATTGGGTTAATCCAATACTACCGGCAAAAAGAACACCCATCAAGATAGCCATGACGATCAGCGTGCGACCGGCATTCTTTGATTCAGGAGGCATAAATGCTGGTACACCATTGCTCATGGCTTCTATCCCGGTGAGAGCGGTACAACCGGTCGAAAAAGTATGTAAAATCAAGAAAATCGTGACTGGTTGGGTGGCTGCTGGGGCAACGGTGGCTAGCGGTACACTACCAACTGATATCAAACGGAATAAGCCAAATGCCAGCATGGGCAGATAAGTAAAGAGAAACAGGTACACTGGAATAGCCATCAAAGTGCCGGTTTCGCGCAAGCCGCGCAAGTTGGCGATTGTGATGATAAACAGGAAAGCAAGGGCGATTTCCACCCGGATGCCATACAGAGCAGGGAATGCTGATGCGATTGCCTCCACTCCAGCTGTAAGGCTGACTGCGGCAGTTAGTATATAATCAATAAGGAGAGCGGCTGCGGCTAGCAATCCCGGTTGAGTGCCCAAATTCTCGCGCGCCACCACATAAGAACCGCCGCCCGTAGGATAACCCTGGATGGTCTGGTAATACGATAAAGCAACAACGACCAACAGCAGTGTGATGGCTAGGCCAATTGGCCACGCCAGACCCAATCCTGCACTGCCGGCAACAACTAATCCCAGGTAAATTTCTTGGTTAGCATAGGCAATTGACGAGAGAGCACCAGGCGAGAATGAAGCTAAAGCCTGGATTTTATTGAGGCGCTTCTCTCCAAGCTGACGGGTGGGAAAGGGTGAACCAATCAGAGCGGTCTTAAGCCTGGACAGCATAATTATCTCGTCTAATATCAGTTCCCCACTTGATAGTATATACCACAATCGTAAAATTCGTAGGTCGATTGGCAAGAAAATTGAGCCTGCCTGGTTAGCGTGCTATAATCTAAAATCAGGTTAGCCCATTCATGTTAAGGAGGACGTAATGGTAGGCAGTGGATTATTCCCTTTGACCGAAGAGCATGAAAGCATTCGCCAGGCAGCACGCAACTTCGCCCAGAAAGAAATTGCCCCGGTGGCAGCTGAATTCGATGAAACAGGCGAATTTCCATCCAAGACGATCAAGAAGATGGGGGAGATGGGTTTCATGGGAATCGAGGTCCCCGAAGAATATGGCGGGGCGGGAATGGACACCCTGGCATACGTGCTTGCCCTAGAAGAAATCTGCAAAGTGGACGCAGCGCACGGCACCATCATGTCGGTGAATAATTCTCTGTTTTGCAACGGCATCCTGAAATTTGGCAGCGAGGCTCAAAAGAAGAAATACGTGACTGCGGTGGCATCGGGGAAGGCTGTGGGTGCCTATTCACTCACCGAGCCTATGTCAGGTTCGGATGCAGGGACAATGCGCAGCCGGGCGGTGAAAGACGGCGATGTGTACGTAATCAACGGGCGCAAGTCGTGGGTAACAAGCGGGCCGGTGGCAGATTACGTGGTACTCTTCACCATGACAGACCCCGAGAAGAAGCATCGCGGAATTACTGCCTTCTTAATTGATACCAGCCTACCAGGATTTGTACGGGGCAAGAAGGAGCCTAAATTAGGGATTCGCGCCTCGGCTACCAGCGAGATATTATTCGAGGATTACTGCTGCTCAGCAGAAAACCGCCTGGGTGGAGAGGGGGATGGCTTCAAGATTGCCATGGCAGTGTTGGATGCGGGGCGGATTGGGATTGCCTCACAGGCATTGGGGATCGCAGAAGCAGCCTATGAAGCCAGCGTGGCATATGCCCAGGAACGCGAGGCATTCGGATCCAAGATAGGTGAATTCCAGGGGATTTCCTTTAAGATTGCCGATGTGAAGACACGCATCGAAGCCTCACGCATGCTGATCTACAATGCCGCCCTGGCAAAGGAACGTGCCAAGACCACAGGTGAGCGCTTTACTCGCGAGGCGGCCATGGCGAAATTGTTCGCGTCCGAGACGGCCATGTTTGCTGCTCATACGGCGGTGCAAATCCATGGCGGCATGGGTTACAGCAAAGAGTTACCTGTGGAACGCTATTTCAGGGATGCCAAGATCACCGAAATTTATGAGGGGACGAGTGAGATCCAGCGCCTGGTGATTGCAAGGTTGGAATTGGGGCTTCGATAGGTTTGGATAGAGGTTCCAAGATAAAAAGTGAGCAATTATATCAACCTATCATTTCATTCACAAGCGAGAGATTCGGTTTTAAATTCCTGGTGCTGGAATGAGATTGAAATCATGCGATTTACTGGTGAGGAAATACAAAACCTAGGGGTAACAAGATGATGTGGAGGAATCGATGAAAGCAGTGCTATTCCACCATCACGGTGGGTTGGACGTATTGGAATATACTGATTTTCCAACTCCAGAGCCGGCTGAGGGGCAAGTATTGGTGCAGCTAGAAATTGCGGCGCTGAATCGCTCGGATATCTGGACTCGCAACGGCTGGCCCGGCATCAAGCTACAGTATCCCCATATCCTGGGGGCTGATGGTGCAGGAACCATTACGGGGCTTGGGGCTGGTGTTAGCAAGTGGAAAACAGGTGACAAGGTGGTGATCAATTCCAACCTCGGCTGTGGGTACTGCCCAGCGTGCATTGCCGGGTGGGATAACCGCTGCCGTGATTGGCACCTGCTGGGCGAAACGGTTAGGGGCACCTATGCAGAGTACGTGGTAATCCCGGCCCGCTATATATACCCAATCCCTGAAGGTTATGAAGCCCGCAAGGCAGCCGCTGCTGCCCTGGTATTCCTTACAGCCTGGCATTCCCTGATTGTGCGCGGAGAGCTGCGTCCAGGCGAGACGGTGCTAGTAGTGGGTGCGTCGGGTGGGGTGAATACCGCCAGCATCCAGATTGCCAAGCTGGCTGGAGCGATCGTTTATGTAGTTGGCTCAGGGTCCGAGAAGCTCAAGCTGGCTGAAGAGATGGGGGCGGACTACCTGATAGACCGCTCGAAGGAAGAGAACTGGTCGAAGATCGTTTACATGATGACGGGTAAGCGCGGGGTGGACGTGGTGGTGGATAACGTGGGCACCACCTTCCCATTAAGCTTCCGCTCGGCAGCTAAGGGGGGGCGCATCTTGACGGTAGGCAATTCAGGCGGGCCAAAATTTGAAATCGATAACCGGCAAATATTTGGGAGGCACCTGTCGGTATTGGGCTCTTCGATGGGTAGGCGGGAGGATTTCGCCAATGTTATGGAGCTGGTGTTCGCTGGTAAACTCAAACCCGTGCTCGACCATGATTACCCGTTGAAAGATGCCATGGAGGCGCAGAAACGTCTCGAGCATGGTGAGCAGCTAGGGAAAATCACCTTGAGCATTAATTGAACGAGCGATAACAACTGGTATGGATCACAGCCAAGAACCCTACATAACCAATGAACCACATCGAGCTCCTGGAGTCACTAGGAACAAACGGCCATTTTCCGTAACCGTGCTGATGGTGGGGGTATTATTATCTGCGTCTTTAAACGTCTTTCGTTTCATCTTAAGCATCAGCTATTACGGATTTTTAAGCTCCAGGCTGGCAGTTTCGCCCATATACCTGGCGATGACAGGATGCGTGTGGGGTTTAGCCGGATTAGCCCTGGTTTGGGGTTTGTGGAGGGGTAAATCCTGGTCACCCAGGCTGACATTAGCCATGGCATTGACCTATGCACTGTATTTCTGGCTGGACCAATTATTTCTGGCAGAGCACCCGGTGAGTGGAGCCCCATTGGCTTTGGGTGTGGTACTTCCCAGCAATTGGGCGTTTTCAGCGGGGGCGACCGTTATTACCCTAGGCTATATAGCATGGGTCACCAACCGTTCGAAAGTGAAGCTCTATTTTGGTATTTCTGACTCAAACGGCAAACCTTCCGCAGGGGCGGATAATGACGGAAGGAGTACTAAAAATCAGCAATGATTGATTTTTATCGCCTTAACAAGACTTAAGGTGCACATGGGAGAACATAATGACCGATGATCCAAAGATCGAACAGCTGCGAGAAATAAAAGCCAAAGGGAGGCTAGGAGGTGGTGCCGAACGGATCAGGGCACAACACGAGCGCGGCCGATTAACCGCCCGTGAAAGGATTGACCTGTTACTTGACAAAGGATCTTTCCGTGAAGTGGATGCCTTCGTCATACACCGTACAACAGACTTTAACCTTGACCGGCAGCGATATTTGGGTGACAGCGTAATTACAGGCTGGGGGACCATCGAGGGCAGGCTAGTTTATATCTTTTCACAGGATTTCACCGTCTTTGGCGGGAGCCTTGGTGAAGTGCACGCTGAGAAGGTATGCAAAATCATGGATATGGCTTTGAAGAATGGCGCCCCAGTGATCGGCTTGAATGATTCTGGGGGAGCGCGTATCCAGGAGGGAGTGGTATCGTTGGGAGGGTATGCCGATATCTTCCTGCGCAACACATTGGTTTCGGGGGTGATCCCCCAGATCAGCGTGATCATGGGACCCTGTGCGGGCGGAGCGGTATACTCGCCCGCTCTAACGGATTTCATCATCATGGTGAGGAAATCGTCGTATATGTTCATCACCGGGCCAGATGTGGTAAAAGCTGTCACGCATGAAGAGGTCACCTTCGAGGAGTTGGGTGGCGCGGATGTGCATTCCGAGGTCTCCGGCGTTTGTCATCTGGCTGCAGATACAGAGCCCGATGCGCTTTACCTCATTCGCAAGCTGTTTTCTTATATTCCGCAAAATAACATGGAAGACCCACCGGTGATCAGCATCGATGATGACCCGCTACGCATGGAAGAAAAGCTGAACACCATCATCCCCGCTGATCCCAGCAAGCCCTACGATATCAAAGAGGTCATTTGCATGGTGGTGGATGGGGGCATCTTTCTGGAAATCCAGGAAGCCTACGCCCAGAATATCGTGATCGGATTTGCGCGCCTGGGAGGCCACAGTATAGGTATTGTGGCAAACCAGCCGGAAGTGCTTGCAGGTGTACTGGATATTAACTCCTCCGAAAAAGGTGCCCGCTTCGTGCGATTTTGTGATGCTTTCAATATCCCCATCATCACTTTCGTGGATGTACCAGGCTTCCTGCCCGGAACCGCGCAGGAGCACGGGGGCATTATCCGTTCAGGTTCGAAGTTGCTATACGCCTACTGCGAGGCAACAGTGCCTAAGATTACCGTAATCACCCGCAAGGCTTATGGTGGGGCGTATGATGTGATGAGCAGCAAGCACGTAAGGGGAGACATGAACCTAGCGTGGCCTACGGCGGAAATTGCGGTGATGGGCTCGGAAGGTGCGGTGAATATCATCTTCCGCAAGGAGCTGTCACAATCGGAAGAACCGGATAAGAAGCGAGAGGAGCTGGTGAAAGATTACCGGGAAAAATTCGCCAACCCATACATCGCAGCCTCACGCGGATATATCGATGACGTAATCGAGCCATGGGAGACGCGGCCCCGGCTGATCAACGGCTTGGAAATGCTGGCCAACAAGCGCGATACCAACCCGCCCAAGAAACATGGGTGTATCCCGTTATGAAAAAATCCATCGTGATCACCGGCAGCACGAGGGGGATTGGCTATAACATGGCAGCATCATTTTTAGAACGCAATTGCGCGGTAACTATCAGCGGGCGCACGCGGGAAACCATTGAAACTGCAGTGAACAAGCTAGGCGAAAAATATAGCCTTGACATGCTCTACGGTTTCCCTTGCGACGTGACCGACTATATCCAGGTGGAACGCTTGTGGGAAAACGCCAAAACCCATTATGGCAGGATCGATATTTGGATCAATAATGCGGGGATTGCCATGCCCAGAGAAAACTTTTGGGAGCTAAACCCCGAACAATACGATGAGGTGGTGCAGACCAACATCCTGGGAACCATGTATGGGACAAAGGTGGCGCTGAGTGGGATGATCACCCAGGGATATGGGGCGCTTTATAATATGGAGGGATTCGGGGCGCGCGGTAGCAGCGTGTGGGGGATGACGCTCTACGGTAGCACCAAGGCATGCTTGCATTTTATCGATCAATCACTTGTGAAGGAAATTTCTGGCAGCAGGGTGATTGTTGGGGCGCTTACCCCCGGGATGATGATCACCGATCTGGTGACCCGCCAATTTGAAGGCCGACAGCAGGAGCTCGAAAAGTCTAAAAAGATCCTGAATATCATCGCTGAAAAACCCGAGACGGTAGCGCCCGTGCTGGTTGAGAAAATCCTAAAGAACCAGAAAAATGGCGCAACCATCGCCTACTCATCCTATTTTGGGATGTTGTTAAAGTTCGCGACGGCACCCTTCAAGAAACGCGATTTATTTTCATGAGATTCCTAAATGATTGTAAATCTCCAAACTATAGTGGAAATGATCGTTAATGGTCATAACCTGCACGTAGAACAAGCAGGCCCTGAAGACGGGCTGGCGGTGGTGTTGCTTCATCAAGGATTGGGCTCGGTACAAAGCTGGCAGGAGCAAATACCAGTGTTGGCAGATGCAGGCTTCCACGTGGTGGCATATGACCGCTGGGGTTATGGTGATTCAGATCCCCGCCCAGCACTGGACTTGCCGAAATTCACCACCGACATCCTGGACCTGAGCGAGATGTTACAAATGCTCGGAATTTCCAGAGTAGCCCTGGTGGGGCACAGCGATGGTGGGACGATCGCGTTGTATTATGCCATTAAAAACCAGGGACAGGTGAGCTGCCTGGTGACCATCGCCGCCCATATTTATGTAGAAGCGAAGATGGAGCCAGGGATTCTGCAGCTTAAGCAGGCATTCGATGTAGATGAGCGTTTCAGGAAGGGCATGCAACTTGCGCATGGTGAAAAATTCGAGGTGGTGTTCCACAATTGGTTCGACGGCTGGCACCGTATTGAATCACTCAGCTGGGATATGCGACCGATTTTAAGCCAAATCAGCTGCCCGGCGCTGGTGGTGCAGGGAACAGCAGATGAACATGCCACCCCGCAGCACGCCCGGGATATTGCAGCGGGGATCGCCCAGGCAGAATTGTGGTTAATCGAGGGCGCCCACCACATGCTACTCAAGGAAGAAGCTAATCTGTTTAATCCAAGATTATTACAATTTCTAAAACGTTGTGGGGCAGGAAACCCATGAGAAAGCGTCTAAATATGCAGGTGGAGCGAGCTTATGTTCGATAAAGTATTGATCGCTAACCGCGGTGAGATTGCAGTGCGTGTCATCCGGGCGTGCCGCGAATTGGGAATGCAGACTGTGGCGGTGTATTCGGATGCCGACCGGCAAGCGTTACACGTGCGCTACGCCGATGAAGCATACCGTCTTGGCCCGGCGCCCTCGCGTGATTCGTACTTGCGTATTGACAAGATCATTGATACTGCCCGGAAGAGCGGAGCAAAAGCCATTCACCCAGGATATGGCTTCCTGGCAGAACGGGCGGAATTCGCCGATGCTTGCAAAGAGGCTGATATTGCTTTTATTGGGCCGAATGCTTCGTCCATTGCTGCCATGGGAGATAAGGCTGTGGCACGTGCCACGGTCTCGCGAGCGGGTGTGCCTGTGGTGCCTGGGACGGAGGGGGAGGGCTCATTGAGCGATGAGGAATTGCTGGCGATCGCCCCTTCCATCGGCTTTCCATTGCTGGTTAAAGCCACTGCGGGTGGGGGTGGGAAAGGCATGCGTGAAGTGGTGAGCATTGAAGAGATGCCCACCCTGCTCAATGCTGCCAGACGAGAAGCCGAATCATCCTTTGGGGATGGCAATGTGTACCTTGAAAAACTGGTGGAAGGAGCGCGGCATATCGAAATCCAAATCCTGGCAGACCAGCAAAACAACGTGATCCACCTGGGGGAACGCGAATGCTCCATCCAGCGTAGACACCAAAAATTATTGGAGGAATCACCCTCGCCCTTCGTGGGCGAGGACGAGAAATTCCGGCAACGAATTGGGGCGGTAGCAGTGCGGGCTGCCCAGGCGGTGAATTACGTAAATGCCGGCACCATCGAGTTCCTGGTGGATAAGGATAAGCATTTCTACTTCCTGGAAATGAACACTCGCCTGCAGGTGGAGCATCCGGTGACCGAGATGGTTACCGGCATCGATATCGTCAAGGAGCAACTCCGCATTGCCCGCGGGCGATGCTTACGCTACAAGCAGGAAGACATTCACCGGAATGGCTGGGCGATCGAGTGCCGTATTAACGCCGAGGATCCCTATAACAACTTTATCCCTTCCACCGGGCGTATTACGCATACCCTGTTGCCGACTGGGCCAGGGGTGAGGGTGGATACAGGGGTATACATCGGCTTCGATGTCTCACCGTATTACGATTCACTGATCTCGAAGCTGATCGTGTGGGGTGATACGCGGGGCGAGGCCATCCTGCGCATGCGCAGGGCGCTTGAAGAGTACAAAATCCTGGGAGTGCGCAGCAACATTCCTTTTCACCAACGGCTAATGGACTCGCACCGCTTCATGGGAGGGCAGTATGACACGCGCTTCGTGGAAGAACGATTCTCGATCCAGGAAGCGGACGAAGTGAAAGACTCACGCCCGGATATTGCTGCCATCTTGGCAACCCTGGCAGCCCACCGCCAGACGGAACTGGCAGCCCATGTAATTCAACGGAATGAGCGTGACACCAGCAACTGGAAGTGGTACAGTCGCTGGGAAAGATTAAGGAAATAGTCATGAAATATATCACCACCATTGACGACAGGGAGTACGAGGTGAATATCATCGATGAGCACCAGGTGAGCATCGATGGAGTGCTTTACCAGGTGGACTTTACGCCGGTGGGCGACCAGCAGGTATATTCTCTGGTGGTCAACGGCCAGTCTGTGGATGCCAATATTTATTTTGAAGACACATGGCAGGTACTTTTCCAGGGCACACTCTATTCAGCCATCGTGGAGGATGAACGCGAGAAAAGTCTTAAGGCTGCCTTATCGGGCAGGGTGGCAGACCATGTAGACTTTTTGCTGAAAGCCCCTATGCCAGGAATGGTCATTTCCATCCCAGTGATGGAGGGGCAGGAGGTGCGGAAAGGTGATGTGCTGGCGGTGCTCGAGTCGATGAAGATGCAAAATGAGTTGCGCTCACCCAGGGATGGTAAGGTGACCCGCTTGCGGGTTAAGCCTGGGGACAGGGTGGAGCAAAGAGAGATCATGCTCAGCGTGGTATAAGATAATCAAAACATCGATATGAATACTTCAGATTTAGAGCTGGAAGTCAAATTTTTCCTTTCGAGGCGTAAAGCCATGCAGGTAAAGCTGGAGCAGCTGGGACAGGTTATAGCTCCCAGGGTGCACGAGGTTAACCTGCGCTTTGACACCCCCGATTTTTCACTGACTTCCTCTGGAAGGCTGCTGCGATTAAGACGGGACAGCCGGGCGAGAGTGACCTATAAGGGTACGGGCAGCGTGAAAGGCGGAGCACGCCTGCGCCAAGAGCTGGAATTCACTGTCTCGGATTTCGAGGCTGCCCGAAAGCTGTTCGAAGCATTGGGTTATCAGGTTTACACCATGTATGAGAAATTTCGCACCACCTACCAATTGAAAGATGTGGAAGTGGTACTGGATGAGCTGCCCATAGGTGATTTCCTGGAGATCGAGGGGCCCGACAGCCGGAGCATTCGCGAGGCGTCTTCGAGGCTGGAATTGTACTGGGATAGGCGCATCCTGGAGAGCTATACAGTGCTGTTCGAGCGGCTACGCCAAGAAATGGGTTTCACTTTCAGGGACCTGAGCTTCACTAATTTCGAGGGGATAACGGTGAACCCCAGCAAGATGGGCATCATCATTGGTGACCAATCATCACTTGGAAGTTGACCCCAAACAGGATACAATTTTCAACGCGTGATTGTATACCACCTGCTGCAACGCGGGCGGCACTTGTGCGCAATTCAATTGCGGTTTGACGTGAACTCTCAAAAGTGATATAGTCATCAAGTCCCTTTTATCGATACCAAGCTACAAACAACATTAACAAGGAGAATGCCATGCCTGAATATGTATCCAGATCATCGGAGCCAACCAACGGGTGGCGTTGTTATCTGAAACTATTGATAGTGGTAATCCTGATAGCCATGCTGCTCGGGGGGTCATTGACGGGTACGATCGCCCGGGCGCAGGTGAGTGGAAGCTCCAATAATCTTGACCTGACAACCCAAAATCCGGCTGACCCGCGGGTGGAAGAACAAATCGAGCAGGCATGGCACCCCGACTACCTCAAGCTGGCAACTGGCGACCCAACACTGAAGAGCAAGCATGGCGTGTATGAATGGCCGTTTGACTTGGATTCGATCGGCTGGAGCATGGAGTCGTATCAGGATTATGGTGGCACGCCCTACTTTCACCACGGCATAGACATGATGAAGGTAAATGGCACGGAAGTGTACAACCGTTCAGGCGGACAGGTGATCAACATAGAGAATTACCAGCCAGGTTGGGACTTATATTGGGAGGTTGCCATTCTGGATCCGGATGGATATATCTGGCAGTACCACCATATTGAGATGGAGACCATTCCCGACGAGATATGGCAAGCATGGTATGACTACCAGGCCGATCCGAACGAAGGATACATTACCCCAGATACCCATATTGGCAATATTATATATTGGCCAGTATGGTCATTTGGCAAGCAGTTCAACCACATCCATCTGAATATCCTGGCAGCTGGTGGAGTGTATGTGAATGGTTTCGCGTTCAATGTGGCGCTGCCCGATACGGTGGGTCCTGAGATCCAGAGCGTGGGGTTACTGAAAAACGGGCAGGTGTACCCCGGAAATGAAATTGAGGGTGAATACAGCCTGTATGTGCAGGCGCGTGACCTGATTTTGGATGAGGTGTATTACCTGCCCCCGTGGGAAATTACCTTCTCAGTGGATGGAGGGCCGATACAAACTACCTGGCGCTTCGACACCCTACCAGGAGGAGCAGATGATACAGCTTACCTGGACGATTTCTACGTGGTGCCGCCCACCTGCGGGAACTATGAGTGCCGGGTTTATTACATCGACCTCGGTTTTATCCCCGATTCACAATTCATATTCCCTGACAGCGGCGGCGAGCATAGTGTGCTGGCCACGGTGAGCGACTACGCGGGTAACTCTGACAGCCAGCTATTTACCTATACAGTAATCGGGCCACCCAACCATGCACCGGTTGCATACCCGCAGCAAGTGACCACTGCAGAAGATACGGCCAAGGATATTGTGTTAAGCGGCTCTGACCAGGATGGAGACCCAATTACGTTTTTAGTGGTTACCAGCCCAACCCATGGCATCCTGGGAGGAATCGCGCCGAACCTGGTTTACACACCCACAGCAAATTACAACGGTAACGATGGTTTCACCTTTGTCGCTAATGATGGGCAGGTTGATTCTGAGCCAGCGGAGGTAAGCATTGAAATAAGCCCGGTCAATGACGCACCGGTGGCTGAGCCTCAACATGTGACCACTCGCGGGGGTGTGATGGTGGCGATCATGCTGAGCGGGACGGATGTGGACGGTGATGGATTGACTTTCAGTGTGAACACACAGCCAAGCCACGGCATGTTAAGCGGGGAGGCACCCAACCTGATGTATATGCCAGCGGCCGGGTACCTGGGTGAGGATGAATTTACCTTCGTGGCGAATGACGGTGAGCAGGATTCGCTCCCGGCTTCAGTATTTATTACTATCGACCCTAATCTTGTTTATACACCGGTGATTCACCGCTGAAGTAGTTAGCCTAGCAATGTAGGGCATTTATTTGTCTGGCTGGTTATTTTTGCCCGGACTGGTGGGAGAGCAGCCTGCCTGCCTTCCAGGCGAGATGCTCCACGGGGGCATTCACGCCCAGCAACTCAGCAAGCAAGCGCTCCATTTGAGCTGCATCGCCTGTGGTGGCAAATTGCAGGAGCTGACGGGGCTTTCCAAGGGCAGCAAGTTCGAGATCAAAGTCCAGGTCGAGCAGGCTGGCTGCCAGTAGCAAGCGTTGAGCCTGGCGAGCGACTGCCGGGGCAGGGTCGATCACGCGCACGCCCGAGCCGGCAATCCGCCGGATGAGAGGTATGACGAAGGGATAATGGGTGCAGCCCAGCACCACCGTGTCGATGCCCTGCTGGAGCATGGGGTATAGGGCTTCTTCCAGGATGCGGCGTGTTTCAGCGGAATCAAGCTCCCCTTTTTCAATCTGGGTGACCAAACCCGGACAGGTGTGCTGGAGCAGCTTCACCCCCCGACCAAAGCGATCCACCACTGAAGCATACAGCTCGCCCTGGAATGTGGCGGGAGTGGCGAGCACGCCTACCACACCGCTGCAAGTGTGCCCGGTGGCTGGCTTTATGGCAGGCTCCATGCCCACGAAAGGCACATCGGGAAACGTGAGGCGCAGGTATTTGAGCGCTGCGGCAGAGGCGGTATTGCAAGCCACCACGATCAACCGCGAACCCTGGTCGAGGAGATAGCGGGTGATGGCTGCGGAGTATTGGCGCACCTCTTCAAGTGGGCGCAAGCCGTAGGGCACATGAGCCTGGTCTGCAATGTAAAGCAGTGGCTCATCGGGCATCAGCTGGTGCATGGCTCGCAGCACTGTCAGGCCGCCAATGCCCGAGTCAAAGATACCGATGGGTTGTAAGGGCTTCAAATTCATGCTTGCCACCTACCCTGCGGTTGTCTGACAGGCGAGCACAAATTGCCGGAACAAATTACGCATAGGCGCATATTCCTGCAGCTCTTCGGGGTGCCATTGAACTGCCAGCCCAAATGGGTAAGCGGGCAGCTCGAAAGCTTCGATGAGGCCATCAGGGGCATGTGCAGTCGCAGAAAGCTCTTCGGCCAGTTTGCGCACTCCTTGATGATGCAAGCTGTTGACATCAGCGGTGGCAACAGCCAAGATATCTGCCAGGCGAGTGCCGTGGATAATACTTACCTGATGAGCCAGGAAATTCCGGGGGTGATGATGATTATCGTGGATCACTGTGCTGGGGAATTGCTCAGGGAGGTGCTCATAGAGGCTACCACCCAAAGCAACATTGATTACCTGGCAACCCCGGCAAACGCCCAGGAAGGGTTTACCTGCCTGGATGAACGCCTGAACCAGGTGGATCTCCAGCCTGTCGCGCTCAACGCTCAACCCCTGCACGCTGGGATGAGGAGGGTTCCCATAGAGGCGCGGATCAATATCACCGCCACCGGTGAGCAGGAAGCCGTCCAGATGAGGGAAGAGGGCATCAAGATCATCACCGGAAAGGTGCAGAGGGATCAACAATGGCAATCCTCCGGCTGCAGAAATTGACCTGGCGTAGAGCTTGTTAATGCCGAAAGCGGGTAGCCTGCCGGTATTGAACATCGGAGAGGTGGTAAGACCGATTAAGGGTTTAGACATCAGCATTCAACCATTACAGGGCTTTAGAGACGACAATCAATCATCCACTACACTATACAACATCTTCATTTGCAGCCGGACAGCAAAACATCTGAACCGGGCCGCGCCAGTTATCATTGTTCAAATCATGCTCGGTAAATCTGCCGTGGGTGTAGCGCGAGATAACCTTTCTCCAAAATGCAGTCGCAGGCATGTTTTCGGGGATTTGCGCTACCTGCCATTCACCAGGGAATTGACTGAAAATATAACGGGCTACATATTCACCCACACCTTGCCGGCGGTACTTACGCATGATGAAAAACTCCGCCAACACCCAGGCATCCTTCTGCCCGGTGAGATAATTATAGCGAGCTACGAGGGCAAAACCGGCAAGCTGGCTATCCAGCCTCACCAGAAACGGGGTTCGCCCAGCCTCAACCCAATAATGGTCGAGGTATGGGTAATCATACAGCCCCGACGGCTCCAGGTCGGAACCATCGAACTCGCTGAAGTCATACTGATAGAGCTCCAGCAGGTTGCGCAGGATGGGGCGCTCAGCAACTTGGGCAGGAATGACTGTAATGTTCAAGGGATGAGGTGGGCTCGTTACCATGCTTGTCTGTGCCATGTATTTTACTACCGTGATGAATTAGAAGCTGATATAGGGTGCCTGACGATCCAAACGGCGCTTTAACTCACTGGCATAATGCAATCCGAGCGTGGAGGCATGCTGCCTGCCCCAGGCTGTGAGGGCGGTATTCCCGGCAGGGGGAG
Source organism: uncultured Anaerolineaceae bacterium (assembly GCA_964385625.1). Taxonomy (GTDB): domain Bacteria; phylum Chloroflexota; class Anaerolineae; order Anaerolineales; family UBA4823; genus FEB-25. The sequence goes on along the minus strand of CAYLPS010000007.1, from coordinate 47,265 downwards.
AGTGGGTGAATAAAAGATTCTGCATCAGTCCGGCAATTTCGTCGCGGGTGATGAGCACATCCCCCATCAACTTGCCGATCAGCCATCCCGACCAGTAGCAGAGCTCCTGCGGCATCGAGATAATCCGACGTTTTTTGCCAATAATATCCCCGATGGTTTGCACCAGGTGGCGATAGGTAAATGTCTCGGGCCCAATCGCATCGAGGATGAGATTGTCCTGATGTTGGCCCTGCTCGATAGCCAGTAAAGCGAGGTCGTCTACGAAGATGGGCTGTAAGCGATAATTGCCATCTCCGAAGATTCCAATAATGGGCAGGTGGCGCAACGTCCAGGCGATGTTATTGATCAGGATATCTTCCTTGCCAAACAGCACCGCCGGGCGCAGGATGGCGTAAGATAGCCCGGATTCAAGCAGGGCACGCTCAAGGCGGGCTTTACCGCTGAAATATGGTAAAAGGGAGGTCTCGGAAGGGTTGGTGATGCTGATATGGACGACCCGCCTTACACCCGCCTGGCGGGCAGCGTCAAATAGCCGCAAGCTGTTTTCAACAGCGGCGGCATGTGAAAAATTGGCATAGTTGAAGCGCACCCAGTAGGTGTTATATAGCACACCTGCACCGCGCATGGATTCTAGCAGTCGATCGGGATGGTCGAAGTTGAATGGGAATGCCCGGACCTGCTCGCCAAAAGGGCTTGGGCGGTTGACCGAATTGGTCAAAGTGCGGACGGTGCGGCCCATGTCCAGCAAGCGCCGAGTGATGTATTTCCCTGAATAGCCGAAGGCACCGGTGACAATGTCAAACTCGCCTGGTGAGATGGTCATGTGTGTTTTTTATCTGCCAATATGCGCAACTGTTCAAGGATTGCGCGGGCGTCCATAAACAGGGGGGAGAGGACATGCTTGCCTGAGGTGAGTCGCTGCTCAGGAGCCTGGGTTGATACTATCCCGTAAAAGGTGAGAAAGATGAAGCTAACCTGGTCAACGGCAGGCAGGGGGAGGTCGCCAACGCTTTGCGACATGTGGTGAAGGAATTTCTCAGCCTGCAATACCAGGTTTTGGGAGGCTTCGGCGAGCGGGGAATAATCACTGCTGCCTAGCAGGCCACCCCCTGTGCTGTAATACAGGCTGGTGGTGCCATCAGCCAGTGAAACCAGGGTGGCGGTGCCCACTTCGTAACCGGTTTCAACCAGCACGCCCCAAACATGAGGGGTGGCGGCGGAAGGAGCCAGGTTTAGCCGGACAGGATCGAGGTGCAAGACACGCTCACGCAGCTGCAGGTAGGTCAGTGCTGGCTCAGGCATGGAGGCGGGCATAAAATCCCTACGAAGCGGTGAAAAACTCCACCAGGTGCTTGTTTACCGACTCGGCGGCGTCGTGCTGCACCCAATGGCTCGAATTTTCAAAGATCACCAGCCTGCCTGCATCACATAGATCAAGGCTGGGCTGAGCCATTGCGCGGCCCAAAGCCACATCTTGTGCGCCCCACAACAGCAGTGTGGGCAGCTTGATGCGCAGGTCGCGGTTCATATTAGGGGGCATGCGCACGACAGCCCGGTACCAATTGAGCATGCCGGCGAGGGCACCTTTGCGCCACCAGGCCTGCTGATAAAGGTCGAGATCGAACTGGGTAAATGAGCCAGGCCTGCTCCCAGACAGCAAGGCCTTCACCAACAAAGCGCAATCGTTATTACGCAGCATGGCTTCGGTGAGGATAGGGAACTGGAAGGCGAAGATGTACCAACTGCGTCGTAATTGGGCAGGGCTGCGCATGAGGCTGCGTCGCATCACTGCAGGGTGGGGCATGTTGAGGATGGCAAGCTTGCGCAGGCGAGTGGGGTATTGCAATGCTACCCACCAGGCTACAGCGCCACCCCAGTCATGCCCGGCGAGTAAGCATTGGTCCACACCGGCGGCGTCGATCAGCCCAATCACATCTCTGGCGAGCTCATCCAGGCGATATGCAGCGATGCCCCTGGGCTTGTCACTCAGGTTGTAGCCGCGCTGGTCTGGCAGCCAGACGCGCATACCGGCATTTACCAGAGGCTGAACCTGGTGCCGCCAACCATACCAAAACTCGGGGAAACCATGGAGCAAGATCAGCAGCGGGCCATAACGTGAGCCGCTCTGCACCACGTGCAGGCGAATGCCATTGGTGGGAAGAAAAATATGTTCCAAATTAGGAATATCCATACAGACCTCTGGTACAATGTGTACTAATTAATTGTTAATCGATATTATACGCCGGTTATATGGTGGGCGAATATAATGAAAAAAAAGGCAGGTGTATTATCCTTGGCACATTCATTGGGAGGAACGTGATGGAAAAAGTAGTAACGGTGATCGTGCCAGCATATAATGAGCAGCTGCTAATTGCAGGGTGTCTCGAATCCCTGTTGAACCAGAGCTTGGCGCGGGAAAAATACGATATCATCGTTATTGATAACAACTCAACCGACCTGACAGCCAAAATTGCCATGGAAAAAGGCGTCAAGGTGGAAGAAGAACCATTGAAAGGGTATGTGCACGCCATACGCAGAGGCATCGATGTCTGCCAGACCGAATTCATTGCTTTTACGGATGCAGATTGTATCGTCCCACATAACTGGCTAGGAAGGATCCTGGCCCATTTTGATGAATCACCACAAGTGGTTGGTGTGGGCGGTAAATTAGCGTTTTATGACATCCAACCCATCGTCGATGTGACCTTTCGCTCAATCCTGTACCTCAATAAGGCGTTACCCGGAAATAATATGGCGGTTCGGCGGGAGGCAGTAGAGGAAATTGGGGGGATTGACCCGAAGGTTAATCTGACCGTGGATTACTGGTTGACACTCAAGTTGCGTAAAGTGGGCAGGCTGATCGTTGATAAGAGCCTGGTGGTAAAAACATCCGGGAGAAGGTTCAGGAGCTCATTCGATTCAGATATCCGGTACTTCATCAATGTGATGTCCATGCGGGTATCTTCCAAGCCGGTATTCTATGACTTCCCGGATATCCGGGATTGAGCAGGTAAAAGGCACAGTTCCCAAAGGCAAGAGCTTTCACGCCATAGCTTAACCAAACTCAAAGCCAGCAGTGATTTGAAAGCCAAGCAGCTCCCGCGGCAACAGCGGGCGAATGGCTTCGGCATGTTGGATTACCCGCCTTGTCCATTGCGTGCTAGGGTCAGGGGCAGATAACAGCTCAATGGCCTGGTTGAAGGGTAGCCAGCGATATTCCACGTGTTCTGCACTCAGGCGAATGGGGGTGGTATGGTCAAGGGTGCAAAAGTAAACGACACCCACCAGCTCATTCTCAGGCAGTGGGGTACCGCGGTAATAATGGGCCGTGCCGAGGATATGATCAACCTCGACAGTGACCCCCAATTCTTCGTGGACCTCACGGTGAAGGGTATCATCGAAGCTTTCCCCCTGGTCCACACGCCCGGTGACGCATTCCCACACTGACGGCCTGACTGCAGATTGGGCCGAACGGTGAAGCAGCAAGTATTGTAAACTCGCTGGAGACCAGATTACCGTGGCAATACCAGCATAAAAACGACCAACGGGCATAATTTTTCTCTCCTACATGGTTGGATGGAACAGGTCATCAGTCTAAGCGAGGTGGTCCCTGTCGTACACGCTGGCGCATATCTTCAATTGAATTACGCCAGCGGAACAGGCTTTCCAGCCACCAGGTCACCCCGGTATCCTGGTATGTGGCCACACGCCTGCGAGCGGCCACAGGATTATTGCCGAGCGTGCCACCCATGATGACGATATCATACGGAGCCGGGTTTTGACGGTGCTGATCAATATAGGCGCGGATGTCACGCACGGTATTGGGGGTGCGAGTAAATGGGTTTCCCAAGGGGAAAGTTCCATCCCACCTGGCAGCCCGCCGGAACGGGCGCTTGTGAGGCCAGAAGCCTCCTACCCAAACGGGAATGCGCGGGGATTGCACGGGTGCGGGCAGGAAAGTGACCTTCTTTACCTGGTAATGATCACCCTGGTGGGCGAACGGTTTCCCGCTCCACAAGCCATCCAGGATTTCCAGGCCCTCGTCCAGCATGGAAGCCCGCACCTTGCGGTCGGTGGGCTCACCGAAGGTGCCGTAATCATCTTCGTCGGGATCACCCACTCCCACACTGAGGATCAGCCTGCCGCCTGAGAGGTGATCCAGGGTGACCGTTTCGCGGGCTAGCTTCCAGGGACGGCGGCGGGCAATGGGGGTGACCGTGGTGCCGATGCGGATGTGGTGGGTGCGCATGGCAATGCCTGCCAGGGTCACCCAGGGATCATAAAGCGGGAGTTTTTGCCTGCGGCTGTAGACGATATGGTCCCATAAGAAAAAGCCATCCCAACCGGCCTCTTCAGCCTCAGCGGCTAAATCTGCCAACAAGAGAGGCGTGGTTTCAGCCCCAAAATTAGGGGTGTAAATCCCAAAGTTCATTTGCCCTCCTTTTAGATGCTGCTATAAAACTTGGCGAGTGGTGTTGATCAAATCTGCCAGCAGACCATAAGCGGTGGTTTCTGGTCCAGGGTTACCTTCAACAATAGAAAGTTGGGGGAGCATATCGGTTTCAAAGGTGACGATGCTGGAAGTGCCATTGATCCCATAAAAAGGCGATTCGCTATCCACCAGCTGCGGCTCGACGATTGCTGTAACATGGCCGGTCTGGCGCCGGGCTGAACAGACAAGCTTCCAGCGCTTGCCCTGCTGTTGGGCCCGTGTTACATCTTGCGCAGCGAGGTGGCGGATGCCCGTGCGCTGCACATCCATTGGTTTGAGGGGAATGCCCATCAGAACGGTGACCAGGGCAGCCACCTTGACCGCTGCATCCCAACCATCGATGTCACCAGATGGGTCGGTTTCCGCCAGGCCGATGGATTGGGCGTAAGCGACAGCAGCATCGAAGCTGTCACCCTGCTCCATACGGGTAAGGACCAGGTTGGTGGTGGAGTTCAAGATACCATGAAAGGCGCGCAGCTGGATGGCAGGCAGGCTGTGGCGGAATAGTGAAAAAATTGGCGCACCATCCATTACAGCGGATTCAAAATAAAATTTGCGACCCTGCGATGCAGCAAGCTCGCTTAGCTGACGGTAGGCATGAACCAGCGGGCCCTTGTTAGCGGTGATGGCGTGCATGCCTTGCTGGAGGGCGAGGCGCAGGTATGAAACCGCGGGCTGGCCATCCACATAATTCACCGGGGTGTTTTCGAAGAGCACCTGAGCATCACAACGGTGAATGAAATCGACCGGATCCGATACAAGTGGCTGAGTTGAGAGCGAAGCCAGGCTGGAACCCTGTGAGATAAGCTGGAGGGCACGCTCAATGTCAATGCCCTGCGGATCGAGGGCTATGCCACGCGAGCGCGTGGCAATGCCAGTGATGCTGAAGGTGAGTGCATGCTGGCGTGCCAGCTGGTCTCTCTTGTTGAGCAACAGGTGGGCAAAGGCTTGCCCGACATTTCCAAAACCGAGTAAAGCAAGACGTTGATGGGTCATATGGCTATATGGGCGGCCAGGGGACGGAACGCTCTTCAGGATTTGGCGCAGGGAATTGCCCCTGGGTTATCAGGTGTTCTACCCGCATGGTGAGGGCGTGGATTTCTATTTGTTTGAGCAGCGCCTGGAGATTCGTATACAGGTCCTGTCCAGGGATTAGAAGCTGGCGAAAGCAGCGTATATCGTTCAGAAGGTTATCAGGGATTGGATCGCCGATGAAATCCCAAATCACAGTGCGCAGCTTATTTTCAGCATGAAAGCAGATGCCATGGTCGATCAGCCACAGGTGTTGATCGTCACCGTAGAGCAAGTGGCTGCCTTTACGGTCGGCATTATTGACCAATATATCAAAGAGCACCACCGGGCGGAGGCGCTGGCGCTCTGCTTCACCCAGGCTGAAGTAATTCATCTCGGGGTCATGCTCAATGTAGAACTGGAGAGAGCCGGGGCCCAGAGGGGCTTTCATACGATATACCGTGGGGGGTACGAGCTCCCATCCCAAGGCTTCACTCACCAGATAAGCGGCAGCCTCACGGCAGGCAAGGCTGGCGGGGGGAAAATCCCACAAAGGGCGTTCACCCCGGCTGGGCTTGTAGACAGCTTGCAATACACGACCATCCAGGCACACTTCTGCCAAGAACGTGTAATTAGAACCCCAGGCGAACTCACCTTTGATATTAATTTCGCCGTTTTGAAGCACATTCAGGATGATGGAAGTTTCCAATTTGGGCATTGAGTTCCCTGATCAGCCGGCTCAACCGGTGAGGTATATTCCAAAAAACTGCAGATTTACCTGTCAGTGCTTATGCCCATTTTTCTTAGGGCAGAAATGACCTTCGGGATCCATTGGCTGTCCGCATTGTGGGCAGATCGGACGGCCACGGGAGGCTACTTCGATGCCCCAACTGGCAAGAGCGCGCAGCTGGTCGCGAGTGCACCAAAAACGCACCACACCACCCTCTTCGGAGGGATTCTCCTCGGCTGCCAGCTCACGTGCAACCAAAACCATCAGGTCATTTTCGGCATCGTAACCCAAGCCGAACTCGCCTACCCGAAATAGCGGGTCAACAGGGGGGTGGATGTGCATCTGCTCCTCTTCATACTCGGCGGATGCCTCTCTCAGATCGGAAACCTTCTCATGCACTTCCGACAGGAACTGTTCTATGCCAACTGCGAGGGTCTGCAACTGCAGTTTTTCAATGATCAGGGTAACGGTACGCTCCCCCTGCCAACCCTGGATGTAGAAGACACGTTTACCCGGCTGGCCGAGCGCATCTGCTGAGATGTGGTCAACAGGGTGAAGATCGATATCGATATCTGTCATGAACGTAGTATACCAATAATTCGTACTAAACCGAGATGGCCGGTTATGATTTGGATGGATTCCTGACCTTGCCAGGCCTGGAAGGCTGGAATGCATCCCAGCTGAATCCCAGGTTGTAATTCAACGTAAACAGATGACTGGCGTTTTCGGTGATTTGCAGCGCGGTGACGGAAGCCAGGTCGATGGACAGGCGCTGAAAATTATCGAGAGGCAGCCCCAAGTAGTAGGCAATCACCTGCTTGATGGGGTCGGCGTGACTGAAGCAAGCTACCACATCATCACGGGTGTAACCCAGGCGCAGGGTCTCGAGCACCTGCACCATGCGATGCTGGCACTCGCCGATCCACTCTCCGCCCGGGAAGTGAAATAAAGAAGGATGCTGCTGGACGGATTGCCAGATTTTCTGACGGTGCAACTTTTTAATTGATCGACCCTGCCAATCGCCACAGTCCGTCTCCAATAAGCCAGGGTTGGGCACGATCTCCAGGTTCAGTGCCCTGGCAAGCGGCTGGGCAGTCTCTATGGCACGCTCCAAAGGGCTGGAGTGAATCGCCTTTATTGGAACGTCAGCCAGCTTTTCAGCGAGCTGCTGGGCTTGCTGAAGCCCTCTGCGATTCAGATGCACCCCGGGTAAACGGCTGGCAATGCGTGATTTCTTGTTGTAATCGGTCTCGCCATGACGAATGAGCAGAAAAACGGGCATAAGCCTGACCTCAGGTGGATTTGTGCTTGCGTTTGATATCCAGAATGGTTTCCTGGGTGAGCTCGGGGAGTTCCTCAGTTTTGGTAATCCCCAGGGCTTTGCGTTGGGCGGCGCGCCAGCGCTCCAGGCGCTCAGCCACCTCAGTTTCATATCCCTGTTTGGAGGGATTGTAGAAATGGGTGCCTAACAGCGGCCTGGGCAGATACTGCTGCGGCAGGAAGTGATCGGGCGATTCATGCGGGTACTTGTAGCCAGCGCCATGGCCCAAGGCAACCGCATCGCGGTTGCTATCCTGCAAATGGCGAGGCACGTCACCTGTGCCCTGCTCTTCGATCAGCTGGAAGGCTTTGAAGTAGGAGGTGGCCGTGTTGGACTTGGGGGCTGTAGCCAGGTAGAGGGTCGCTTCCACAATGGGGTAAACCCCTTCGGGCATGCCGATGTAGTCGAACGCCTGGGCGGCAGCGCTGGCAACCACCAACCCCATCGGGTCACCCAGGCCGATATCTTCACCGGATAGGATGATCAGACGCCTGAGGATGAAACGCGGGTCTTCACCGGCATAAAGCATCTTGGCCAGCCAGTATAAGGCGGCATCGGGGTCGGAGCCACGTACCGATTTGATGAAGGCCGAGATGGTATCGTAGTGTGCATCACCATCCTTGTCGTATAGGACGGCACGGCGCTGGATGGAATCCTGGGCAACACCCAGGGTGATATGGATGACATCCTGCTCATTGGGCGGGGTGGACTCGACGGCCAGCTCGAGGGCATTCAGGGCATTGCGGGCATCGCCACCTGCCACGTGGATGATATGCTCAAGCGCCTGCTCATCAGCCTCGATTTTACGGGAGCCATAGCCGCGCTCGGGGTCCTGGATGGCACGCTCGAGCAGCAGGTGCACATCCGGGTCAGCCAGGGGGCGCAGCTGGAAGACGCGGGAGCGGGAGACGAGGGCGCCGATCACCTCGAAGTAGGGATTCTCGGTGGTGGCGCCGATGAAAGTGACGGTGCCGTTTTCCACATGGGGCAGCAGGGCATCTTGCTGGGCTTTGTTCCAGCGGTGGACCTCATCCACAAACAGGATGGTCTTTTTCTGATAGAGCTTGCGGCGCTCGGTGGCAGCTTCCAGCACTTCCTTGAGCTCGGCTTTGCCTGCCAGGACGGCGGAGAGAGTATCGAAGTGCGACTTGGTAAGATGAGCGATGACCATGGCCAGGGTGGTCTTGCCGGAGCCGGGCGGCCCCCACAGGATGATGGAGGAGAACAAGTGGTCGGCTTCGATGGCGCGACGCAGCAGCTTGCCCGGACCGAGGATATCCTGCTGACCGACGAACTCCTCCAGGGTGCGCGGTCGCATGCGGGCTGCCAGGGGCGCCTCGGTGCGCATGCGCTGCTCATGAGCGTGAGTGAAGAGATCCATAGGGATAATTATAATCGTCTATTAAAGGTCTGAATTTGATTCGAATGCTGAGAATTAGAGTTATTTGCCCCCTGGTTGGTAAAAAAAATGGATTGAATATCCCTGTCAGTGATCATTGTTTCAGAAAAAATACAATTCGATACAATTAATATTTCACATATTCCGATTTTGAAAGTAAGGTTGCAAGGCAGGCTGTTGGAAATAGGCTGGTGAAGAGGATTAGTGGATAAAGGCGTATATATTGGTTAATATCCTTATCATCGTCAAACGATTAACCCATGTGGTGGATGATAACAAGAGTAAATATAGCACATGTGTTCTATTCTGTCAAGGTAATTACTCACCATAATAGAATAAATGAAAGACATTCCACGAATATCTAAGAGCGGGTTGCTTCAGCGGGCTTCGGAGGACAATATTACCTTCGGATTAGCAGGACGCCTGCTTCGCAATGACAACTTGAGGAGAAGATTTACGGTTGCCATTCTGGTCATTCAGCATAAAGAAACCTGGTGAGTATTTACCTGTCAAGGAAATAACTTGCCGAGCTAGCTGACACCCGCATCGAACAAATCTACGATGCAGGTGACCGGATACCAAGCAATGCACTTGGTACAGGTTTTAACCACGGCGCCAAGAAAAACACTTGGCACAGGTTTCACGGATTTCATGGATTAGAGCGGTGGGTGAAACCACGTCTTCAAAGAGCACAAGGTCGGCCTTCGCCGACCAGTGAAAAAAGGGCGGTGAGTAATTGCCAGTCAAGTAGATCGAGCAACAGGGCATGTACATACGGCAATTTTCACCCACTAACCACAGCAGGGTACGGGGGCTAATCAATAGATGTCGAAGAAATTTAAACGCTGATTGACCCGCAACTTAGGAGAATACCAGCTTAGCTCCGGCTGACCCGTGGAATATCAAGAATAATTCACCTTCCTTGCCCGAATTGGGAGGTGAGCTAACCTCATTCCACTAACAGGAAGCCTTGCACTTTTAGATATTCGATGATCAAGTGCGCATTTTCATCAAGCGTGGTATCCAGGGTATGCAGGGTGATCTCGGGCTCGATGGGCGGCTCATAGGGGTCGTCTACGCCGGTAAAGCCCTGGATCTCTCCGCGGCGAGCTTTGGCGTACAGACCCTTAGAGTCACGTTGCTCACACACATCGATGGGTGTATCCATGTAGACCATCACGAAGTTATCCCCCACCATCTTTCGGACTTCATTGCGGATGGCGCGGTAGGGGCTGATAGCAGCACAGATGACCACCCCAGCGTGGCGTACGATTTCGCTGGCCACGAAACCGATGCGGAGGATATTGGTGTCGCGGTCTTCCTTGCTGAACCCCAGGCCCTTGGAGAGGTGAGTGCGGATCACATCACCATCCAGGATAGTGATCTGCTTACCATATTCCATCAATAAAGATACCAGCACGTCGGCAGTGGAGGATTTGCCCGAACCGCTGAGGCCGGTGAACCAGATGCAGGCGCCCTGCTGGTGGCGTGGGGGGTACATCTGGCGCAAAATCTGAGCCGTTTCAGGACGGGTGAACCACTCGGGAAGCAGCCTGCCCCTGGTGAGATAGTCATCGCGCACCTGGGTGCCGGAGATATTGAGCACACGTGCCCCAGCAGGCACGTCCTTAGCTTCGACGTACTTTTGCTCGTCCGGCAGGTAGACCAGCTCCTCGAAAGGCACCATTTTCACACCCAGCTCGCTCTCATATTTCTGCATGAGCTCCTGGGCGTCGTATGGGCCATAGAAGGGCTTGCCGGCACTGTCTTTGCCAGGCCCAGCGTGATCGCGCCCCACGATAAAGTGGTTGGCGCCATGGTTGCGGCGGATGATGGCATGCAGCAGGGCCTCGCGCGGCCCTGCCAGGCGCATGGCCAAAGGCAGCAGGCTGAGCAGGGTTTTATTCTTTTCGTAGTAGTTGTCTACCAGGGACTTGTAAATGCGGACACGAGTGTAGTGGTCGATATCACCGGGCTTGGTGAGGCCAACGACCGGATGGATGAGCAAGCTGCCGCCTACTTTACTGGCAGCACGCTTGGTGAGCTCTTCGTGGATGCGGTGCAAGGGATTGCGGGTTTGGAAGGCGACCACATTTTCATTACCAAGGGCGGTTAATTTCTGGCGCACCTGGACAGGGGTAAGGCGCAGGTTGACGAAATCATAATAACGCGGCAGGTTGATCACCTGCATAGGCCCCGAGACACATACTTTACCCCAGCGTACCATCTCGGAAACCATGGGGTGGCGCTCATCATTGGAGCCATAGGCCAGAATGGCTTCGGTTTCGGGGTCCCAATGGAAAACTTCGTCTATTTGCAGGATAGCAATCAAGTCGTTATTGGCATTGCGCAGTACCACTTCTTCACCCACTGCAGGCAGGTCGGCGGAGTTGACCGGCAAGGTGATGGGCAGCGGCCAGAGCGTGCCATTCATCAGGCGCATGTGGTGCAGCACACTTTCGTAATCTGCCTTACCCATGAAGCGGTCGAGGGGAGAAAAACCACCGGTGGCCAACAGCTCCAGGTCACAGAGGGCGCGGGGTGAAATTTTGAAGGATGGCAGCTGGTTGGAGCGGGCGATCAGGGCCTGGCGCGGCTCACCGTCAATCAACAGGTTGACAAGTTTTCCACCATAGGGGGTGATCAAATGGGGGGTCATTAATGAAAGAGCTCCTTTATCCAAAGATACGAAAAACCGGCAAGCAGCTGCCAAGCCGGCGGAGCAGCGTGGTGGGTGCTAGTGGTTTTTTCAGTTTTGGTCGTTAATTGGAAATTATGCAGGGCGTTGTGAAGCACCAGGCGATCGGAAGCTGAATTTGCCACCCGAGTGAGGGAGAGCATGCGGCGAAGCACCAGCCGGCGAGCGGATGGATCGAGGGATGCCAGCCTGCCATGCAACGGATAATCCAACTGCTGCATGACCGACCCGGCAACCAGCTCGAGGGTGGCAACTTCATCCGGTCGGAGGCTTTCCATCCAACGGCCTACCGGGGCAGCGCTGATGCTGGTAAATTGGTCGGCAAACATAGAATTCCCGCCCCAGGGTTTGCCCCCACGCACCGGCTGGCGCAGGGAGGGATCGTCGTTAATGCCCAAGAACTGGCATAGCTGGCCGAGTTTCTGATCCGGTGCGCTGGTGAGGTCTTCGAAGCGAAGCAACAGGTAGCGGTGAGGCCCGTATAATTGGCGGTTATCCAGGCCGGCCTGGGTGGAATGCAGCCAATTCAGGGCGAAAGCTTCTGAACTCCAATCGGCGTGCTTGCGGTGATAGGAGGCGAAGTTATCACGTGGGTCTCGCACGGTATGGACAATGCGGGCGTCAGGCCACCATTTGAAGATTTGGGCAGCGTAGTGCTCATTGTAGGGTGTTTTTTCCACCCAATGATGCGACGAGCCTGTCAGCTGGCCGGAAACTTTACCGAAAGACAAGATTACGGCACTGAGCATATCGCCATCGTGAGCAAAACGCTCGGCAACAAACTGACGTACAAACTGACGTACCTGTGTAACCGAAATTGAGGAATAGTCGCGATCGGGATAGCCTGCCTGGTGGGCAGGGGGATTGGCCGGGTTCCACTCGAAGATATGGGTGATGTAGCGGTCTGAAAGATCCAATTTTTGAGATAAATCAGCGCCATGTGCCTTGGGCAAATAACGGCGGAAGAAATGCGTCTCCTCGGGGTACGCCACCAGCTCAGGATGCGAATCGAGCACCGAGCGCAGCAAGCTGGTACCCGATTTGGGGTGACCGGCGATGAAGACCGGCGAATCGCGTAAATCAGCCATGTATACCAATCCTTGGATCAAATTTGACCGGATAGTAAACCGATCTTTTTACATATCCTGGTGATGTCCATCTCGGGAGTGGACTATCTTCTAGATCGGTCAACGCCGGCCTCGAAATGCGTGTACTGCCATCCAGCTCCAGGAACCAGTTGAGGTAGTTAAGCGGGGTGGTTTTCCCGCAACCGGGTGGGCAAAGAATGACCGTGATCTGGCTGTGTGGGATGGTGATATCGATATCCTTCAAGGCCAGGGTCTGGCCAGCGTACGCATTGGGTTTACCAATTTGAATGTGTACATCCATTACTTGAATCCACCGGGCATCAGGATTTTACTATATAACAACCCACCCGTACCGAAATGCATCGCATACCCAGGTTAATTACCTACACGACCATCGTCAGGGGCGGGCCGGTGGTACAGGCGTCAGATTGCAGTTCAGGATAACGCTTGTTCAGCTGAAAGAAAATAACCAGGATCAGCAGACCAGCGGCTTAAGCAGTGAAGGGGAAATGTGGTCGTTTACCTAGAGACGATCAGGACCGAAGCTGCGCTTTCGAAGCCACACCTGAAGGCTAACCGCACAGTGGTTGCCTGCCGAAAGGCCGGCAGCGTGAGATGATGTACGGGGCTGATTAGATTATACGCCCGGCTGAATGCTCATTACCTACATGCCAGGCAAGGTTTATAATTAATCACGTACCTAATCAAGCGAAATTTTATTATTCGTATACTATAAATCGTGTTTCACAGCCTGCCTGCGGCAGGCAATGGCCAGTTTTACCGAGGAACTTTGTTGACAACCAGATGAAAGTGCTGTGTTGAAGATCAGTCACTCTATAATTGTGATGGCCGTGATGCTTGTCCTGGCGGGGTGCAATGGGCCGGTGGTGGCAGTTAATGAAGCTTTGCCGACATATTCCACTATGCAATCTTACCCACCTACCCGCCAGAACCACGGGCTGCCGGAAATACTGCCCACAGCGATATCAACCAGCACACAGCCTGAGGTAACCACCCTGCAGATTATCCCTCAAGGCAATGTGAATATCAAGCGTTATGCCACATTGGAGCTGAGCCTTAAAACCAACCTGCAAGCGAAAAACTCCTATGACGCAGATGAAATTGACCTGCGCGTGGTTTTCACAGCCCCCTCGGGAAAAGAATCGGATGTGGGCGCGTTCTGGTACCAGGACTACGACCTGCAAACCCGCCAAAAGAAGGGTAGACCGGGTTGGAGGGTAAGATTCACACCCGATGAAACCGGCGAGTGGAGCGCAGTGGCCTACACGATGAAACCAGGCTTGCGCAGCGAGACTTTTTCATTCCAAGTGAGCGACTCGAGAAACCCGGGGTTCATACGCATCAACGCCGACAACCCGCGTTACCTGGCATATGATAACGGCACAACATTTTTTCCTATCGGTTTGAACATGGCGTGGAGTTGTGGAACGTGCGACCCCGTTGAAACGTATAACCGCTGGATGAAGATTTTTACTGCCAATGGAGGCAATACCATCCGGGTGTGGATGGCTGCATGGTCTTTTGGCATCGAGTGGGAAGATACCGGGCTGGGTAATTACGATAAGCGACGATATGAAGCCTGGTTACTGGACCAGCTATTCGACCTGGCAGAGCAGTACGACGTGAAGATCATCCTGGTGCTGATGAATCATGGCCCATTGAGCCTGGTGACCAACACAGAATGGAAGGACAACCCCTACAACATCGCCCTGGGAGGGCCACTTTCTGACCCGGGCCAATTCGTGACCAACCCAATCGCTATCAATTATTACCAACGCCGGCTGAACTATATTGTCAACCGGTGGGGATACTCGACGAAAATCCTGGCCTGGGAATGGTTCAACGAGGTTAACCTGACCGGCATTTCTGATAGGGACCTGGTGCCGTGGTTGCAGCAAATGACAGCTTATTTGGGCCAGCGGGATGTGAACCACCACCTGACTACCTACAGCTACGCGATGCGGAACAATTCACCCACCTGGGAGCTGCCCGAGCTGGACATCGTCCAAAAGCACGAATACTCCAGCCAGAGTAGCGCAAAGAACTATGACCTGGCAGGCAGGGCAGCGCGGGATTTGCAGGAGCTAGAGAAAGCCATCCCGGTGAAACCGGTGTTGATGGGGGAATTTGGATATTCCGCTGCCAATGATGGCGAGGATGTGGAAACCAGCGGCATCCACCTACACAATGGGCTGTGGGCAACCACCTTCAGCGGTTACGCTGGTAGTGGCATGTACTGGTGGTGGGATACTTACGTGGAAGCCAACTACCTCTGGTACCACTTCAATGGCCTGGCGACTTTTCTGAACGGAGAGAACCTTGCCGAGTACCAGCCGTTTTATCCCCTAAAAATAACCTATGCCGACGGTGGCCAATCAGGGGTGGAGGGGCTGGGCTTGAAAGGTGAGAATATTCTTGTGTGGCTGCGGAGCGATGCTTATACCACCCAGGCCTCCATTGACGCAAGAACTGAAGGTGAGGGATCAGCATCTTACCAGCCCCCGTTGGAAGAGAACCTGGTGCTCACGCTGGACAATGTGAACGAAGGTGGATATACAGTGCAATGGTATGATCCACAGCGAGCCAGATGGCTTGGAACTGAGGCCGTCATCAGCCGTGGAAACCGCCTGATTATCACAATCCCGGCGTTTCGCGACGACCTGGCGGCGAAAATCACTTGCACCCGCTGAACACAATTTTATCCTGCCAGATATCCCAACCGGTTTATACGTAATCCAAGCTACATGTCATCCGAACCAAGGCTTTGAAAAAGGGGTATATATAATAGTGCTGAGTGACATACGAATCGATTTACTAAATCAATGAAAAATGAGAGTAGCTCGCTCATCCGCCATGTATTGTGGCGTGGCATCTACATGCCGGGTCATGAAGCCTGCTGGTTATGGTGGCTGGGTGAGAACTGGCAACTGGAGGGGACGGCAGTATTCGCACATAAACAAAAGCCCTGCCAGTTAAGTTATCGCATCGCTTGCGACCAGAGCTGGCAGACCCAATCAGCCGAGGTGCAAGGCTGGGCAGGAGATGAGCGCATCGATATCCACATCAGGGTAAACAGTGAGAAGCGATGGTGGCTGAATGAAAAGGAGGTTCCAGGGGCGGCGGGTAGCATCGATCTGGACCTGAATTTCAGCCCCTGCACCAACCTGCTACCCATCAGGAGGCTTGGACTGGAGATTGGGGAGGCGGCGGACATCAGCCCAGCATGGCTGAGGTTCCCAAGTTTTACTTTAGAGCCCTTAGCCCAGCGATACCAACGGACGGGGAAATTATCATACCGATATGAAAGTGGGGTAGGCAGGTTTATGGCTGAGCTGCAGGTTGACCCGCAAGGGTTTGTGGTAGATTATCCTGGGTTTGGATCGCGGAGGCCAGCATTTAATCGATTTGACCATGATAATTACTCGCCAGGTCAATGATTTGGACGGCGAAAAATGCAGAAGAGAACTAAAATGCAAAACAAGTTTATACTGAAGCTAAGAAGGTAAAATTTACTTATATGAGGAAGATTTATGAGCAACGCAATAATTGAGCTAATGATGAACCGCAAATCGATCCGCAAGTATACCAAGGAGGTGCCCTCCGAAGAAGTGCTGCAAGCAGTGGTGCGCGCCGGTCAGCAGGCCCCATTCGCAGCACAACTGGGTAGCCTGCTGCTCACGCGCAAAGGGGTACCTTTTGGGGCGCCATGGCTATTCACCATATGTGCAGACCTGCACCGAATGGATGTGATCATGGAAAAGAGGGGTTGGAAGCGGGTGACAAATGACCTATCCATGCTGTTATTCGGTGTCCAGGATGCCACGCTGATGGCTGAAAATATGGTCATTGCAGCGGAGAGCCTTGGCATGGGCAGCTGCTTTTTAGGAGCTGCTCCGTATATGGCCGATAAAATCGCAAAGAAGTATAAACTGCCACCACAGGTCTTCCCGCTGGTACAACTGGTGATGGGCTACCCGGCTGAAAACCCGCCTCCCCGGCCACGCTACCCGATAAAATTTAATTTATTCGAGGACGAATACCCCGAATTTACAGATGAGATGGTTGAAGAAGCGATGAAAGTGATGGACGAGGGCTACCTGGCGCAAAATTATTACAGCAAGGATAAAATAAAAATCCGCCTGGAGAAGGGGCGCCAGGAAACCTATACCTATGATAATTACAGCTGGACGGAGCACATCTCGCGAAAGTGGGGCCAATGGTATGAATCGCATGCTGAGATATTATCGCAGCTGGAAAAATGTGGAATAAATATGGGCACTACGAAGAAAGGTGAAGCCGAAACCCCAAAATGAGCTGATTATTGTAGATAAACAGCCCCGATTAATGCAACAATACCTATTTAAATGGCCTGAGCGTGGGATTCTTCCACGCTCAGTATTTCCCCCAGTTTTTGGCATTTAGTCATCACCACCAAAATGCCCGAATAATCCTCCAACTCTTTGGGTGTGACACCCGGCACATTCCATGTCTACCTCAATGTGGCGCTGCATCCAGATGACCTGATTTATTTCTGAGTTTATCAATGCTGAAGATACCGAAGGCGTACCGGAATGACAAGTATAGCAATCAGCGTGGTTGGCGAGGCCGATAGATTCATCCAGGAAATTTAGCGCTACCTGTGCGCTTTCAAAATACGCCTGGCTGCTGATATAGCTAATGGGTGAATTCTGAGGGTCCTGCTGCTGGCCCGTTAATGTGGAGTTGGGGCTTGCAGGAGTAGCGGCGAAAGCTGAATATACCAGATCAGTGCCACCCGTAACCGCCAGGAGGGTCAAAATGATCCCCAAACTGATTACGAGTTTTGCCAGGAACTTCTCCACCTTGCCTCCGCTGATATTCCAATACATTCCAAGCGCCAAACTTTATCAGTGAAACACATTCACGTCAGTCAGCTAATGATGCAACTCTCCAGTTCAAAAGTTTTGTAACACCATGTGCTACTATCATTTTAGATATTAATCAGCGCCAAAGCATTGGAATTAATTTGAGATTATTGGGGTTTCGCCAACTATAGTCAATATAGCCATTTCATTTTCCCGTGAGCTAACGGACGGAGGCTGATTCTACAAGGTGACTTTCGTAAATAGGCCAGAGGCTGGTTTGCCAGGCAGTTCCTGAATTTACATAAGACTATCCATGACCGAGCTCACTTCTTCTCATCGAAATTTTTTCAGCATGTGCAAATTAAAATCAAAGGTAAAATATCCTGTATCTCCGGTACAAAACAGTTACAATGAAGCAGGATGGCTGAGTCATTAATGCATCGCAAGAACATGTTGCCCTGGTTATTGATTGGCGGCGCTGTGCTGTTGATGATAGCGGCATCCGCTTATGTGGAGCTGAGGCAACGCCAGGCAGCCAAAGTTACCCCTACACCAGCAGCAGTCTCGCAAGTGCAACGGGTGACTCTTGAACAGGCTAAAAGAGCCTACGATTCAGGGCAGGCGATCTTTGTGGATGTGCGCGACGGGAGTTCATATTCTGCTGCATATATCCCAGGCGCGTTGCTCATCCCCATCTCGGAGCTGACCAACCGTCTGGGCGAGTTGGACCCAAATGAGTGGATCATTACTTACTGCACATGATTTGCCGAGGAGTCGAGCGCCCGTGCGGCGCTGTTATTGATCGAGCAGGGTTTCAAGAAGGTGACACCTCTCCAAGGAGGAATGAATGCGTGGATCCAGGCAGGCTACCCGGTGGAGACTGGTAAATAAGGAAATTCCGAGATGTTTCTATTCGTTGACCTTGAGTATTGTGTCAAATAGTGGCTTATGCTATGATTTTAGCGGTGAGGAGTAAATGAGACTGGTCAAGCGTTTCTTCTACTTTACTATCCTGAACATCATCGTTTCGGCTGTTACGATACTCGTGGTGCTGCAATTATGGGAGCCAAAACATCCGACCACAACAGCGGATAGCACACCGGTAGTGATTGTGGTTACCCCAACACAATCTACCAATCTGCCTCTCATCGCAAACAACTCAGGTGCGGATGGAATCAGCCCTACAGAGGCAGGCACAGCCATCGGACAGAGCATTTCACTGACGCCTTCCCCTGAGATGCTCACCTACCAGGTGAAAGAAGGCGATACGCTTGGCACCCTGGCAGTCGAGTTTAATGTGAGGATCAGCGATATTTTAGCCGTCAATGAACTGGCTGATCCAGACAGGATCTCCATCGGCCAGATCCTGTACATCCCCACCGCCCCATTGCCTGAAGCCACTTCAACTTCTATCCCGCCAACCATAATGCCAACGGCAACCTACCCTCCATCTGCAACAGCGACTCAGGGGCCCCATACAACAGCCACCGCCACTGCAATGGGTCAGGAGCCGCAGATGGCCATTGCAGCAGTCATAGGCGCGGGTGACCTGGAAACAGAGCACGTGCAGCTGCTTAGAACGGGAGATGGTGAGCTTTCACTGAATGGATGGCGACTGGAGGATGGAAAAGGAAATGTCTATAATTTCCCTGATCTTACGCTGTTCAATGGGCGCACCATCAATTTGAACACCCGCAGTGGGCAGGATACAGTCATAGATTTGTTCTGGGGATTGGCTTCCCCAATCTGGCAACCGGGGAAGGTTGTTAGCCTGTATGACGACCAGAATGTACTGCGCGCGTCATATGTCGCCCCTTAACAGGTGGATCAATATTCAGAAAGTGAGCTCATAATAGGGAGATGATGATGAGTGGCTCAAAGACGATGATCCTGGTGAACCCCAACGCCGACCTGGGCCGTGCATGGCGCTCGGTGGCAAACCTGCGACCCCTTGTCGAGGAGCTGGGAGGAGCTGATTGGGTGGGCTCCGTATATCCCGGGCATGCGATAACTCTGGCTCACCGGGCAGGCGAGGCCGGATATAAGCTGGTGATCGCGGCCGGTGGGGATGGAACAGTCCATGAAGTAATCAATGGCTTAATGAAAGTGCCCATGGAAGCCCGACCCCGGTTGGGAATCGTGCCATTGGGCTCGGGAAATGACTTCGCCCAATCAATTGGAATCCCCACCCAACCGACGGAAGCGCTAGAGAGAGTTTTCAACGGCCAGCCAAGGCCCATTGACCTGGGCATTTTTGAAATCGAGCAGGGGAAGCGGGAGTACTTCGATAATACCTTCGGGATGGGTTTTGACGCCACAGTGACCATTCGCACCCACCGACTAACCCATATTCATGGCTTCATGATGTACCTGGTGGCTGTACTGCAAACCATCGCTCTGAACCACGATGCCCCACGCATGAACATCGTGGCAGATGAGGACTCATGGGAGGAGAATACGGAAATGCTGGTGGTTTGCAATGGACCACGCGAGGGGGGAGGTTTCCTGGTTGCCCCTCAGGCGGTTGCTTCGGATGGATGGCTGAATTATGCAGCAATCTGCCGCGTTTCCAGATTGATGATGTTACGCATGATCCCCGAGGTGATGAATGGCAAACACGGGCGATTTAGACAGGTGCGTCTGGGACAGGTGCGCAGGTTGCAAGTCCAATCTGAAAAGCCATTGACCATCCATGCGGATGGCGAGGTCATCTGCGATTTTGAGTCAGCGGCGCGCAACATTCGCGTCGAAGTGGTTCCCTCTGCGGTAGAGCTGATACTTTGATGTATGGTTGAATATGCCCAACCTCGTAGAAAGCTTGCAAGGTCGCGATCTGGGTTCGCTGCACATCATAGCCGAGCTATGGGGGATTAAGCTGGCCGACCAGGATATTCAAACGGTAATTCGCAACTTGAATACATCAATGCTAGATGGAAGGCAGTTTTCCCAGCTAGTATCGAGCCTGCCGCCGGAGGCCCGGGACGCCCTGGATGAACTCGGCAGGCACGGCGGCCGAATGCCGTGGGCGCAATTCACACGTGCGTATGGGGAAGTGAGGGAAATTGGCGCCGCCAAGCGTGACCGTGAGCGCCTTTATGCACACCCCATCTCGCTGGCGGAAATACTGTGGTACCGCGCCCTGATGGCAAGGGCATTCTTCGATAGTCCCCGGGGACCGCAAGAATTTGCTTATATTCCGGATAACTTTCTTGAGCTGCTCTCGAAAGAAAAAGAGACACAAATATCTATGCCGGGCAGGCCGGCTTTCGCGGCTGAGTACGCCCATATATTTCTGGCGACGGATCGCATCCTCGACCATACCTGCACGGCATTGGCCAGCCTGCGCATGGGTTTCAGCTTGCCCGATGCCTACACCTACCCGGCGGGTGAGCAATTAGCGGCTGCGTTTATGCGCTCCATGCTGTCTGCTGTGAAGCTGATCGATGAGAGCGGGCTAGCCGATCCTGATCCGGTGGGTAAATTTCTGAGTGCCAGTGGGGGTGTGGCTTTGGTTCAGCTGGTTACCACCTGGCAGGAAAGCAAATCGATCGATGAGCTGCGCCTGCTGCCCGAGCTGAGCATGGAGGGGAATTGGTCGAACGACCCACTACGTGCACGGAGGACAATCATTGCATATTTGTGTAACCTTCCCGAAAGGACCTGGTGGAATCTAGGGTCATTCGTATCGGGCATTAAACAGCATGAACCTGATTTCCAACGCCCGGCCGGTGATTACGATTCGTGGTTCATTCGTAGGAAAGACAGTGGAGAATACTTGCGAGGTTTTGAACACTGGGATGAGGTGGATGGCCGGCTGGTCACATATATGCTGGAGGGGCCATTTCACTGGTTGGGCATTCTAGACCTAGCTTGCCCAGGAGAAGGCGAGCAGGTAACGGCATTTCGCATGTCGGGCTGGGGGAAAACGCTGCTCGCTGGGAAGGCGCCGTCTGATGTGCCAGCGGAAGACCGGAAATTAGCCATACGCTCGGATGCGCGCCTGAGCGTGCGCAGGGGGGTGCCGCGCCACGTGCGTTACCAAGTGGCGCGCTTTTGCGACTGGCAGGCAGAATCCCCTGAAGAGTACCAGTATCAAATAAGCTCAATCTCATTGCGGCGAGCTCGCCAGCAAGGATTAAAGGTGAGCCAACTACAGGCGATACTCGAACGAAATGCCGGGGTTGTGCCACCCAGCTTGATCAGAGCCCTGGAAAGATGGGATAAACAGGGGTGCGAAGCCCGGCTGGAGCGCATGGTTGTTTTACGGGTTACCTCCCCGGAAATACTGCAAGCCTTGCGAAAATCGCCGGCCGGCCGTTTTTTGAGTGAATCGCTGGGGCCAAATTCCATCTCGGTGAAACCAGCAGCGGTTGACAAGGTGCTGAGGGCCCTGGCGGAATTAGGTTACCTGGGGGAAATTCGTGGGGAGGTTGAGTGAGGTTGGGCGGTGAGGAATGTGCTTACCCGCTGCTCGATGATTTGAGCTGCTGCGGGCAAAATGGATGCCACTTCCTGGCTGAGGCCGGTTCCAACTTCCAGATTTCCCGCTTCTATACCGATGAGCACTAAAATTTCAGGCAGGGTATGGATGCCAAGCTTACGTCCGAGGGATAACGTCTCAGCCACTCCCCAACCGTGCGCAGAGCTAGCAGATTTTGAGAAGGCTTCCAGCTGAGCTTCGTGCAGCACGTGGATGGTTCCTGGAGCAGCATCACTACTGACTGCATCCACCAGGATGGCAACCCAGGCGCCCTCCAGCAGGTCGAGCAGCCCGATACCTGGCAGCTCTGCCAGCTCAACCTGAACGCCTGGGCGGTCTGTTATGGGCATATAGGTTTCATTCCACAGACGTACCGCGGCCAATCCCGCAGCGTCATCTCCGCGCATGCTCTGGCCGATGCCAATGACTTTGATGGTGCCAGGGTAGTTACCCCCAGCACCATCATGAGGAACTTTCATGATTTCTCGATATTCAACTTCAGGAAGTGGGCGGAGCAAGAGATGCAAGGATCATAGGAGCGCAGCAGGTGCTCAAACGATAAAGAAGCCTGTTCCTGCGGTTGGCTAACTACCGCGGGTGCCAAAGCCCACAAATCTGCTTCCATTTGAGCGAAATTTTGGGCGGTAGGTGGGGTAATCCTGGCGAAGCGCACCAAACCTTGTTCGTCCACCACGTAACGATGATATAAGAGGCCGCGGGGAGCCTCAGAGACCCCAACACCCTCACCGGGGCGAAGATGGATTTCCCTGAAGCTTGGCCCACGCGGTTGATACTGGTTGGCAAGCTCTATCGCCAGGTCAGTGCAGTGAACCAGCTCAATGGCGCGTGCAATCAGACTTTTGTAAGGGTTACGCAGCGGCAGTTTTAGCCCAATATCCTTGGCTGCCTGGCGGGCAGACGGGCGCAGTAGCTTGTAATTGAGGTTCAAGCGTGCAAGCGGGCCGACGAAATATGTTTTATCGTCGATGGTATGGCTGTGCAGTGCACTCGACCGCTCAACATGAGTTTCGATATAGTTTTTCTCGAAATCTTCCGGAGCAGTACGCTTGCCAGTTGATGAGACGATGTAGCCATCATAGATGGCATATTCTTCGAGACGGCTGAGGGCCACGAATTCATAATCCTGCTCGAAATCAGGATATGCCAAGCCTGCTGCCCACTTCACTGTATCGATGGAAGCCTGTTTGGCACATTCCA
This sequence comes from uncultured Anaerolineaceae bacterium, assembly GCA_964385625.1. GTDB lineage: Bacteria > Chloroflexota > Anaerolineae > Anaerolineales > UBA4823 > FEB-25. Next base: position 23,963 of record CAYLPS010000007.1, on the reverse strand, counting down.
ACTCAGGTATCAAGGCCTGGATGGCTTCAACGGTGGGCCAACGGTGCCATCCACCCACGCAGGCGTTCACCGGGTGAACGGAACGCCCGCCAATGGTTTTCAGCAGGTCGTTACCGATCTTTTTGAGCCTGAGGGCCAGCTTCACCAGGTCAGGCGCATCTGCAGCCAGGCTAAGCGCACTCTCGTAGCCAACCAGGTCGGGACCTTGCAAAAGATAGATGTGCAGCGAATGGCTTTCAATGTACTCAGCGCAATAAAACAGCTGGCGCAGGAGACGAACATCCGGTGAGATGGTCACTTGCAGGGCAGCTTCAGCGGCCTGGACAGAGCTCATCTGGTATGCAACGGGGCAAATTCCACAGATCCTTGCAGTAATATCAGGCAAATCCTGGAAATATTTTCCCAGCAGGAAACCTTCAAAGAAGCGGGGTGGCTCATAAATGTTCAATAAAATTTCATTAATTGCTCCATCCTTTAAGCGGATGGTGAGGGCGCCTTCACCTTCCACCCGAGCTAAAGCTGGGATGTGAATATCATGCTTCATTTCTGCTCACCTCCATTCTGGAAGGATGTGACCCCTGGCAGCTCAACAGCCTGGCGGAATGCAGGTGCATAATTGCTGATATTGGTCAGCAGACCCTTCACCTCACCGGGATAGCGCTCCACAAAGTTCATGGAAGCCAGGACTGTTTTCATATCCACGCCCGGGGCCGGCCCAAAACAGCCATAGCAGCCCCGCCCATTGGAAGGGCACAACACCCCGCAGCCTGTGCGCGTGGCAGGGCCGAGGCATGGAATGCCATAAGCAACCATCACACATACGATGCCTTTGCGCTTGCAGTCAAGGCAGAGGCTATGGGTGGGGATATTCGGCCTGCGTTTTTGAAGCAAGGCTTGAATAACTTCGAGCAGCTGGTACTTATTCACCGGGCAACCCCATAGCTCGTAATCCACCTTTACATTTTCAGCAATGGGGGTTGAGGTGGGCAGGCTGTGGATGAACTCAGGGTGTTGGTAGACTGCCATTTCCAGATCTTCCAGGTTAGCGTTATTGCGCAGGGCCTGTATTCCACCGGAGGTTGCGCAGGCACCAATCGCCACCAGGGTCCTGGCTTGCTTGCGGATTTCGTGAATGCGCTCCACTTCATGGGGCGTGGATACGGAACCCTCGACCAGGGCAATATCATATGGCCCGGGCAGAGTACGCCGACGGGCTTCCAAGAAGTAAGCAATTTCCACCTCTCCGACCAGGTCGAGGAGCTCATCTTCCAGGTTGAGGATGGAAAGCTGGCAGCCATCGCAGGACGAGAATTTGTATACGGCGATCGTAGGTTTGGCCATTAGAATTCCTCCACATTGACATAAGGCTGCAGCTTATCGAAGCTAAAAACGGGGCCATCTTTACAAACAAAGTAGGGACCAAGCTGGCAATGGCCGCAGGAGCCCAACCCGCATTTCATATTCCGCTCGAGCGATACGTAAATCCGATCGGCTGGTACGCGGCGGGCCAGCGCCTCGAAGATGACAAAGCGGATCATAATCTCAGGACCGCAGGTGATGATGACCGTATTGTGCGGGTCAACACGAGTGTTGTAAAAGAGGATAGGAACAACCCCCACACGCCCTTGCCAAGCGTCATCACCGCGATCGACGGTAATCTGCAGCTCGATATCTCCATCCTGCCAGGCCTTATATTCGCTGGAAAATTGCAGGTCGTTGGGAGTGCGGGCGCCGTATAGCAGTATTACTTTGCCGAATTCGCGACGGTGATGCAAGATGTAGTAAATAACTGGCCGAATAGGTGGTAAGCCAATCCCACCGGCGGCAATCACCACATCCCGGCCGACACACTCATCCAAGCCCCACCAGCTGCCAAAGGGGCCACGCACCCCCAGGATGTCACCCACACTCATGTGGCTGATGGCAGTGGTGACATTACCGATTGTACGGATGGTATGGCCGACAAGGCGGGTATCTTCCATATCAGAACTGATCGAAATAGCCACCTCACCCAAGCCGGGCACAAAGATCATATTGAATTGGCCGGCTTTAAAGCGAAAACCATCTACGAGGGAGGGGTCGAGGAACTTGAGCCAATAGGTTGAAACCCCGGGAGCTTCACGCACGATCTTAGCAATCTCGGCCCAGTAGGGCTGCATGGGGGTTGAAGGGGAGATAGCGTTCGATATAGTGGTGGATGGTATCATGCCTGCACCTCCTCACGGATGGCGGCCAGCTCAACGGTCACATCAATCTTGGCCGGGCACCAGGTGATGCAGCGCCCGCAGCCAACACAGCCTGAAGTGCCGAATTGTGGGTACCACGAGCCAAATTTATGGGTCAGCCATTGGCGATAGCGGGCGCGTGTGTTCGGGCGGGTATTGCCACCCACAATGTAGGTATAGTCGGGATTGAAGCACGAGTCCCACAGTCTTTGGCGTTTGGCGACGTTTCCATCCAGGCTGGCAGAATCGTGCGTGTCCCAGCAAAAACATGTCGGGCAAACCTGGGTGCAGCTGGTACAGCTCATACAGCGTTGAGCGACATCGTCCCAGCGCGCAGCTTCGAGGTTATTGAGCAACAAGTCTGGAAGTAATTCTGGATGTGGAAGGCTTCTTCCCATTTTTGTTTTGGCATCATCGAGACCTTTTTGGGCGGATTGCAGCCAAAATGCACTCGGGGGCAGCACAGGCAGCCCTTCCATGACCAGGCGACCGGATTCCGAGCCAATTTCGACCAGGAATACATCTTCGAGCTCGGTCAGGTTTAAATCAAACCCAGGATTCGACTTTGGGCCGGTGCCCATAGAGGCACAAAAACCGGTGCCACAGGGATGCAAACAATTCACGGTGATTATGAGTGCGCTCTGCCGGCGCGACCAGTAAATGGGATCTTTCCATTCTTCCCGCAGGAAGATGCGGTCCTGAATTTGGATAGCTGCCAGGTCACAAGGGAATACCCCAAATAACGCCAAGGGTGTGAGGTCCTTTCCCTGCTCTTCAGTTTGCCAACGGCCATTTTCATCCCTTTTATAGGTGGCAAGGTCAGTTTGAGGCGGGAAGAAGAATTGTTTCCAGGATTGTGCACCTGGAGTAGTATCAAAGTAGCGTTGGTGGCCAGTGTAGACCAGGCGGTAGGTGCCGGCGTCTTGCTGGCTAATATATCCCTTGGGTAATTCGTCTACACTATCAAGCGTTTTATAGACGATGGTGTTATCCTGGATTTGCGGGCCGATGACATGGTATCCCATCTCGTGTAGGCGGTCGATCATCTCTCCCAAGGCAGTCTTCGGCAATGCAGCTGTAGAGCCTGTGGATAATTTTATATCTGCCATGCTACTCCTCTTCCTGGAAGATGGGATTAGCGAACATATCCAGTAGCTGCAAGCGTGTGGTCATCAGGCGGCTAGCAACCACATTTGCCAGTCGCCTCATCACGTAGTAACCTAAATCGTGGTCTTCTTCACATAAAGCCCGCAAACCCGTGGCGTCAATCGCCACCAACCGGCTGGGTAAGACTGCCCTGGCACCAGCGGTTCGCTGGCGTACCACTGGGGTGACACTCGACCAGCCGACAACATCCATGGGGTCGGCAGTAAGAACCCGGATGCGCCCGCGACCTGGCAAGCTGATCTCAATCGCCACGCGCCCCTCCAAGACAATATAGAGGTAATCCTCCTTGTCTCCTTCATGGAAGATCACCTGGCCAGGCTCAAACTTTATGATCCTGGAAATGCTGACAATTTTTTTGAAGTGTTCTGCAGACAATGCCTGAAACCAGGGTATGGCTTGCAGGACCTTGATCAACTCCTGCTGGTGCGTCATAATGCATTCTCTCCTTTATTTTACAAGCAACAAGCCAGGAGAAAATTCCCCTCTCCCAGCTGAACCAGCCCACGTATTGCGTGTATTTTCACAAAGATTCACTACTTTGTGAGGTGTATTTGGTCATCAAGTGCCAGAGTAAAATGTCACTCAGATACTCATATGTTGAATGATGGCATCACCAAACTCTGAGCATTTTAATAAGGTGGCGCCTTCCATCAAGCGATGAAAATCGTAGGTCACCGTCTTAGCTGCGATCGCTCCTTCCATCCCTTTTATAATCAAGTCGGCTGCTTCGGTCCAGCCCATGTAACAAAACATCATCTCACCCGAGAGGATGACCGAACCGGGATTGATCTCGTCCTTGTCGGCGTGCCTGGGTGCAGTGCCGTGCGTGGCTTCAAAGACTGCATGTCCGCTGGCGTAGTTGATATTGCCTCCAGGAGCAATACCGATGCCGCCCACCTGGGCTGCCAGGGCATCGGAAAGGTTATCGCCATTCAAGTTCGTGGTCGCCAAGACGTCAAAATCACGCGAGCGGAGCAGGGTTTGCTGAAAGAGATTATCGGCGATCAGGTCTTTTACCAGCAGCTTGCCAGCCCGGCAATTTTCCTGCTGCTCAAGATTGGCAGCATCTTCACCCTGCTCTTCCTTCGTTCGTTCCCACTTGGCCCAGGTGTACACACGGTTGGCGAATTCAGATTCTGCCAACTCGTAGCCCCATTTCCTAAAGGCGCCCTCGGTGTACTTCATGATGTTTCCCTTGTGTACCAGGGTCACCGAAAGCCGACGGTTATCCAGGGCCCACTGGATGGCAGCGCGCACCAAGCGGAAAGTACCCTCCTTTGAGATTGGTTTAAGGCCAATGCCTGATGTTTCTGGAAAAGGCATTTTTTCGTATTCCTCGGGGAAGTTCTCCTTGAGTAAGCGTTTAAAATTCTCCGCTTTCGGTGTACCAACCTCAAATTCCATGCCTGTGTAGATGTCTTCGGTATTCTCACGGAAAATGACCATGTTTACATTTTCAGGGTGCTTGACCGGGGAGGGAACACCCGTGAAATAACGCACGGGGCGCTGGCAAACGTACAAATCAAGCGCTTTACGCAGGGCAACATTCAAGGAACGAATGCCACCTCCGACCGGTGTGGTGAGAGGCCCTTTAATTCCCACCAGGAACTCACGAAATGCCTGGATGGTTTCTTCTGGCAGCCAACTGCCCAGTTTATTGTAAGCTTTCTCGCCTGCAAAGACCTCCATCCATTCGACTTTTCGTCTTTCCCCATAGGCGAGCTGGACAGCGGCATCGAACACCCGCTGGGAGGCTTTCCAGATATCACGCCCGGTGCCATCCCCCTCCACGAAAGGGATGATCACATGGTCGGGGACGGATAATTTACCTCCCGAAATTCTGATCTTGTCACCTTGATCAGGGATGCGGATATATTGGTAGGGCATAATTATTCTCCTTTTGCGAAATACACCTAATTACGGTAAATCCTAAGATAATCTCAGGTATTTTTCCTCCTCGTGGTATATAAATTTTATCACCCTTAACTTCTTCTGCTATAATTTGTAGGCTTTTGTATGGGAATAAAGGCAAATTAAAACCCGGAGTAGATATGAGCATCGAGAAAGCATCACCAAGCCCAGAAGATGAACCGAAAATCAACTGGCATATTCTGACGCCCGAGCAGATTATTGAGCGGCTTGAAACGCCACGTGAAGAAGGCTTGAGCTCGGAGGTGGCCACCCGCCGGCTGCAATATTATGGACCGAACAAGCTAGACGAGGCTCCGGGGATCTCATTCTGGCAAATGTTACTGGACCAGTTCAACTCTTTCGTGGTGATTATGTTGATCGTAGCAGCAATCATCTCGGCAGTTTTAGGTGACTGGGAGGAAGCAGCCGCTATTTTGGCAATTGTGGTCTTGAATGCCACCCTGGGGGTGATCCAGGAGCGAAGGGCAGAGCAGGCGCTGGCAGCATTGAAGAAATTAGCCGCCCCTGAAGCCCAGGTGATTCGTGATGGGCGTCGACAGTCGATACCCTCCACGCAGCTGGTTCCCGGGGACATGGTTTTGCTGGAGGCAGGGAACTACGTGCCAGCGGACATAAGATTGTTAGAAGCTGCCAACCTGCGAATCGAGGAGGCGGCACTCACAGGCGAGTCAGTGCCGGTGGAGAAGGATGCCAACATTCGACTGGAAGCCGATATCCCGCTTGGAGATCGTAAGAATACCACCTTCATGGGCACATTGGTGTCATACGGGAGGGGACGCGGTGTGGTGGTAAGCACCGGCATGCGCACGCAAATTGGCTTGATCGCTGCAATGCTGCAAGCAGTGGAGAACGAACCAACCCCGCTGCAAAAGCGGTTAAATGACCTGGGAAAGCTGCTGGGTTGGGCCACCCTGGGGATTTGTGGGGTCGTTTTTATACTGGCCGTCTTACGTTTCACCGACCTGGGATTGATCACTGCCAGTGATGGAGGCCTACTGGCGTATCTCAATAGTGCCAAGAATGAGATTGTCACATTTTTCATGCTGGCAGTGGGGCTGGCAATTGCTGCCGTGCCTGAAGGCTTACCCGCCGTGGTGACCATCAGCCTGGCTTTGGGGATGCGCGAGATGATTCAGCGCCACGCCCTTATCCGCCGGCTTTCGTCCGTTGAAACGCTTGGCTCAACGACGGTGATCTGCTCGGATAAGACCGGTACGCTGACCCAAAATGAAATGACGCTTACACGTATGTGGGTGGATAACAAATACCTATCTATTACAGGCATGGGCCGAACATTGATCGGTGACTTCCTGGATGGTGACCGACCTGTGGATTTGAAGGACTTTCCTGCAGTAAGTACTGCCTTGTGGGTGGGTGCCCTGAACAATGATTCTGAGCTTACCATCAGCGGAACAAGTGACGGCGAGCAGACATATAGCATGACCGGTGACCCCACGGAAGGGGCGCTGTTGGTAGCCGCTGCCAAGGCAGGTGCACTACCCAGGCCGTTGAACCATACCTACCCACGCGTCCAGGAGGTACCATTCGACTCGGAACGCAAGCGGATGATCACCGTTCACAAGATCACAGAATCGAAACCCGAAGATTTTTCGCCGTTTTACCGCCATGAAAGCGGTGGATATGTGATTGCCATCAAGGGTGCACCAGATGTGGTGTTGGATCTGTGCACGCAATGGCAGCGTATGGATGACAAAGCCTCGTCGCTCACTCAAGAGCAGCGCATGCGCATCCTGAAGGCCAATGATGAAATGACCCAGGATGCCTTGCGTGTGCTGGGAGTGGCATTTAAAGTATGCCAAAGCATGCCAGATATGGGAGACATCGAAAAGCTGGAAGAAGGGATGACTTTTGTTGGATTGGTGGGGATGATAGACCCGCCTCGCGCTGAAGTGACCCCCGCCCTGAAAAAAGCGGCCAAGGCGGGTATCCGCACTATTATGATCACCGGGGATTTCCCCAATACCGCCAGGGCAATTGCACAGGCAATCGGATTATTGAAACCCAATCACCAGGTGCTCAGTGCTGCCGAAATGGATAAAATGAGCGACGAGCAACTGAGGAAACAGATGGAATATACCGATGTATTCGCCCGGGTTTCGCCCGAACACAAGCTTCGCATCGTAAACTCTTTGCGTGATAACGGTGAAGTGGTGGCGATGACCGGTGATGGTGTGAATGACAGTCCCTCGATCAAGCGGGCCAATATCGGCGTGGCAATGGGCATCACCGGTACGGACGTGGCCAAAGAAAGCGCGGACATGGTGCTGACCGACGACAACTATGCCAGCATCGTAGCCGCCGTGGAGCAGGGCCGCATCATCTATGATAATATCCGCAAGTTTGTCTTTTTCCTGCTGTCATCGAACGTGGCCGAGATCATGGTGATCTTCCTGGCAACGATAGCAGGACTTCCCAGCCCGCTCACGGTAATCCAGCTATTGTGGCTGAACCTGCTCACCGATGGCGCACCTGCTTTGGCACTTGCCATGGAAAAGGGTGACCCAGCGATCATGGATAGGAAGCCACGCCCACCGTCGGAGTCAATCATAAATCGCACGATGCAGGTGGGAATCCTGATCCAGACCATTGCGCAGGCTGGGGTAGTGCTGGGGGCATTCGTGGTGGGCTTGCTGTGGCACCTGGAGGCAGGGGCGCTGGTGCCAGCAGGAATGAACCCGATTGTGTACTTATTGAAGCATAACTGGCGGGGCGTGGACGTTCAGACTGCCGAAACCATGGCATTTGTGACACTCAGCCTATGTGAGCTCATCCGGGCATATACAGTGCGCTCAGAGAGGCAGTCAATTTTCAAGATTGGGGTATTTTCCAATAAATATATGCAATATGCAGTGGGATTTTCGATCTTAATGATGATCCTGGTGGTGACAATACCTTTCCTGCAGCCAATTTTCAACACGCACCTGCCGAACTTGCGGGAGTGGGGGGTAATCGTGGGGTTTGCCCTCGTGCCTGCGATTGCAGAGGAGATCACGAAGTTGTTCTTAAGGCGGAAAACCCGGTCGTAAAGGGTCGGTGAGCTTGCCAGCGGATTGAATTATTTTCTGTTTCGGCGGTTGAATGATACCGGAGATCAGGGAGAGCTGCGGCTCTCACCTGCAACAAAAAATCCTGGTTATAGCTTCATCTTGTATAATATATGCACAAAGTTGAAAAAGAGGCGCCAGACAAGGTTAAAGCATGTCGCTTGATTTTCTCCAGGTAAGCCAACAAGTGAAGCAATTTGGTGAGAAAGCTGCCTTGCACCAGCAAGATTTACAAGCCAGGATGGCTGAAACGCGGCAGGCGCTTGCAGAACACGCCTTCGAAATTGAGCCATTACGGTTAAAAGTGAAAGAAGTGGTAAGAAATTTTGACCCATCCTTACGGTGTGCTGTACCGGTGAGCGAAGCATTGGATGCGCATTACCCACTGCCGCCGGTAGGACCGCATGGAACCCTGGTGGCGGCGGACGGCTCGCAGATTTTTACCGACAGGCATGCAGAGGTAGAATATTGCCTGGTGAATACAGGCACAATATGGATGCGCTATGGGTCAACCGAAGCGCCGGTGACGAGCATCCAAAGTGAATTGATTTACACCGAGCAGCTGGAAGGGATGTCGGATGACCGGTTGTCGTTGCAGCGCGACCTGGCAGAGCGAACCAGGCTGGCAGAGGTGGCTTCGCAGCTAGAGCCGCCGGTGATCACACTCTCCGATGGCCCCCTTGAGCTGTGGACTACCACACTGGCAGAAGGCCACGTGGCGGGGGAATTCAAGCGGTCGCTGGATGAATATATCCATGTGCTGCACCAGCTTTTTGAGTTAAACGTGACCACTGCCGGGTATGTGGATAAACCGGGCGCAGACCTGGTGGTGCAACTGCTGGAAGTGGCGCAGGCAGGACCCGGCGAACTTGCCGATTTAAGAAAATTCCATCGCTTCAAAGGGGTGACCGATAAAGAATTGTTCGCCGATACCCTGGGGGCAGGCGAACGTTCGGCGGTCTTTGCCATCCAATCCAGGTCATCGAGACCCTACCAGGAGGAGCTAGGCCTGCATTTCTTTTACCTCAACGTGGGGAAGGTGGGGCGCCCAACCCTCGCCAGGGTAGAAATTCCCAGGTGGGTGATGGATGATCAGGAGATGTTGGATAACCTGCAGGTGGCGCTGGTGAGCCAATGTGCGATGATTGGGGCAAGACCTTACCCATACTTGCTGCACCGGGCTCACGAGACAGCGGTGGTCAGCATGGAGGATAAGGAACAGGTCACCCAGATGATCGTGCAGGAGCTGCACCGGCGGGGACTGGAGGCTGCTGGAACATCTGCCAAACAATATCATAAAGATGTATCGGGTACACGGAAGAGGTACGGAGCATGAGACAATTCGAGATCGGCAGGTTATTGCGTGCCGCTACCACAGGCTTTGTGGTGGGATGCCGCGTATCACAGATCGATGCGCCTTCGTTTGGGGCAATGGTGCGGGTAGTTCTGGATGGGGATTACCAGGTGTATGGCTTGATCCACGATATCCACATTGATGATGATGGGTTGGTGCGCCAGCTGGTGACAGCGGAAAGGGTAGATGAGGCGGTCATTGCCGATAACCGGGTGAATCGCAACATACCGCTTGAGCTAAGCGTGGTGACGGTGGGATACAGGATGGATGGCAAGATCTCGCACTTACTGCCACCCCGACCGCCGCTGAGCCTGGATGTAATCTATCTGTGCTCTGCGGAGGAAGTGAGGCAATTTACCAGCAGTGGCAGGTTTGGCTATTTCAGGCACCTTTTACGGGCAACTGACCTGCCAGTGGGAGAGCTGCTGGCGGCGCATATCCAGCAGGCCAGCACAGCGCAGGCAGAGGCTGGCAACCAGGCATGGAAAAGTGCGGCCATCCAGGAGCTGATCACCCTGCTGCGCGATGATTACCCCACTCTGATGGGCGTGCTTGGTGCGTTGGGAGAAGTTCAGTAAAAAAGACACAAAGGACAGAAAGGACACGAAGAAAGATCCGATATGGAAAAATACTAAATAATTGGTTCATACAGAAGGCGAGATTCACAATAATGATCTTTGAACAAAAAATGCGTGGGTATAATCTTTATTATTCAGTCTGAGACAATACAGGGATTAAATGGTAAATAATAAAAACAAATGGTATGATCCAATCCCCAATCGCACGGAGGAAATTACTAAAAAATACTAGATGCTGCGTATCAGCCCCATTCAGCATTTGGGCAGGTTTACAAGAATCGGCGTAAAGAGAATAATCAATTGATAACCTACGTGTACTCAGTGTCCATCGTGTCTTATTTCTTTATGGCAGGCTTATATGAATAAGGATCAACTTAACATAGGCTATGTGGTGGGAGGGGGGTTGAGGGAGAACCTGCGGGTGAGGCTCACCATACCATCGCAAGAGGTGCAGGAGGGGGCGTTCGTGGTGATCGAGAGCGGAGATTGGCAGTATTATGGGCTGGTGACCGACCTGCAACTGGGCTCCACTGACCCGCGATTTGCGGACGAGCAATCTGAGAGCAGGCTGCCGGCTGAGATGGCGCGGTTGCTTCACGGGCAAACCCTCTACACGACCCTGGAGGTGCTTCCGGCGTTGATGCTGGAACGCGGCCCCGACCCCGGCTCGGCGGACTATGAGCAGTGGCAGGCGAACCTGAAGGAGGAACCACATCCATTGCCGGTGAAGACCATCCCCCCTCACCATGCCGAGGTAAGGCTGGCACAAGAAGGGGATATTGGTGAAATATTTGGGAAAATGGGAGATGAAGGGAACTTCATCATTGGCTACACACGCGAGCAGAAGCACCCGATATGCATCAACCTGGATAAGTTCGTGCAGCGCTCCGCGGGGGTATTCGGGGCAACGGGCACAGGCAAATCCTTCCTCACGCGGCTGGTGCTGGCAGGATTGATCCAGCATAATAAGGCCAGCATGCTGGTATTTGACATGCACAACGAGTATGGCTTCGATGACACGGCCTCGGATACCGGCATGCGGGTGATTGGCTTGAAAACGAAATTCAGCAGCCGGGTGCGCGTGGTGGGGTTGGGAGCGGGCGCACAAATCCGCGGCGAGGCTCCCGATTTTAACCTGGAAATCGACCAAAAAGATATCCAACCAGTGGATATCGAGCTACTGACACGCGAGCTGAACCTGAAGGAAACCACGCCCACCACCCTGGAGGCTCTGGTGAGCAGTTTTGGCAGGGAACACTGGTTCTATGAATTCAAACAGATGAAGATCGGGGCAGTGGTCGAGACGGAGGATGGGAAGAAAGTCCCTGCGCCGGATAGCGTGGCGGCTTGGGCCATCAGGGAGGGAGTGAATGTGGCAGCAGCGGAGGGACTGCGGAGCAAGATGAACCGGGTGTTTGACCTGCCATACGTGGTGCCAAAACCTGGTATGGACAGTGTGGGAGAGGTGATTAAGGCGCTGGATGCCGGGCAGCATGTGGTACTGTCTTTCGGAACGCACGAATCTGACCTGGACTACTTGCTGGTGAGTAATCTGCTGACACGGCGCATTCGGGAAGCCTGGGAGAAACGGACCAACGATTTCCGCTCCAAAGGCGAACGCGAGCCACGCCAGTTGGTCATCGTGCTGGAGGAAGCCCACAAACTGCTCAACCGCGAGATGGCCGGCCAGACTGCGTTCAGCAATATTGCCCGGGAGATGCGCAAGTATTATGTCACTCTGTTGATCATCGACCAGCGCCCATCACAGATATACGACGAGGTGATGTCACAGCTTGGCACGCGCATCTCGGGATGGCTGGGAGATGAGGATGATATCCACAGTGTGCTTTCAGGCCTGGCGGGCAGGGAGGCGCTGCGAGGCATGCTGGCACATCTACAACCCAAGGAAGAGGTACTGCTGCTAGGCTGGGGGGTACCCATGCCCCTTCCAGTGCAATCCAGGAGGTATGATAATGATTTCTGGGAGCAGCTGCTGGATAAAGGAAAAGGCAAGATGACCATCGAATCGGCCATCCAGGACCTGGGATTTGATTGATATGCGCATCATCCGAGGTACAACAACAATGGTCCGGTTGTGTGAGATCAATCATCATCGATGGGGTGAGTTACTCTAATACATATCAAAGGAGGTATGATGGAGATCATTGAATCAGGAATTGGTGAGATGATCCAACCCCCCGATATTGAGGGATTTCGGGAGTGGAACCGCACGCATAAATCACGCAAGCTGGTGGATAAGCGAATGAGCGAGCAGGAAGCCATCAGCCAGTTTGTATACGATGGCTGCTACATTGGCACCGAGCTATACGGGACAGTGCGCTGCCCCATGTCATTGTCGCGTGAGCTTGTGCGACAAGGTAAAAAAGACCTGCGCGTGTGCGGGCAAGGCGTGCTGGAACTGGACCTGTGGATGGCAGCCGGGCTGGTGAAGAAACTGGATATCACCTACATCGGACTGGAGGTGTATGGCACATCCGGTGCCTTGCGCCGGGCAGTTGAATCGGGGCAGATCACCACGTGCGTTGAATGGTCGAATGGCTCGATATCCTGGCGGATGAAGGCAACTGCCATGGGGGTACCGTTCCTGCCCACACGTTCCATGCTGGGAACCGATATGATCAAGTATAGCTCAGCCAAGGTGGTGGAAGATCCCTTCACGGGGCTCAAGGTGTGCCTGCTGCCGGCCCTGATTTTGGATGTCGCCATTATACATGTCCACCGGGCAGACCGCTATGGGAATGCCCAGATCGATGGTATCACCGGATTCGGGGCTGAAATGGCACGTGCAGCCAAGCGCCTGATCATCAGTACTGAAGAGATCATACCCACCGAAGAGATTCGAAAATTCCCGGACCACACCATTATCCCCTATTACCTGGTGGATGCGGTGGTGCATGCTCCATTTGGCTCACACCCGGGAGAAATGGCTTATATTTATGGCAGGGATGAGCCGGTGATCAAAGAATGGGTGGAATCGAGCAAGACCGCCGAGGGAGCCCAGGCTTACCTGGATAAATACGTTTATGGGGTGAAAAATCACCAGGAGTACCTGGAGCTGATAGGTGACCAGCGACTGGCACAGCTGGTGGAAGAACGTGAAAAGCGCGTGTAGGCGGAGGGACGAAGATGACTGAATACACTTATTCGAAAACAGAGCTGATGATTTGTGTGGCTGCCAGGCTGTTCGAGGATGGATCAACAGCCTTCATTGGGACTGGCATTCCCATGCTGGCAGCTATGCTGGCAGCCAAAACCATTGCCCCCAACCTGGTGCCGGTATTCGAATTCGGCGGTGTAGGAGCTATCCTGGACGATTTGCCACTGGCGGTGGGGGAGGCGCGCACATTTCACAAAGGGCTGGCTGCAGCGGGGATCTGCGAGCTGATGGAAACTGCCCAACGTGGTTTTATTGACTATGGTTTTCTGGGTGGAGCACAGATTGATCCTTACGGCAATTTGAATTCGGTTACGATCGGCGAACACGACCACCCCAAGGCGCGCCTGCCGGGCAGCGGTGGTGGCAATGACGTGGGTAGCCAATGCTGGAAGACGGTGGCGATTATGCAGCATGATAAGCGGCGATTTGTGGAAAAGGTGGATTTCATCACCACGCCCGGTTACCTGGATGGTGTTGGAGGGCGTGAAAATGCCGGGCTGCCAGCCGGAAGCGGCCCGATCAACGTGGTTTCGACCCTGGCTCTGATGGATTATGACGTTGGCCGGGGAGGTAGCTATCGCATGAGACTGTCCGCGACCCACCCTGGGGTGAGTGTCCAGGAAGTGGTTGATAATACCGGGTTTGAGCTAATCATTCCGGAGCATGTGCCGGTCAATGAGCCGCCCAGCGATGAGGAATTACGCTTACTGCGCGAGGAGATCGATCCTCAAAGGTTTTATATATAGGATCCCTATGGCAGAATTTATCTACCTGATCCACCCTCTGCGCCATGCTTATTTCGAAAGTCCCACAGCCTGGGAAGAGCAAGTAATGGGCTCGCATTACAACTACCTTGATGAAGCCAAAGAGCAAGGGATGGTGCTGCTAGCCGGGACCTGCCTGGACGAAACCTTCGACATCGTGGTACTGAGTATTGAAGATGAAAATAAGGCGCGCGAGTTCATGCTGAAAGACCCGGCGGTGAAAAGCAATGTGATGATAGCTGAGCTGCACCCGATGAAAATTTTGTTGAGCAGCCTGATGGATAGAAAGTGTTGAGATTATGCTGGTTGCCATAAGTGATATACACCTTGATGATGGCACTTGTGGAAAGTCACTCTCGGCGGATGCATTCGAGATTTTCCGCGAGCGGTTGGAACAGATGGCGTTTTCGGCCTCGTGGCGCACGGATGGCTCTTATCACCCCCTGGAACGCATTGACTTGCTGCTGCTGGGTGATATCTTTGAGATGATCCATACCACGCACTGGCTGAGAAATAAATCTGATGAGCCGTGTACTGTGCGACCATGGAGCGACCCCGGCAATACCGATCTGGCGGAAAAAATCAAGGAAATCATCCAGGCAATCCTGAACCATAATGCAGCCTCCACGCTAATTATGCGTAAGATGGCGAGCGGAGAGGGTGTGAGCCTACCTCCGGTCAACGCCATGGGTCAGCCAGCGGTGGATGCCTGTGAGCGATTGCCTGTGCCGGTTCGCACCTATTATATGGTAGGCAACCATGACTGGTTCTTCCACCTACCCGGCGAAGAATATTCGATGCCCCGCCAGCAGGTCATCGAAGCCATGGGATTACAAAATACTCCTGGCCCAATCCCACACCAGGCCCAGGAATGTGATCCTTTGATGGAGTTGTTTGAACGCTACCGGATCTTTGCCCGGCACGGTGATATCTATGACAAGTGGTGCTACAACCCAAAGCTCGGGCGGAATGTAGCCACATTGGGAGACGCCCTGGCGGTAGAACTGGTGACTCGCTTCCCTGATGAAGTGCAAAATAAGCTGGGTGACAGTTTACCGGAAAATTTCTACCATGGGCTGCGTGAGATGATCAACGTGCGCCCCAACGTTGCCATCCCATTATGGGTGGGGAGTCAGATCAAGCATTACCGGCTGGGAGAACGAATAGGGGCCGCCCTGAAAGAAATCTGGAATGACTTGGTGACTGAATTCTTAAAACTGGAATTTGTGCACACATTGGATCAGAGATGGAATCCATTTGACAGCGTAGACGAGCTTGAGCTGGTGTTAAAACTCACCCGCAGGACCTCGCTGGATAATTTTAATAAAGCGATGATGCTGGTGAAGAGCAGGCTTTTTGATGGCGATATCTCCTTTGTCAAGCACGCCATGAAGGAAGATGCATTCAAGCAACGCAAAGCTGACTTCATCGTTTACGGGCACACCCACCACCATGAAACCATCCCGCTGGATGTATACAACCATCGGGGAAAGGATATTTACCAGTTCCTGGTGAACACGGGCACATGGCGCTCGTATTACGACCTGACCCGTTACCACCCTGAGAGACAAAAGTTCATGCCATTCCAGTTAATGAGCTACATGGCATTTTTCATTGGAGATGAGTACAATGGACGGCGCCATGAAGCCTGGCTGGGAAAGCTGGTCTGAATAATAATGCCGGAGGCTTTTTAGCTTAATCCCAGCAGCTGGGCAAATTCTCTCAATGCGGTTATGTGGGCTGCTGGAGTATCATAACCACAGCTCATGGTGTTGATACTCAGATGAGTGGCGCCCAACTCCTCCCACGATTTTATGAAATTTACCCAGTTATTTTTTGTTATCAGATTGGCGTTTAATCGGGCTTCGATGCCGAAGGACGCCCGATCACGCCCGGCTTCTTCGAAGTAGCGGTTTAGCTTATCAACAGCCGGGCGGGCTTGCTCGAGGGTACGCACATTCGCCATCCACCCGTCAGCAATGCGGGCAATGCGGCTTAATGCAGCATCTACGGTGCCACCCATCCAGATGGGGATGGGGCGCTGCACCGGAAGCGGGTTGACACCGGCATCGGCGATATGGTGGTATGATCCGTCGAATTTCACCAGTGGCTGAGTCCATAATAAGCGTAATAGCTTCACCTGCTCTTCAACGCGTTTTCCACGGTTGTGGAAATTCTCGCCCTGGGCCATATATTCAACTTCATTCCAACCAAGCCCAACCCCCAGGCGCAGTCGTCCATGACTGAGCACATCCAGGGTAGCTGCTTGCTTGGCCACCAGAACCGTCTGCCGTTGGGGCAGTATCAGGATTCCCGTGGCAAACTCAATGCGAGTGGTGAGGCCAGCCAGGTAGCTGAACAATACAAAAGGCTCGAAAAAAGGGTTTTCATGGGTATATGGCCCATTCCAACCCCCGGGGCGGTCTGGATTGGCTCCCAGGATATGGTCATACGTATAGATATGCGTGTAGCCCATCCCTTCCGCGGCCTGGACGTAATCACGCACTGCGATTGGGTCGGGGGGGAATTCTATCTGCGGAAAAACAACGCCGATTTTCATAGCTAACCTCCCATATATAGGATATGATTATACGATTCTACCCAAAATCATCATTCTATTAGAGGCGAATTGGCACTTACAGGTTGCATTATTTTCCAAAGAAAGTTCCTTAAGCCCGGATCATGATAGCTCTTGAAACTCGAATTGCCGTGGGTTTTACGGCTGAGATCTATGATTGGAAACCCGGCCAGGTGCTGAAGTTATTTAACCTGGGAAAATCGCGGGGTACAGTGGAGTATGAAGCAAACCTGACGCGCCTGGTTCACAAGACAGGACTGCCTTCACCTGCAGTAGGCGAGATCATTGAAATAAACGGGCGCTATGGCCTGGAATTGGAGCGGGTGGATGGCATCAGCATGCTGCAAGCCATTGTCAGGCAACCCTGGAAATCAGGCTATTATGCGCACATGCTGGCAGAACTGCAGGCAGACATGCACCAGCGCCAGGTAGCAGCGCTGCCCTCCCTAAAGGAAAGACTGGCAGGCAAAATTACCTGGGGGGTAAAATTGCCGGAAGAGGTGAGGCGGGCTGCCATGGCGAAGCTGGAGGCGCTGCCAGAGGACGATAAGTTGTGCCATGGGGATTTCCATCCCGGCAATATCCTTTTGAATGAACGCGGGCCGGTGATCATCGATTGGATCGATGCCACGCGTGGCAACCCGCTGCTGGATGTGGACCGCTCCACCCTGTTGTTTGGGGGTGGACGATTCCCGGCGGGAACACCGTGGATGGTAAGTGTGATCAGGGCCAGTTTTTACCGGGTTTACCTGGCTCACTATAGACGGTTAATGCCCTTTAAAGCCGAGAAGCTGGCAATGTGGCTCCCGGTGGTTGCGGCTGCACGACTGGATGAAAACATCTATTTTGATGAAAGGCGTTTGTTATCAATAGCTCGCAAGCTGCTTGAATGAATGGAACAATCGTGTTTATTCCATATGAGTTTTCGTCGAAGGAGAAAAGACGGTGAATTTCCTGGACCTGAAGGATATTTCTGAACAGTTTATGGTACTGGCGAATCCCACCTCACCTGAGAAGCTGATCAAGGCGGGGGAGATTGCAAATATGAAAGCAGGCGATCGGGTGATCGATTTTGGCTGTGGATATGCCGAGCCGTTGATTATATGGGCAGAAAGGTTCGGCATTTCAGGGGTGGGGCTGGATATCCGCCAAAAGGCGTGTGACCGGGCCGAATGGAGGATCGAAAAAAAGGGGCTGGCCGGGAAGCTCGAGGTTGTGTGCGGAGATGCCGCCAGGTACCAATTTACCCCAGGCAGCTTTACGATGGCTACCTGCATCGGGGCGACTTTTATCTGGGGAACATTCGGTGATGCAATTCACGCCATGAAGCAGGCCGTCGTTCCGGGTGGGAAGCTGATCATCGGCGAGGCGCACTGGCTTATTGATAATGTGCCGGCAGACTTCAGGGCGGAACAGACTTATATCAAAAGCGAGGTGGAGCTGTTGCAGATGGCAAGGGCTGAAGGATATGAGTTTGAATACGTGCTGCATTCCAACCACGACGAATGGGATCGGTATGAAGCGGATAACTGGTATGGCCTGCTACGCTGGATTGAAGCTAATCCAGAGCACCCTGAGCGCAAGCAGGTGGTGGATCACCTGCACGAAAGCCAGGAAGAATATGTGCGTTACGGGCGGATGTACTTCGGCTGGGCGATTTACGTGCTGACACCGATGATGAAATGGTGAGTGTGATGAAGACTTATCCATTGTCAGCTGCACGGAAGCTGGCGGTATATTCCCAGGGGTTGGCAGCTACGAAACAGATTAATGCAACAGCGAAACCCGAAGACATCCAAAAAACAGTAGAACGGCTAGGCTGTGTACAACTCGACACACTCAACCTGGTGCAGCGCAGCCACTACCTGGTGGTGTGGAGCCGCCTGGGAAGCTATGCACCAGCTGATTTTGATGCGCTCTTATATGCGCCAGAAAAGCGCGTGTTGTTCGAGGGCTGGCAGCGGGTGGCTTCCATAATCCCGCTGAAGGACTACCGGTACCAGCTGCCCAGGATGGAACGCATGCGCAAGAACCACAGCGAGGGCTTCCTGAAGTGGTTCGACCAGGAGGGGCATGAGCTGATGCCCATGGTGCTTGAGCGGATACGCAAGGAAGGTGGATTGCGTGCCGCGGATTTCAAGTATCATGGCCCAAGGCGTGGCAGCTGGTGGGATTGGAAACCGGCAAAGACTGCATTGGAATACCTGTTCGCTTTCGGCGACCTGATGATCTCCAATCGAATTCACTTCCAAAGGGTATACGACCTGACCGAGCGGGTGCTGCCAGAGTGGGTGGACACCGCACAGCCCACCATGGAGCAGCGTGACCGCTACTGGATGGAGCGGGCGGCGCTAGCGCTGGGGATTTGCCAGCCCAACCAGCTGATTGGCTACAACTATTTTCAACGCAGGCCGGTTCAGGCGGTGTTGGAAAAATTGGTGGAAGAAAAAGTGTTGATAACTGTCGAGGTAATGCTGGAGGGGGATGGTAAAGATCGTTACCTTGTGCATCATGACAATCTGGAGGTGCTGCAAAAAATCGCGGATGGGGCCATCCAGGCTGAAAGGACCACTTTTTTAAGTCCATTCGATAACCTGTTTTGGGCGGTGGGGCGGGACGAGCAACTGTGGGGCTTCAGACAGCGATTGGAAGCCTATACGCCTGCCTCCAAGCGATTGTGGGGATACTTTTGCATGCCCATCCTGCACCACGAGCGCCTGGTGGGCAGGTTTGACCCGAAGATGGAACGTAAGGAGGGGCTGTTACGCTTGAAAGCGCTATATCTAGAGGATGGGGTTGATCAGGAAGATGAGCTGTTAAGCGGAGTAGCAAATGCCATGCGCGATTTTATGAATTTTCATAAAGCCCAAGAGTTGATCATCGAAAAAAGTAACCCTATGGATTTTGGCGTCAGGTTACAAAAATTAATGTGAAGTAATTACCTGTTGCAACTCTTGTTCGTAGGTCATTATTGGTCGTTGAAAACGAGGATTAGGCACCTGCAGGTTGGTATCGCGAATTCGTTTATTGAGGGTAGTGATTTTACTCTTGAAGGCTGCCAGGGCACGTTGCCACTCTGCATCGACCTGGCTGGCTGGAAGTGCACCTGGAGCAACTGTCTGGCGCCAGTCGAAGACCTGTGATAACTCAACTCTTGCATTGTTAAGATCCGCATCGATTTCACGAAATTGCTCAATCCAGGGCAGTGAATAGCCAGCCTCCCTGAGCAGGTGATATGCCAGCTCCCACTCGGGGTCGGTATGCGGGCTGGTGTCATCCAGCTTCAGGGGTTTACCCTTGCCCGGCAGGTCATCGAACTTGCCTGCCTGCATGGCTTGTTTCAGCAGCTCTTCGATATTAGGCATGGCAATCCCTTCTAGTAACGGCGTTTTAATTCTTTTACGGGTAAAATCACCACTCCCTCTGAGGCCTCCCCCATGGTGATAACCTGGTTGGGATGACGGGTGCCTATCCAGGCGGTGAATGCTGCCACCAGAGCATCCAGCTCACCCTGGGTGTAGAGGTCATTGACAGGCAGGTCGCCCTGCAACAGGCGCTGGGCAGTGAGGCCTTTGACAAAATCCATCGGGTCAGGCAGGCCGACCTGGTGTTTACGTAACACCAGCTGTCTTTGCAGGCGCCCTTCCAGGGTATTCTTGGGCAGAGGGATATGTCCCAGCAATGCACAATAGCTGGCATGCGGGTACACTTCCAGCCATTGCAGTGCCTGCTGTGAGGAGGGGTAAGCTCGGTAGCCCATGTTTTCCAAGCGATGATACAGCTGAAAACCCATCTGCATCCACCTTGGGCAAGCTTTCTCGTCGGCAGGAGTCTTATAGCAGCTGATGCGATGCTGACGGAGTAAATATTCGACCACGCGGAAGCTGGTCCAGCGGCCGGGGCGGGGAGGGGGATTCAGGCTATCGCGCACCTGGCTGCGCTGCATCAAACCCTGGCTGGGGCGGCGTGGCGCGCATACCGCCACGGTGGCTTGCTGCTGACCGGCAACGAAAGCGAGCACTTCTTCCAGGCTGCCTTTTCCTAAGGCAACCAAGCGCAGGTCGTCATCCAGAGCAGCGTAAGCGAATGGAGCACGCCCTGCGGTTGGGTCAATACCGATGAAAGAGCAGCCCGAAAAGAACATACATTTTTATATCACAGTTTTTAATTTTACAGGTGAGTTTATTTTAAAAACTCCAGGCTGACCTCGATCTCACCGGGTGTAAGGGTCTCAGGTGGTGAGTTCCTGATCATCAGCTCACACCTGGCAGGATTCAGTACCACCTGAATGGTAGTGGATTGGCTCACAGGGTAATTAAAATTCTGAGCGCCTTCACAGGTTATATACAGGGTAAATGCTCCCTTGGTTACATTAGCCGTCAGGTTATAAATACCCGCTTGCGGGATACGGAACATATAATCGGAGAGGGCGGATTTATTCTTAATAGTAAATGGTGTAGTTCCCATGGTCCAAAACTGGTACATATCATTGGCGTTGTCCGAGTAGATGAAGTGGTCACCAACGGTGATCCCCTGTTTCCACAAGTACCATGATTCGCTATTTGGAGGGCATCTGACCGTGTAGGCCTGGTTGTCAATCCAGATTTTGCCACTGGTTGAAGCGTTGGGATCGCAAAGCAGGTGGATATTGGCGGCAGCGAACAAGCCCCTGGGGTATGAGATCTTGGTGGACCATGGAGTGATGCTGCCTGAGCCCGAAAATATCAGCTCGGGGGCTCTCACACCACTTAGCTGCGCAGGGGTAGAGGTAGGAATAGATGGAGGCGGAGGTACTGTTTCCTGAGGAGGTCCCTGGGGAAGTAGTTCTGTGCGTGTGGCTGTTGGCTGGTTGATGGCGCTTGAAACCTGGGTCAGTTGAGCCGATTGGGTGTTTAGCCGGTTGGTGAGATCCTGGATGGTGGGTTGCAGTTGGGAGGTATTCGAAGTTTGGCAGCCGGTAAACAGCATGGCGATAAGTATGAATGCGAGTACGCAGGTATTCTTTTTCATCTCGATTCTCCTCATGTTTCGACTGATTTTTACCTCGAGTTGTTGTATGAGCATTTCTCTTGATATGGATCACAGGAGATGGGCTGTTTTTTATAGCATATCAGCCACATGTGCATCCCATAAAATGCAATAATTATTGCACGAAAAATATTGTTGTAATTATAATTTACACCATTTTATTAAGAATGGCAATGAAAATATGAGATATCTGAAAATCCACAACCAGGCTGGATTTACTTGGCATTTCATGATGGCCAGATGAATAGCTGGTTAAGATTTTTCCTGATGGAATGTGATGATGCTATACTACGCACAGATTTTATCAGGAGGATATTCGATGAACGATAGTTTCAAGCTTACTTACGCTACCATGTTCAACCCACCCGAGGAGTTACACACTCAATTCGAGGAAGCCCTGGCCAGGGTGAAGGCCAGCTTGGGCAAAGAATATGGCATGATGATCGCCGGGAAGGATGTATATACGCCCGAAAAGACTGAAGACCACTCACCTGCCGATAAGGAGGTTGTGCTGGGCATTTTCCAGAAGGGAGGAGAGCAGGAAGCGTTGGATGCACTGGCCGCAGCGCGTAAGGCTTTCCCAGGCTGGAGCCATATGCAATGGGAGGAACGGGTGAGGTTAATGCGCAAGGCAGCCGATCTCATTACCGAACGCATCTTTTCCATCTCGGCGGCTCTATCCCTGGAAGTGGGCAAGAACCGCATGGAGTCGCTGGGTGATGTAGCGGAGACAGCGGACCTGATCCGCTTTTACTGCGATGAAATGGAGCGCAACCATGGTTATGTGGTGGAGATGGGACGCGACCCGCTGGTGGGTTACACGGCCACCAATTTGTCCATCATGCGACCCTACGGAACATGGTTGGTGATCAGCCCCTTCAATTTCCCGGCCTCGCTGACGGGCGGACCAGTGGGGGCAGCGTTGGTGACGGGCAATACGGTGGTGATGAAACCCGCCAGTGATACCCCCTGGGTGGTAAGGCTGCTGGCGGAAGCCCTGAGGGATGCAGGCTTGCCAGAAGGGACATTCAACTACGTCACAGGACCAGGATCAACGCTCGGACAAGCGCTGATCACCTGTGCTGATGTGGATGGCGCCACATTCACAGGCTCGTTTGACGTGGGGATGGGCATTTTCCGTGATTTCTCAAAATGCAATTTTGTGCGACCGATCATTCTCGAGCTGGGTGGGAAAAACCCGGTGATCGTCTCACGGCACGCAGACCTAGATAAGGCTGCTAGCGGTATTGTGCGTTCAGCTTATGGATTACAAGGGCAAAAATGCTCGGCGGCTTCGCGAGTCTACGTGGAGGAAGTGGTCTACGACCAATTGACCAGCAAGATGGTGGATATGATCAACAAGCTGGTGATCGGCGACCCCACCAGGCGGGAGGTATTCTTTGGGCCGGTGATCAACCGCAATGCCTACCAGAATTTTGTGAGCTATACCGAAGAGCTCTCTCAGGCGGGCGATTTTCTGACAGGTGGCAAAGTGCTTACCGATGGTGAATACGAGAAAGGCTATTACTGCCAACCCACGCTTGTGGCCGATGTACCGCTGGACCACCACCTCTGGCAAGATGAGATGTTCTTACCAATCACCACCATTGCTAGAGTAAAGGATTTGAATGAGGCCATGCAGCAGGCGAACAGCGTGAATTATGGCCTTACCTCGGGCTTTTATGGCTCGGAGGACGAATTTGATTGGTATTTTGATCGCATCCAGGCGGGTGTGAATTACGCTAACCGACCACAGGGTGCGACCACAGGGGCCTGGCCAGGCTTCCAGCCCTTTGGAGGTTGGAAAGGCTCGGGCTCCACGGGCAAGAATGGGGGAGGCCATTATTACCTGCCCCAATACATGCACGAGCAAATCCACACAATAATCCGATAAACTGTAATTACGGCGTGACCTAGAGTAACTTTGACATGGGCAAGGCAACCAGCAAGTAGTGATACTCACCCATCCGGTCATTCATCAGGCCGGATGGGTGCTTTCTTTCCGTTAACGAAGCATAAGTTATCGACTATAATTCCAGCGCATCCCCGGTGAGGCTGGAATGCAAGTTAGTAAGAGCAAAATCGGAAGATTTT
>CAYLPS010000006.1:57942-79024 GCA_964385625.1 uncultured Anaerolineaceae bacterium | reverse complement strand
GTATCATAATACCTGCCATCAGCCATACCTGATAGTTGCGGATGGCTTGCCTCAGCTTACCAGATACGAGCACCATAGCAATGGCCATCGGGGCGATGAAAAATACGGCAAAGACTTTTACTACCACGGCCATGGCACAAGCAAGGCTCACCCAGATAGCGGATTTCAGGTCGAGCTTCTCCTCCCAGTTGTATAGGGCGAATGCTGCCACAATAACCCACATTACCATGAATGGATCAGGTTGAAAACGGCGGCTTAGGATGACCCCAAACGGCAAGACCAGATAAAAAGCCACAGCGACAGCGGCACCCTCCAGGGAGGTTATCTTGCGGGCGAGTAAAAAGAGAACCATGGCACCTATCAGCCAGAATAGGATGGCATATAAGCGAGGGATCCAAAGCTGCTCGCCAGTAATGAGGTAAGTTACAGCGACAATGCGTTCGAAGATTGGAACCTCGAATACATCTTCATAATGCCATAGCTGGATAGCTGATTGGCGCAAGGTCGCGTCCGCGCTGGGTAGCATCTGGTAGTACATACCACGGGCAATGATGGCAGCATGCAACTGGCGGTAAGCTGAATCCAGGGGTGGATCGGTTAGATCATAGATACGTAATCCCAAACCTAATACAAATATACCGATGATTGACATGACTGCAAGCCACTTATGTTTGCCATAGTATGATGCTGGTATTTCAAGGGTACTCATTACGCGAAGGCTCCGATTATAAGTTGTTTGGCGCGCGGCGTTTGTATCACGGAATGCACTCGGGATAAGTCTCAGTGACTATCCCATGTTCATCATAGCTTACATCAGGCAGGAGACCAAAATTTGTTCCAAACACCGAATCGAAGATCACCCTGAATGAATTTACCGGGGTGATGGATGGATAAAGATGCTGTTTCCCATTTTCAGGTAGATAAAGGGCATTTAGATTCATATAATGGTCAGAGAAGATCGATCCATGATCCCCCATCAGGACGATGATTGGTGGGACAACTGATTTATCGATAATGGTTTGCAGTATATCAGTCATACGGCTGTTCAGATACTTGATTTCGTCGAGGTAACCTTCATCCTCATGTTGTTCGTCTATTGGCCAGAAACCTTCTTTACTATAGAAATCAGGGTCGGTCTGAACATCTCCATTTGCGGTGAATACAAAGGGAGGATGGGGAATCAGTATATGAACAAAAATAAATTTCGGGCCAGGAATTGAATGAATGTCCGGCAGCTGGTCCAAGATATATAACTGCCGGTTTATGTGGTCTTCAAATCCGAATCGGGACGCGGCAAAGATGGTGTGTGTATAGGCGGGAAGTGATTTATAAGTGTAGTCAGACCAAATCAGTAAAGCAGTACTGCGAATTAACATGGCTTCAAACGGCTGGAACACCTGCATTTCGTACGGTACACCTGTGTACTGGAGGTAGATATCGGCATCACGTAAGCGGGTCCATTCAAAACCACTTTCAAAAGCTACTGTCTTATATCCCATGGATTCTAGAAGACTCCTGACCTTGCTCTGTTTTAATAGGATCCAAACGTCTTCGCTATTTGTGAAGCCCTGCGCTTCCATTTCGCTACGAAGGACTGGTAAATAATCCATATTTAATGCTGTGGTTATTGATTCATGCGTACTGCCGTAGTTCGATAGGCTGCAGTTAGCAATATAGAAACCCATGGATGAGAGTGCATCCAGAAAAGGCGAGTTGTCATAACTATAATTTTTTAATAAAGCATTGCCACGGGCATATCCATCGAGGACGATAAAGTATATATCCGGTAAATCCTTAGGTTTATGGAGGGCAGCAGAATCCACAATCGGGGTAAATTCAGATGCGCGCTTTTCAACCCTAGAATTATGCAAACTATAATTCACTACCTGGAAAAGGGGGTATACCAGCAAGAGCAATCCAATAATGTTCAATACTTGGGTTGGAATTGCCAGATTTTTAATTCTAAATACAATAACCCACATAGCAATCAACAAGACCACAGAATATACAACGATCAAATACCGATGCCGGCCAAGATTTAAGCCAAATATCGGATGGGCTTGTAATAACTCATAGACTTGGCCGTAGGTGTAGAACAATAAAAGTAGTAGAGTGGTACTGAGCGCAGCTCTTTGCCAATTACGCATGATTAATGCGCTGATCAGGAGAATAAAGGCGGTAGCGACAATAGAAAAGACCAAAGAACGCAGTGCAATCCGGGGTGCCACCTCGGTGATATTGTAAGCAAGCAGCGCCAGGATTGGGAAAATTGCAAAGGCAAATGGATGAATTGGAATTCGTTTGCTCATACGATTAGAACCATTCTGATTATCTACCCTTATGGGAGACAGTCTTTGGAAGTCTCTGGAACTATCTCCCCATTATCCGAAATGCCAGTATCTTTTACTAATCCATAATCAGTTCCAAAATAGGTATCGAAGATGATCCTGAACGAGTTCACCGGGGTGATCGTCGGGTATAACTGTTCTGTACCGGTTCCGGGGAGATAATATGCATTCAAAATTTCAAAGCGATTCTCGCCCATCAATCCATGATCACCATGGATGATGACAATGGGAGGTGTTTTGGATTTTGCGAGGATTGTTGTGAAAATTTGTAACATCTGGCTATCAATAAATTGAACTTCATTCGTATATCCAATACGGCGGTGTTCATCATCACTTGGCCAAGAAAGCTTGCCATTATAGAAGAGCGGATCATCAACGATATCCCCATCCGCGGTGAAAACGAAGGGCACATGCGGAATCAGCAGGTGAGCGAAGGTAAAAGTGGGATCAGGATCATTTGCTATCAGCGGTAGCTGTTCGAGAATAAACCTTTGACTGTTAACATGATAACTATACGGGAAATTAACTTCCTGAAATTGAGAGCGTAACAACTGGTTTTGCGAATCTGATAGAATGAGCACTGCAGTGCTTTTAATTAGCATCGCTTCAAATGGATTAATCTTTTGCAAGCTGTAGCTATCACTACCGAGGCTCAGGTAGATATCAGCGTCTTCGAGGCGGCTCCACTCATAACCAGTATCAAAAGCCACTGTCTTATAGCCAGCATTTTCCAGTAATCGCCTCACACGGCTCTGTTTCAGCAAAATCCAAATATCATCCGAATTCATAGATTGTAGATATGGACCCAGGTTATCAAGATAGTCCATATTTAGGGCAGCGACAATTGAAGCTTGAGTATAGCCATAATTACTTCGGCTACAATCGGCGATATAGAAGCCTATTTGGCGTAACGCATCGAGGTAAACACTGTTATCCAGGCCGTAATCTTCCAGCAATGCATCACTGCGAGTATGTGAATCGAGGACGATGTAATAAACATCGGGTAAGGGCTGCACAGCTGGTTTTAATGGAAGGTCGAGTGATGCGTTAGCCGTGACCACCTGTTGTTGTTGCATTGAGGACTGGATAGAAAAAGCCGAGAGTTGTATGATGGGTGCGGCAAGTAATAATAGAGCGATAATATTGGCTGGGTACAGGACCAAGGACGCATTATTCAGTTTAAAAGTAAGCAGCCAAAGCCCGATGACTAAAATTACCGCATATATGAAGATTAAGTAACGATGTCTTCCGAAATTTATTGTTCCGATTGGGTGTTGCTCCAGTAGTGAATAAACATGTCCATAGGTGAAGAATAAGGTTATAAGGAATGAAGCTACCAAAGATGCCTTATCCCAACGCTTGAGGATCAATCTGCATCCGAGCAGTAAGAAAACGCTAAAAAAAGCACTGATTAGCAATGGCCTGATCGCCACACTCAGGTTTACTTCTTTGGCATTATGTGCCAACATCGCTAGGATTGGAAAACTAGCCAGGGCAAGCGGTGCAATCGGGAATCTTTTTAACATCTGGTCCAGTCGCTCCTAAAAAATTGCGTTATTCTAATCAGATAATGATACGCTGACTGATAAATTGCGGTGCCGTAGAATCTATTGATGTCTAATATGGCGATAATACAGGGAGATATTGCACATTCTGATGACCCCACTGGTTGGCGATAAGCTGAATCCAGTGGTGAGTCGGTGATGTCGATGATCCGCAAGGCAGTTCAGGCGATGAATACAATTACCAGGCTGAGATACACCCAGCCAGGGACTTATCTTTCGGGCAGCGCTGGCTGGCCGATTTTATCATTTCAAATTACCAGATATGCAGACATTACAGGATTAGAAGACCGATTGAAAATCCACCTTGGGAAAGATGGCCAGCTTGCCACCTAGGGTTGCATCCATCACCTGCCTACCGGCACGAGCATAGGCATCGCGGGCGCGACGGTAACCCCGCTCTGAGCCGGCAAGGTCGGGTAGCTGCCATTTGAAGCCCTTGCCGAAATAGTTGGCGGTGAAGTGATTGGGATCATCACCCTGGGAGATGACTGCCTGGTTGGCGGCACCCTGGGTGACGTAGTTGTGATCGACCCCGATGAGGATCACCTGGCTGAAACCCATATGAAAGGCAAGCTGTAGTGCCACATTGGTCACCGTAAAGCCCTCGAAGATCCGGCCGGTGCATTGTACGCTGAAGCCTTCGTCGCCGGTGAAATCGGTGTCCAGGTAGGTGACATCTGCATCCCTGGGGAACCAGCGGCGCGCCCGCCAGGTGAGGAAGCGGGGCAGCGAAAGCGCCTGAATCTCGGCAGCGCATTGCTCGATGACCAGATCGTTAACAGCCACAAGGTAAGTGGTGGTATAGCCCAGCTCAGGGAAGAGCAGGTAGATGCGGTTCAGGCCGAAGGTAAATTCGGCGCGCAACGGGCTTAAATCCATCTGGCGCAGGCTGGGGCCATTACCGATGATGAAGCAACGCTGACCGATGCGCGTATTTTGCAGCTGCTTAAGCTTTCTGACGCTGGCAGCATAGCGCCGGTCATAAACTTGTGCCAGGCGGTGGCGCCCACGGTTATGCCACCACCAGTACGAATCGGAGCCAAGCTGCCATAAGGGGCGTGGAGTGATTTTTCTTATAAATTGTCGAGAGACCAATGGGGAAATCCTTGCTGATGGGTGGAATGTCATTCGGTGCTCAGGCGAGCAGTGGCACCGCCATCCACGATCATCGCCTGGCCGGTCATGAATGATGATTGGCTGTTATCAGCCAGGAAATAAATGGCATGGGCGATCTCTTCCGGTTTGCCGATGCGCCCATTGACAGTTTTTCTCGCCAGGTTGTCCAATCGGGTGGTGATATCGCCTCCCTGGACATGCCCGCGGTTCAGGCCAGCTCTCAGCATGGGTGTATCCACCGCGCCGGGAAGGATGGCGTTGACGCGAATATTGTCGGGGGCGAACTCGATGGCCATGGCACGCGTAAGGGCTAGCAGGCCTCCCTTGCTGGCGGCATAGGCGGCAATATTGGCCGAGGTGGCCACCGCATGCACTGAGGACACATTGACGATGGCACCTCCCTGGGCAGCTTTAAACAGGGGGAAAGCCAGCTTGGCGCTTAAAAAAACTGAACGAAGGTTGGAAGCTATCACTGCATCCCATTCCTCCACACTGGTTTCGATGATGGGCTTGGCAATTTGCACAGCGGCATTATTGACCAGGGCGTTGAGGTAGCCGGTGTGGGCGCGGGCCTGCTCGAAGATGGTTTCCAGGTTGCTACCAATGGAAATGTCGGACTGGATGAAGAAGCCATCCTCAGGGAAGGAGCCCCCGAAGGGCGAGCGATCCACACCGATGACCCGCCAGCCTGAGGAGGCGAACAGACTGACAGTTGCCCGACCGATGCCTCCCGCCGCGCCGGTGACCAGCACAGCGAGGGGGTTGGAAGATGTTTTTTTGACAGCATTATGATTGGACATGATTAATTTTCCTTTGCAATAGAAATTCCCAGGCCGGCGAGCAGGTTATCGATCGTGTTTTGGTGGACCCTTTCCCAGGCCCTGGGGCTGGAATTAGCATTGTGCGAAGCCAGCATCACCTGGTCCATCCTGGTCAGTGGGCTGTCTGCCGGCAGGGGTTCCACTTCGAAGACATCCAAAGCAGCGCCAGCCAGCTTACCTGTCTGCAGGGCTGAAACCAGGGCCGCCTCGTCGACCACCGGGCCGCGCGAAGTGTTGATGAGGATAGCGGCTGGATTCATCATGCCAAAAGTGGCTTCATTCATCAAGTGGAAGCTGGAAGGGTTCAGGTCACAGTTCAGGCTGACAAAATCTGAGCTTTTCAATAGATTTTCCAGTGAAGTCATTTCTACCCCGTTCTCTACTAAGAAAACCGGATCGATGGGGATGATATCGTTGCCAAGCAGGTGCGTGCCGAAAGCCCTGGCCCGGCGGATGACCGCCTTGCCAATACGGCCTATGCCAACTACCCCCAGGGTGCATTCGCTGAGGGATCTCCCGGGCGTTTTCTCCCATTGGCCGGATTTCAACGCCCGGTCCATGGAGGGGAAGCGCCTGGCAAAGCTTAGCATATATCCCAGGACGGTATCAGCCACCGGAAGCGTAAAGGCGTTGAGCGTGTTGCATACCTGGATACCCAACGCTTCAGCTGCCTGGCGGTCGATCGAATCGATGCCCGTACCCCACTTGGAGATGACTTTCAAACGGGGCGCACACGCCTGAAGCACACGCTGGGTGTATTGGTCATCACCACAAATGGTGCCGTCGAATTGGCCCGCGTAACCCATCAGCTGGTTCTCATCCAGGCGCTCGTGCACCTCGGGGACGATGAGCTGTATGCCAAGGTTTTCTAACATGGGTCGGTAGCGGGGTAGCAGTGGGATCATGTAGG
The DNA here is from genome assembly GCA_964385625.1 of uncultured Anaerolineaceae bacterium. Lineage (GTDB taxonomy): Bacteria > Chloroflexota > Anaerolineae > Anaerolineales > UBA4823 > FEB-25. Next base: position 72,264 of record CAYLPS010000006.1, on the reverse strand, counting down.
GGGCAGAAAAGAGCACGGTAGGCATGGCATTATTCCTTCAGTAAAGCATTATGCTGCATCAGAAACTCGGCAATCTCGAAATCCAATGGCTCATCAATATCCCAGGCTTCAGCCGGGTCCATGACAAACATGAACGGCTGGTTGCCAAGGCGGTTATGGCGCTCCAGCAGAACCGGGCGGGTGAAGATGTACAGGCAGGAATTTTCCTCGTAAACCGGGGGCAGGTCCTGGGTCTGGATCAACAGGTTTGGATCGTGGTTGATGGCCTGCCCTTTGGCATCCCACAAGCGCACCTGGCGGCGGGTGACTGAGAAGAGCGAATCATATTGATCGCGGTGCGCCAGCATGATTTGGATGGCGTAGGAGATGGTCGAAGGGCGCAGCAGCGGATTGGTGGCATGCGTTTGCACGAAGTAATCGGCCTCCACCTGCGACGTATCATAGATCAAAATATCATTCATGGACACTGTATCACCGCGCAAACTTTCGGGACGCTCAAGGATGTGTACGGTGGGGAAATTCTGGCTTAATCCGTCCATGATGGGCTGGCTGTCGGTATCCACAACCACCTGGCAAATCTCGGGGCATTCGAGCAACACATCCAGGATGTGATGGAACAGCGGCCTGCCAGCCAAGGGGCGGAAATTTTTATCTGGAATGCGCTGAGAGTGGTGGCGCATGGGCACGAGAGCTACAAATGCAGGCATATGACCTCAACTGTAGATGATCGATCGATTTTTTGGAGTTCCGTCTGGGAATCTATTTCTGGGAATTATTTTACCGGATCAAGGCCAACTCTCATACACCAGCTAGCCTGTGCGCGAGATATAGGAGAACAATCATCACACAGGAGTGACTTCTCTGCATGAGTTTAGCTCCTAGGGGCTTGCAGGTAAGGCGTACAAGCGCAGGTGTGAGCAGCCTGCTGAGATTTGCAAGCCCAGGTCGCCAATCAAGGAATTCACCGTATTATCATACTGGTCTGGGTTACCCAGGGTTGCCAGGATGGCACCTTCGTAAAGCATATCCCTGGCACTGTTGATGCTCTCTTCGAGATCGACGGCATCTCTGCCCAGGTATGGATCATAAATTCCCGTTACGCGATAAGCTGGCCGACCTGCTAAAAAATAAAATAATTCATAATCGTTGGTTAGAAGCACTTGCTGTGGATCTAGGGTTTGTAGAAGATTTACCTCACAGGTCCAGGCTTGCCGGTCATCTGTGTAGCCAAAGTTATAGCCCGGGTGCAAGATAAAGGGCACACTCTTGGATGCATAAAACAGGCTCATACCAAACCCAATGGGGAGTAATATGAGTATATTGAGACTTTTCCTCCAGCCATGCCATCCGAACAGCGAATAGCTCGAAAGAAACCAGATTATCCCAATTACAACCAGGGGAATCACGTAACGCTTGATTGAGGGCTCATCGGTGCTGGCATCGATAAAAGAAGTGTTCAGCAGTAAGGCCAGAATGAAGAAGAAGCCGAAGATGGAAATGATCGCAGGGATCGGACTGACAGTATTCCCTGTCAATGCCCGGTCCTTCTGACGGCGTGCATGCAGGAAGATGCCTATTCCGACGAGCACAAAGAGAGACAAGAGAAGCCACCGCAACCGCCAGGGCAAGCCGAGGCTGGGGGCGAACCACCAGTATGATAACTCATCAAACAGGGTGAAAATTAATCCCTTAGAAATCGGGTGGTAAATGAATTGCCGGTTGACTATGTTACCGGAAACCTGAGCATTATGCCAAAACCATATGCCCACCGGCACCAGGCTGACCAATCCAGCCAGGATAGCATCCTTCCAGCGAAGTGCTGCTTTCCTGTCACTCAGTAGCAAGATGGCCAGGAAGGTGGTGGGGATCAATGCCAACCCTACATAGCGAGTAAGGGCGGCATAGCCAATTACCAGGCTGAGCAAAATGAGTATCCAATGTTTGCCAGCCTCCAAATAGTAAACCAATAATAAAATCGATAGCAGGGATAAGAAGATAAACAAGGGTTCAGACATCACCCAGGCATAGATCAGGACGATATTGCGGGCGAAGATAAAGAGCCAGCAGCCCACAATTGCCAGCAATCCTGAACGAGTGGCACGGTACACAAGCAGCCCGACCAATGCTGCGCTCAAACCGAATAAGATGGCATTAAAATAACGGGCTGCATCAAACACCGGTAATCCGAACAGGTTTAATCCTGCAAGCGCCAATGAAAAACCGGGGGGAAAGCCGGTGATGGGCACTACCTGCCCATTGCCCTTGAAGCGGCTGAAACCGTTCCCGGCCACCAGGTTCTCAGCGCCCTGCATGTAATGGACTGAATCGCCAGCTGCGCCGGGTCCATGGCGGGTGATCCACAACTCTACGCCAATCGCAATTACGACTGATAATAAAACGATAACGCACCAGTAATAACGCAGATATGGCTGGCTGATGAGCCTGGGTGTTATCCTTCTAATCTTGTCTGCCATATCACCTTTTTTATTCATCGATGAACGATATATCCGGCATGGAACAATGGAGATTTATTAGCCATCCCCATCGAACAAGAAAGGCTCACTCTTGAGGATTCCATCCGTAAGCACACGAAATGTGGGTGACTCGCCAGGGGTCAATTTACTCCAGGGGAATTTGCGCAAGCGCACAAAGCCCTGCCAGATGCCATCCTGTTCCAGGTAATCGTTGAAAGGCAGGGAGGTACGGTAGAGCTGGTAATATAAGAACCGGCGGGCATTAAGCTTGAATTCCGGAGGAATGTGAACGGGTGCGGATGACAGGAATTTTTCAGCCAGCTGCTGGAATTCCTGGATTGAAGCGGGGAAAAATACGGTGGGCAGCTGGGTGTAACGCGCCCGCCCGGCACACAGGACCGCTGCACCCATGATGGAGGCCTCAAGGCCGATGGTGGAGTTATACACCATGACGAACCTGGAGCGCTGGATCAGCTCATAGGAGCTCAGCGGTTGGTGTGAATCAATGAATATAAGGTTGGAAATTGAACCGGCTTGCCTTTGGGTGATCCACTGACTGACGCTCTCCTGGCTGGCTTTGCCGGGCCGGGCTTCATCGGGATGGGCGCGGATCACGAATAAGGTTTCAGGGTGGCTGCGGATGAGCTCCAGCACTTTGTCCAGCCAGGCAAACATGTGGGGGAAAATGACATTCGAGTGAGGCTGGCTGGTGTCGAAGATGACATTGGTAAAAACGGGCACGATTTGCGTGAAAGCCTGTGCTTTATGCAAGAATTGCTCATCCAGGCTTTTAATTTCAGGCCAGAATTGCACCCCAGCCATGGAGAACTGGCCTTGAAAGCGCTGGCTTAGGTAGGCATCCAGGCGCTGGTTTTGTGCGTCGCTCAGCTCAAAATCGGCGGGGATATCCAGGGGGTAGGCAGTGGCTTCACCGGTGGTGAAGAATGCACTGAAGGGTTGCAGACCAACTTCGTGGGTGACGGCACGGATGCCGCGCTGTGCGGCAAGCCACCTGGCAGTGGCTTCGGGGAAAAACTGGCCGTTAAACAATACCACCGCCTGGGGATCAGTGCGGTCGAGCAGAGCGGAAAATTCCTGAGCCAGGCGGCTGGCCGAAAGGATATACTGGCGGTAGAGATAGCGGGTGGGCTCATCATCTGGCAAGTGATGGCGGCGAAGCACCCAGCGGATGGAAGGCAATACCAGTTGTCCCAATGGCAGGGAGAGCGCAGGACTATCAGGGCTGTTTTGGCCATCCAAACCATGCAGCCGATATTTGAGCTCCATCAATTGGCCCACCGACAGATCTTTGAGCAAAGCAGAGAGTTGTTGATCCACCTGGTAGATAAATGGAATGGCGAAGGCGACTGAATATAAGGATCGTGATTGAGTGATGCATTCCCGGCAAGGTGGGTGTTTCAAAAAATCATTGCGGTCAGTGCCTAGCACGCAACTGCTCATACCTGCCTGGCAAACAAAATGGATCACCGGCACCTTTTGCAAACGCAAGGCCCAGGATGTGAGCAATGAAAAGGCGGCATTCAGGCTGATACCGACCAGGCGGGTCGAAGCGTTGAAGAAGATCACCGGCTTTATCGCAGCGTCGGGATGGGCATGCGAATTAACAGCCTTCGCCAAGCTTCGCACCTGGTGATTGATCAGCCAGCGCTTGAAGCGTAGGTCAGCAAAGTTGGTGAGCCGGTTAATTTTCACCTTGAGGAGGCCTGGTTTAAGAGAACAACCTGGGAATGTTGATGAAGACCATTATGGATTTGGCGCGCCTGGCATGGCAGCACATGATGGATTCGGGTCAATGACCGGAATACAGCTGAAGGGGCCTGAATTTTTATCTGTGTTACATGAACGATCTGCCAGGAGGGGCATCCGGGTGGAAAAATACTGGTTGAAAACCACGCGGAATGAATTTACTGGGGAGATGGTTTCATATAGTTCAGAATAATCACTCATGGGTAGATAATAGGCATTGAGTATTGTGGTGTCCCATTCTGCGAGGCGAGGTATGCCATGGTCACCCTGGATCAGGATGACGGGCGGCGTGGCGGAATTCTGGATAAGGTAATCGACAATGGTGAGCATGCGCTGGTTGAGGTAAGTCACCTGGTCACGATAGCCGGTTACATAATCCTGCATGGTTACCACATCACGGTCATCGTTGAGGGTGAAGGGTGTTTTGCGGGTGATATATTCGCCATTCGGCCCAAAGACGAATGGATTGTGAGGTGCCAGGATGTGAACGAAGACGAATTTTGGTCCGGGCAAGGCTGCCATTTGCTCCAGCTGGTTCAACTCGAAGAGCATGCGGTCGCGGTGGACTACTGAAGCGTCTAGGATTTTCTGCACCTGGGAGGGTAAATAGGAGTGGAACTCATAAAATAACATCGCTGCAGTGGTATTGAGTTGCAGGGTTTCGAAGGAGGTAATGCTTTCTTGCAGGAAAGCGCTTTTCCAATTCCCAGAATAGGAATAATACACATCAGCACTAGTGAACTCTGTAGGCGAATAACCCGACTCGAGGGCGATAAATTGATATCCGGATTTTCTTAATTCTTGTACAACGGCATTATTAGATAAATATGGATAGGCATCGGAGATATCTTTGTTCGCCTCCACCAAACGACTACTCAGGATTTCCGGATAATTAAAATTCAAGGAGGTGGTCAGGGAAAGGTCGGTGAAAGAGTAATTGCTCAGGCTACAGTCAGCCACATAAAACCCCCGGCTTTCAAGTTCCTGAATGAAGCTCGAATTATCGTATGATAAATAAAGCTTGAGTGTGTCGTCACGAGTGTAGGTATCAAGAATGATATAGTAGATATCAGGTGGATGAATGCCTGGAGATAATTCCAGGTTTTGCATTTCAGTCTGCTGTGTGGGTGGCAGTGTGGTAGTATTTATTGTTGCCGCTTTGGCTTGATAAGAGATGATCTGATAAAGAGGAAAAATCAGCAGCATGACTCCCAGGAAATTCATCCCTGCGGTAAGTGCCGGCAGTTGCTTAAGACGTGTAATCACAATAAAGATCACAACCAAGGCGACCAGAAATAACGGAAAAAGAATGCGGTGCCGGCCATAATTAAAACCAAGCAGCATGTGATTCTGGATCAGGTTATAAACATTACCGTAGTTGGAAAATAGCACCAGGAAAGCAGTATCTGCAAGGGCAGCCTTTCTCCAATCCTTGAAAAGCAGGCGAAACAATATCAGCATGATGGTCGCCAGCGCGACCGAGCTCAGCAGGGCACGCAAGCTATTCCCTGGCGAAACCTGGGATATATTGTTCCCTAACAGTGCGAGGGTCGGGAATATAGACCAGAAAAGTGGATGGAACGGTATATGCAGTATGCTTTTCAATAATGCCTGCCGTTAATCCTTCACCCGGCGTAGCTTGTTCAGCGAAGGTACTTCGCTATCGTATACTCGCTTGACGCCATCACCCAAGGCTTGCTCGGTGACGCGGATATATTTCACCAGGCGCTCCATGCCTCCTGGTTCCACGGAAGCGGCCTGGTCTGAGCCCCACATGGCGCGGTCGAGAGTGATGTGGCGCTCAACCAGGCAGGCACCCATGGATACTGCCACCACGGAGGGAATCAAGCCGACTTCGTGGCCGGAATAGCCGATGGGGCAGCTGAATGTATCCACCAGGGTGCGGATCATCTTGAGGTTGAGCTCTGCCGGGTCACATGGGTAGGTGCTGGTGGCGTGGGTGATGAGCAGGTTCTCCTCGCCCAGCTCTTCCACGGCGGATTTAATCTGCTGCATGGTGGACATACCGGTGGAGAGGATGATGGGCATGCCTGTCTGGCGGGCATGGCGCAGTAAGCTCTTATCGGTGAGCGAGGCGGAGGGGATTTTGTAACAGATGGGGTCGAACTGGCGCAGGAAATCGACAGCGGATTCGTCCCAGACGGAAGCGAACCAGGGGATGCCCTTTTGCCTGCAATAACTGTCGATCTCACGGTATTCATTCAGGCCAAATTCGACCTTATGGCGGTATTCCAGGTAAGAGATATAACCCCAGGGAGTCTCGCGCATGTGCTTCTGGGCCTCTGGAGGCACACACAGCTCGGGGGTACGTTTTTGGAATTTAACCGCATCCACGCCGGTTTTCACGGCCATGTCAATCAGGCTTTTGGCAATTTCCAGGCTGCCATTATGGTTGATGCCGATTTCTGCGACAATGAACGTCGGGTAACCATCACCAATTTTCCGATTTCCGATCATGATTTCACGGGGCAACATCATTCACCTCTCATTCTCAAGTTCTACAACCAGCATTCATGTGCAGGGAGGATCAAGGACCTCAGGTTTCTCCCAGGTTATCGAGGATACGGTCACACAGCTCTCTCACAGCACCTCGCCCACCTGGCCTGGCGAGCACGATATCAGCTTTGGAAAGCACAGAGGGGTGGGCATCGGCGACTGCCACGGCACAGCCTACTAATGGAAAACAGGGCAGGTCATTGACATCATTCCCCAGATAAACGATATGTGAAGGATCCAGGTGGCGGTCTTGGACCAGGCGTTGAAGTTCCTGTACTTTATCCCCCAGGCCCTGGATTGCTTCCAGGCTTAGCTTGTCGCAGCGGGCTGCCACCACCGGATTGGTTTCGGTGGACAGCACAACCATAGGAATGCCGGCCTCATGGAGGGCAGCAATACCCAGGCCGTCCCGGCGGTTGGCGGCTACCATTTCGTGACCGTCCTGGTCCACCCACACCCGGTCGTCGGTCATCACCCCATCGAAATCCAACACCAGCAGGTCCACCTGCCTGGGGAGGGGGCGCTTAGCAGGACCTGGAAGGATAAGGGGCAGCTCGCCTTGTGAGATGATCCACTCAGCACGCTGCCAGTCGCGCAGCGTGTCGATGTCTACAGCATAACCCGGCTCAATCTGCAAGGGGTAGATGGTCTCACCACTCAGGGATGCTTTTTCCAGGATGGTGGAGAGGCGGATGGCGTCAATGTGGCCGGTCTGCCAGAAGGTTTGGGGCAGCTCCTGGCGCGGGGAATTGAAGGGTTCCTTAACACCAGGTAGGGATAATAAGGGGTGCATGCTTCCCTGATCGGTGATCTGCCACATCTTGTACGGGTTTTGCCCTGAAGGGATAACCCCGCGGACCGAATCAGCCTCGGGATGGTCCAGCAATACCTGCACAGCCTGGTCGACACATCCCGGCGGGCGCAAGGGAGAGGTAGGCCGTAACTGCACCACCACATCCGGCTGGTAGGATTCGTTTTCCTTGAGCCAGCTTAGCGCGTGGGTGAACACGGGAAAGTCGGGTGTGTCATCCAGGGCAAATTCGGTGGGGCGAAGGAAGGGGGCTTGTGCGCCGAAGTCCTGGGCAATTTGGGCGATCTCCACATCGTCGGTGGATACAAGGGTGCGGGTGACATACCTGGATTGCAGGGCGGCGGAAATGGAATACGCAACCAGAGGGTAACCAGCCAGCGGCTTTATGTTTTTACGAGGGATGCTTTTCGAGCCGCCACGTGCAGGGATCAATGCCAGGATTTCCATGTGATTTCTCCTCATTTACCAGGCGGTCCAGCCGCCATCGACCACCAGGTTCGAGCCGGTCATGTAGGATGAGGCATCTGAAGCCAGGAAGAGCAGGGCACCGTTCATTTCATCCTTATTGGCCATGCGGCCCATGATGGTGCGGGCGCTGTAGGCATTCAGGAAAGTCTCATCGTGGCTGTTATACACACCACCGGGAGTGAGTGCATTGACGCGTATCTCCGTCCCGGCGTAATAAGCCGAAAGATAACGGGTGAGCCCCAATACCCCGGCTTTGGTGACCGAGTAATATACCGGTTTATAGGAGGTTTGCCTGCCATCGCGCTGGTAAATGCGCTGGTCTGGGCCGACCAGCCCGTAAGTGGAGCAGATATTGATGATCGAGCCTTTCTTTCCATGGGCGAGCATGGGCTTTACGGCTGCCTGGCAGCACAGGAACATGCCGGTTAGATTGACCTCCAGGGCTGCCTTCCAGGTATCCAGGGGGTAGTCTTCGAAGGCTCCCGAGACCGCGCCTTGTTTAGCCATCTTATCCAGGGATGGGGGGTCGAACTTAGGGTCCAGGGCGGCAGAATTGACCAGAATGTCAAGGCGGCCGAAACCTGACAGGGTTTCATCAAGCAGGTTGCTCACCGACTCGGGCTGGGTGATATCAGTGGCAATCCCCATGACATGGTAGCCTGACTGGATCATGGAGGTGGCAAGCTGGCTGACGGCGTCCGCATTAAGATCAGCGATGACCACCCTGGCACCTGCCTCAGCCAGTGTACGGCAGAATTCTACGCCCAGCAAACCCGTCCCGCCGGTGACGATCGCAACCCGGTCAGCGAGCGAAAATTTATTCATAATGTTTTTCATAGCTATTCCTGGATCAGATATTATCTAAAAGATGTAATAAAGGGCCGCTCCATATTGAATGCGGATTATTGTTGATAGTACTGGGGACGAAAGTCAGTATTGCTGGTTTGATGGGTAAAAATATATGGCCCCGTCACAGGAACAAAAGTACTGAGTAAGGTTCTGGGTAAGGGTTGCATATTGCTCCAAGGTAACTGAATACCAGGATGGGTCGTCGAGGATACAAAATGGATAGAAAAGCACTAACGCTGCCCCATCTTCACGAAATATTGATTGAACTACATCTGATTCAGAATCACCGTACCGCAAACTACCGTTTTGATCGCAGGGCAATTCGCAGAAGTCATAGGCAGGGCGATCGACGAGCAATAATAGGGCGGAGGCTTCATTTGTGATGATGGGTACGTCATCAGGAAAATTACGCACTTTTTGAAGGGTAAGAGACGTTTGCCAGTGTTTACTGGTATATCCAAAGCCACTAATATGCCATTGGCTAATGGTTTTCAGGCTTGTATTGGCATAGGAAAGGTTCATGATCAAAACCAGTCCTGCACAGACCCATCCTGTAACAGCAGGTAAGTGGTATGCGCGGATAATTAAGAGTAAAGAGGTCAGAATGATGAATACCATCGCTACCTGGATCGGTAGCAAAGTGCGATCATCTATGGACGGTTGTAAATTCGTATTGAGATAAGAAGCGATCAATAACAGCAGGTTTCCTACGCCAAAAAAAATCCAAAATAATAGAAATTTAAACCCTGACCGTGAAGTGAGTACAGTGTTTTTAGAAAAATATCTTTTATAGGTTAACAATCCGAGGAGCAGTAAAATCAGAAGGGTTAAGGCAATGAAAATATTGCGGGAAAGATTGTGAGAATAAGTTGGCAGGAGATGTTGGTAAGGTAGCCAGCTCCACAAGATTTGCATAAATTGTAGCCTGAATCCTTGGAGTTCTTTCCAGAAATTGGTGGAAAAATGATAATTGCGACCTGCCAGTGCGCCCGTCTGAGAATAAGCGCGGGTAAGCCACATCACCATGGGGGTCATGCTAAGAAGGCTATATAACAAGGCATTTGCAAGCCGCCGCATCCAGGAGATTCGATCGGTGAACAGGATTGCAGCAAGCCCAATGAACATTAAAACCACTCCATTGAGGCGTGTTAAAAAAGCCATTCCCATTATTACCGAAGTAAGGATGAGAAAGTATATTTTTGGCTGTTCAAGATAAATGGTGAGCAAAAATATTCCCAAGATGGCCAGGAAAATAAATAACAGCTCGGTCATAGCACCGCTGGAAATATCCACTAGAGGAGGCATAACGAGTAAGGTAAGGCTCGTAGAAAGGGCGGCCCAATTAGAGTGAACTAATTTATAGGTAAACGTTCCTGAGATGAAAATGGTTGCCGCGAATAGAAATATGTTTAACCAACGTGCAGCCACTATGAGATTGATACCTGTCAGCCCTATCCCGCTCAATATCAGAGCGTAAAACGGTGGGTGAAGGGAAAGCGGTTTGAAGTTTCCCGAAGGAGATAATAGCCCCAGACCCTTACCAGCCAGTAAATTTCGCGCTGATACAATTGATTCCGTAGAATCACTGAATGCCCATGGCCCCCAGGTGGTGCTGTAATAAATCATTAATGAGCCTAAGAGACTCAGGATAATCAGAATAACGACTATAGGAGAGAATATCCCAGGATATTTCATTGACTATCGAAATTACGATCAATAAAATTCAAATACTATAGGACTGTTAGCTTCTCCCATTATGGCTGATCTTTCCTCCCATCATGGCTGATTTTTTAGTGAAGAACTATCCCGTTATTACAATGATCACACCCTAAATTCGCCCAGCCAGCTGTTCTTACGCTTACTACTCCATTGTGCTCGACATCTCTGACCTTTACTTGGGGATCGTTGGTTATCTAAGGAGCAACGTACGATCAGATGACCAGGCCAATGAGCGGATATTGACGTTTGATATTTAGTTTATCTTCCACACCTCGCTGGTTACCACGCTTAATGGGTTGTGGTCACCAGCAGATTTATGGGTTGCTGGTTCTCGTAGATCAGCCGATTACTCAGTTATTATGCTGAATTTTAATCATCTTCTCCTGCTTATGATGAAGACAGAACATCCAGAGATAGTTGTAATGCCTGGATCCCATCGTACAAGTTGCATAAAGGTTTCACTTTTCTGTCCAGCACTTCCCTGAAATGACGAAGCTCATCTAAAAACATCGCATTACGCTCGAAACCCTCAGGGGGATGGAAACTCTGCCATGCTTCAGCTTGGTCATCCATGCCGGCCTGTGCCAGGTGGGTGATACCATCCGCATCGTTCCAACGTAAGGTTCCCTGCGTACCGATGACCTCCAACCAATGGGAAGGGGGCCGCTGTAGATAATCCAGGTGGATACCACCCACAGTGCCATTTTTAAAACGCAGGCTGATCTCGGCAGTATCTTCCACCGGCAAGTTTAATCCCTTGTTGCTGGTGAAAGCGTGCAACGAATCAACCTCACCCAGCAGCCAACGTAAATAGTCTAATGGGTGGGATAAAGTGAGCACTGCGCCGCCGCCCAGCTCCGGGCGGGCAGCATAGCCTTTTTTGAAATCCTCCCAGGGATGCCAGCTGGGCAGGTATTCCCCCCAGTGGGCGCGCACAGAAACAGGTTGGCCGATCATCCCCTGGTTGAGTAGTTTCTTCAGCTGTTGGAGGCCTGGGTGAAAGCGGAACTGGTAACCGACCAGCACCCGACAATGGTTGTGATCTACGGCGAGTTTGAGCTCATCCAGCCTGGCCGAGGAATGGGATAAGGGTTTTTCGATGAGCAGGTGGCAACCACATTGAGCTGCCGGAATGGCTACCTCCAGGTGCAGGGCGGTGGGGTTGGCGATAATGGCCGCATCAGGCTCATAAGCCAGGGCGGCACGCAGGTCTGATTCGACAGCAAAGCCTGACAGCTCTTCGTCGGGCAGGGTGGAGTGCCGGGTGTGGTAGACCACAATATCCCGCTCACCCAATGAGAGCAGGTTGCGAAAATGGCGCCTTCCGATGGAGCCAAAACCGGCTAGCAGGTATTTCATGCGTTGAGCAGGATATGCAAACGGTTATATATACCCAATAATATTCGGTTGACCAACGGCATGCGGGCGATGCGACCGGTGAAGCTGATTTTCGCTGGCATGACTGACCCGGCTTGGGTAGCAAGGCCCAGGCGGCGAGCCTCGGCGGCATTCTCAGGACTGATCACATTGCCCAGCAAGCGCGTAACTGGCTGGGGAGTGCTGAGGCGCAGGAAGCCGCGCTGGTCTATAGAATTTTCCAGCTCGATCATCCTGCCCATCAGGTTGCTATCCCAGCCAGGGAGTATGTCGAGAATCAGCTGGCGGGGTGCCACGAACTGGTGGTGCCCGGCGGATGCCAGAGCTGTGACCCCCTGGTAGGTGATCTCGATATCCTCCAAATCGGCCACTTCCTGCTGGTATGAATCCCAGTTGCGGCCCATGTTATCAATATAATGCTGCTCCAGCTGGCGAGGGATGAGCTGCCCGCGCCTCACCTGAACGCCATCCTGGGCGGTAAAAGCCTCGATGGACTGGGTGGCGTAACGCAGGTGCGAGCGGATATAGAAACCGGTCACCAGGCCTACACGCGGGAAGTTATCCATGATTTGTTGGTGGGCATCCAACCAGCCCGGCAGGAAGAATACATCATCATCGGTGTATGCTACGATATCACCGGGGGCAGCCTGGAAAATAATCTGCAGGGCGCTGATCTTACCTATGTTGCTGCTGGAGAGGATCAGGTAATTGATCCGGCCCTGGTCGCGCAGGCTGCATAGGTAGCTCACCAGCTCTGGGCAGCTGCCATTATCGAACACGATCAGGTCATACGGTTTGGGGGTATTGACGATCAGGCTGTCGAGGCTGAGCTTGGTAACCGCCAGGCGCTCGGCGAAGTAGCCTGCCTGGTTGGGCAGGTAGGTGAGCATAGCCAGTGTGAGGCGTGAAGGCTGGTAGGAGGTTTTTTGACCTCGGTTGGGGTTAATTCCAATTCTAGGCATTTTTTTGGGGGTAGATTCTTTCAAAAGGTATCCAGGCACGTTCAGGGAACAAGCGTGTGGTGATTTTACGGCGCAGGAAACCGAGCTGGCGTTGAAGCTTCACCAGGCGAGCCGGTTTGACTGAAGCAGGTGTACTTGAGCTGGGCTGAGCAAGCAGGGTGAGATAAAGTGGGATCAATAGGGAGCGAGGTTGCCCGTAGGCGCGCAGTCGAACGACCCGATAGCCTGCCTTGTGCACAAGCTGGACCAGGGTGTGGGCGCTGAAAGAAGTCAGGTGGGCCACTTCGAAACAATCATGGGCATACAGGTTGGGCACTTCCAGCAGCAGCCAGCCATTTGGCTCAAGGAATTGATCCCGCAAATCCTGCAAGTAAGTGAGGGGGTGTGGCAGATGCTCGAGCACGTGCATCATGCTCACCAGGCTGAAGCGGCTCAATCCAGCATTTTTCAGCTCATCCAACGAAACGAAAACTTCCAACCCTTGCGATTGAGCATACCAGCGGTAGGTATCTCCTGGCTCGATGCCCACCGCCCGGGCGCGATAGTGATGACGCAATTGCTCCATGAGGATACCGGTCGAGCAGCCAATATCCAGGATGCTTGCGGCTGATGTGACATACTGACGCGTAAATTCCAGGGTTAACCTGGCGCGGGCAGCCTGCACCGCCAAATCCTTGGGGTTGGGTCCCTGCTGCCCCTGGTAGAGCAGGCGGTATTCAGCCTGGTAAAAGGCTTGGCTCTCTGCTTCGGTCATGCGCGGTGATTGGTAGACCAACCCGCACTGCCGGCAGATCACATTGCTCACCGGGTGGCCGCGAAATTGACGCTGGTCGAACAGCTGGTTGAAGCTCGAACCACACAACGGGCAATACTCAACGACTTCAGGCATGTGCACCGCGCGTACGACTGAGCTTGTAAGCGAGGCGGCCACGCAGCTCCTTCACACCCTTAATGGGATGAAAAATGGTGAAGAAAATATCAGCTAATGTCCTTGTACGAAGCCGCACCAATGGAAATATCTCAATTTCGCGCATTATTTTAGCCGGGCTTCGAGCGATGGGTAAAACCATGCCATTCTCGAAGCGGTAGTCGGCATCCTTGAGGGTGAAAACGGTGCGTGGTCCGCCAGCCAGGCGCAGATTCTCGAATGATTCTGGCAGGTGGTAATGTGCCACGCCATTGGGAAGATGCGAATAATCGTGGTCCTGGTGGATGGCGGTGATGGCGGATGTGGCGTCGATGGTTGGCAAATGCTGCATGCGAGCGTCATAGATCATCCAATTGTCCCAGCCTGCCCGACCGATGGCAAAGCGCGGGATATCGGTGAAGCATGTTCGGGGGAAGATAAAAAAGTCACTTCCCGCAGAGGGGTGCAGGC
>CAYLPS010000006.1:38168-57842 GCA_964385625.1 uncultured Anaerolineaceae bacterium | reverse complement strand
TTGGAGCACACCGGCCTGATGGGCGAATTCCGCCAGGCCGGGCTCGTCACCGATGATGAGAACACTGACCTCATCACCCAGGTGCAGCCAGGATCGGATGGCATTGCTCTGGATCAGGCTGATATGCGGGTCGGTGAATGGCTTGGGAGCGGTGAAGATGGTAAGCAGCGGATCGGGATTGGTCATTTTTGGACGATTAAGAATGCAGGTTGCGCGTATCCACGTCAAAGGCTGATTTATGCTGCACACCGGCATTGATGGATGCCAGCTCAGGATACTGCCTTAGCAGTTCGAGCACCCGCTGCCAGCCGAAAACAGCCTCACCTGGCATATGGGAATATATCTGGCGCACGAATTCCAGGTCAGCAGGTGTATCCACCGTCCAGCGCAAGGAGCCATAATCGGGGTCATGGTTGAGCAAGGCAACTTTGAAACCAGTGGGGGTGCTTCCCTGCTCGACATACCATTCCGAACCCGCAGCCCTGCCGGAAGGTGGAAATGACAGGTCTTGGTAAAGGTAGGGCATCACATGCTCGCGCTGGTGGGGCTGATCTGCCTGCTGCCAAGCCTGCTCCAGGGCGCAGAACGAGCATACTTCGACGTCCAGGCCAATGGGCACGGTGCGTTTCCAGGGAGGGGGCAGGCGATTAGCGGCGAAGTCAAAGGGTAACGCACTTCGAAAATTAGCGATTCGTGAATCGGCACCTGGTGAAACGGGGGGAGTAGTGAGCTCCTGTGTAAAAAATGGATCTAAAAAGGCTTTAACGGTTAAATCAACCAAATCGGGGTCGAGGAGGGGGCAATCGGCAGTCAGGCGGATGACCAGCTGGGGATTAAATTCGCGGGCAGCCTGGTAAAACCGGTCGAGCACATCCTGAAGGCTGCCGCGGTAGCAGGATATAGCCTGCTCTCGGCAATATTGGGCAAGGAAGTCATCGGAAGCATCAGTGGTGGTGGCAACCAGCAGCCCATCTACCATTTTCGCCCGTCTGGCACGCTCGACAACATGCTGGAGCATGGGCTTACCGGCGATGTCGAGCAGCACCTTACCAGGCAGGCGTGATGATGACATGCGCGCTTGAATGATGGCTAATTTGTGAATCGGCATGGATTCGGTGCGGGTCATTTCAGCGCCAGTGTGTAGGCCTTTTCCAGCTGGAGGAAATTCTTCTCCCAATCGGCACGTGCCTCGGCAACCAGCCGAGCTTTACGTCCCATCTCAGGCAGCACCTGGCGCTGGTCTATGGCATTCAGGATGGTGGAGGCCAACTGCCCGGCATCCCCATCTGGAAACAGCCAGCCAGTCTCACCCGAAGTGACCCATTCACGGTTGCCGGGAATATCGGGCACGATGGCTGGCGTGCCAGTTGCGAAGGCTTCCAGCAGGGATATCGATGTGCCGTCGCTATGGGAGGCACTTACATAAGCATCAGCCGCGGCGAAATAATCCGGCAGGTCCGAGTAGGGTACGATCCCCGGGAAGCTGACCCTGTCATAGGCGCCTCCATCCAGCAGGATCTGCCTGATGGTGGCGGCCTGTGAGCCATCGCCCAGCAGGGTAAGACGCAGATCGGGGTGCGTACGAGAGGCGGCCACATATGCACGGGCAATCAAATCTATGCCGTAAATCGGCTCCCAGCTGCGCGTGGAAAGCAATGAAAAGGTCGGGGTGTTCGAACGCTCGTACGTTCGCAGGTTAAACCGACAAAGATCGACACCCCAGGGGAATGTCACGATATGGCTGTCAGCCATGCCATACGTAACTGCCAGCTTGCGGATGGTATTGCAATCTCCCACCATAGCATCGCTACGGCGCAGGGTGAATCGAGTTGCCCAACGCCAGAAGGGGTTGATGTGAGCATCATGCAGCAAATCATAACCCCATGACATGCTCACCAGCGGGTGGAACCCGGTTAGCGCTACCAGGAACGCTGAACGCTGGATGGGACCGGCATGGATCAAATCAGGTTTGAGCACGCGGATCACCCTTCGCAGGTCATCCACCAGTCGCAGGCCATCTCGCAATGTGGCCGTTTTATGCCCTCCAGCCCACGCGACCTGTTCAATACCTTTCGGCAGGGGACGCTCCTCCAGGGTGACCCCACCACCTTCCAGGCGCAGATAATACACCTGGTGACTGGTATTCGACAAGGCCGCCAGGAAGCGATGGTCGTGGGTGGTGTAATTGCGCGAAAAGTAGAGGATGCGCATGGAGATCTAAAAGCGGTTTTGGCCAGCCTCGCCCAGCTGTTGCATCATTGGTCGATAGCGTTTTTCGTCGAATACAAGCGTGTCGATCTCGGCTTGGGGATGCAACCAGGACGCATCTATTCCCCCAGGTCGGTCCAGCGCAGCTCTTTGCCTTTGGGAAGGTCGTTGATCGCCCGGGTGCCAATAACGGCATTGATTTCGTGCGGCCTGATGGCTCCAGGGGTGGCCGGGCGCAGGACGTCGATCATCTGGCGGGTAAAGATTTCACCGGTCTTGATCTCGCGGGCAGCACGCAGGCAACGGCGCTGGATCATAGCGGTTTCGAGCTCATTGCCGGCCACGAACTTATCGCTGCTGCCCAGGCAGCGCTCCAACAGCCGGGTTTCTTCCACCATATGCGCCCAATTTTGCGGGTTCATGGCGAATTTGTGATCGGGACCCTGGCGCTCGTTACTGTCGGTGAAGTGGCGCTCGATCACCCTGGCACCCAGGGTGACCGCTGCCAGCACAGGGGCAAGGGCATGGGTGTGGTCGGAGAGGCCCAGGATCACATCAGGGAACATGGCCGCATAAGTGCGCAGCACATTTAGATGCAGGTGATCGTAGTTGGCGGGGCTGGCGGTGTAATTAGTGTTGCACTGCATCAGCACCAGCTGGGGGTTGATCTTGAGGATGGCGTGCACGGCACGCTGCACTTCTCCGATATCGGAGGCACCGGTAGCCACGAAGAAGGGCTTTCCCTTGGAAGCCATGCGCTCCAGGGCTTCGATCCAATCAATTTCACCGGAACCGGCCTTGTACATCTCGACATATTGGTCGAGCATGTCGATGGCTTCGAAATCATACGGGGCGGAGAAGAAATCGATGCCCACCTCATCACAGGCTTGCTTCAGGATGGGCGTCCACTCGAAGGGGATGGAAGCCTCGGAATATACCTGGAAGACCGACTTTTCCCATGAAGCCTGATGCGAAAGCTGTCCATCCATGTGGGAGAAGCCGTATTCAGAGACAATCTTAGGGGCGCGGAAGTTTTGGAACTTGGCGGCATCTGCCCCGGCTTCGCGGGCGAGGCGAATGAGCATCTTGGCGCGTTCCAGGCTGCCATCATGGTTGGCAGCAATATCGGCGATGAAGTATATGGGCTGGTTTTGTCCAATGATGTGTTTGCCGATTTTAATTTCCATAGCTTCCTCCGGGAGATATCCCAATCATGGCTTTATATCGCCTGTAAATTTTTAAGCAATTGTGGATAACCCTGTTGATAAAGGGTGTAAAACTTCTCCAGGCCTGTGGATACCGTGGGGAGAGTTTTTCCAAATGTCTGGACAAGCTTATCAGGGCGGAGGCTGAGATTGGGCGAGCGACTGGCTCTCAATCCTGACTGATGCACCAGGGCGGGCTTGATCAGGCTGCCATCCAGCTGGAACTGCTGTGCGATGCGCTGCCCAAAATCATACTTGCTTAGGCTTTCCGGGCTGACCACGTGATAGATGCCACTGAGCTTTACCTCCAGCATGGCGGTGAAAATCTCTGCCAGGTCGTTGGCCAGCAAGGGGCTGAAAATCACATCGGTGAAACCCATCACCTGCTTGCCCTGGCTCAGGTTATAGAAGAAGAATTCTGCCAGGCTGCGGTTTCCGACCAGTGACCAGCCGAAAATGACCACCCGGGCGATGATAGCGTTGGGATCAGCTTCTGCCACTGCCCGCTCGCCATCCAGCTTGGTACGTGAATACACACCCACTGGTATGGGAATATCCTGCTCGGTGTAATCCCCTTGCAAGCCGTCGAAAACCGAATCGGTGGAAACATGGATCAGGCGTGCTCCGCCCCTGGCGACATGGCTTGCCAGTGTGCGTGGCAGATCGGTATTCAGCTGCTTTGCCAGGAGGGGATTGGCCTCGCAGGCATCTAAATTTGCCAATGCGGCGCAGTGGATAATCCAATCGGGTTGAGTTTCATCTAAAAGTCGTTCCACTGCGCCAGGAGCCAGCAGGTCGATCTGGATGACCGTGAAGGCTTCGGTCTTTAGGTTATGCTGGTGGATAGTGCCGAAGACCACATGCCGACGGGAGGTTTCCAGTGCCAGGTTTAACCCCAGCAGGCCACTGGCCCCGGTGATGAGGATACGCATGTTACCTATTCTTCAACATAACCATTTACCACATGCCCTTCGAATGGTGCCACCATCTCACGAATCTGGCTCACACTTAACCACTGCGGGTTGTTGTCGGAGCCGAAACGGAAACCAGGCGGCAGCGACTGGCCTTCGTGCTGCCAATGATGACCAAACCAGGCGTTGGCGCTGGGTTGGACGATGTACATATCCTGCAGCTCAACGGTGGAGCGTGATTCATCTTCCGAGATCAGCACTTCGTGCAATTTCTCACCCGGGCGAATCCCCACCACTTCGAGCTTTGCCTGGGGTGCGATGGCTTTGGCCAGGTCGATGATCTTCATGCTGGGGATTTTCGGCACGAACACCTCGCCACCATGCATTTTCTCGATACAGCGGGCAACGAAGCGCACCCCTTGTTCCAGGGTGAGCCAGAAACGGGTCATGCGCTCATCGGTGACGGTGAGCTTGCCCGAGGGCTTTTGCTGCAGGAAGATGGGCACCACGCTGCCGCGCGAGCCCACCACATTGCCGTACCTCACGCAGCTGAAGCGGGTGGCCATCCCACCGGCGTAGGAATTGCTCTGGATGATGAGCTTTTCTGCCGCCAGCTTGGTGGCGCCATATAGATTGATGGGGTTGACTGCTTTATCGGTGCTGAGCGCCAGCACCTTCTGCACGCCCGCATCCAGCGCCGCTTCGACCACGTTGCTGCTGCCCAGGATATTGGTCTTGATGGCTTCCATGGGATTGTACTCGCAAGCCGGCACCTGCTTCAAGGCCGCAGCATGCACCACGATGTCTACACCATTCATGGCGCGGCGCAGGCGCTCGACATCACGCACATCACCGATGAAATAGCGCAATGAAGGGTGATTGAAGCCTGCCACGCGCATCTCGTGCTGTTTGAGCTCATCGCGGCTGAATACGATCAGCTTTGCCGGATGGTATTCTGCCAGCATGAGCTCGATGAATTTGTGGCCGAAGGAACCGGTGCCACCGGTGACGAGGACGACTTGTTCATTCCAGTTCATAAGTTCTCCATCGATCCTGTTTTTGGGCATTGAATCACTCTTTCGCCAATACAATCAAGGGATATTGCCCGTATTTTCCCAAAAAACGGGGGAAGCGCTCTTCAAACCAGTAGACCAGCCTGAGCAGGGCTTTACCGGCCAGGCGCGGGTGGATGAACGCACGCAAGAAACGCACGTTCACACTACGCCAGCAGAAGATTTGCAATGGCATCAGGCTGCCGACCTCCCGATCCAGCCAGGCAGCATTTTGTTTATGCACGTAGGTGCCACGCCCAAAGCGTTTTTCAACAGCTGAGGATGATGGCTTGATTGTGCTGATCTGCCCGGAACGAGGTTGAAACAGCTTGCGCAGATTCGCAAGTACATCAATCCATATATCCAGGAAGACAATCAGGGGAGGTTTTTCCCAGGCATTGACGATGACTGCCCAACTACCAGCTGCCAGCGTGCGGTGTAGCTCCTGGTAAGCGTGGATATGCTCCTGAGGTGGCAGGTGATGAATGGTATGCAGCGATACCTCGCCATCGAAAGTATTTACCTCGAAGGGCAGGTTGGCAACATCGCACACCACGAACAGGCCGTGATCACCAATGCGCTTGCGGGCTTCCTGCAGCGCCAGGAAGGAAATGTCAGCACATACCCGGCGCCGGTATCCCCGAGAATATTCCAGGTACTCGGGGTACTGGATGGGCCCTGAGCCGGCATCCAGCAGGAATCGGCCGGCGGGTTTCAGGTAACGTAATACCCGCAGGTGGCATTTATGGATGTATTCGTGCGAAACCGGGCGCAGGTCTTCGTAGGATGCGTTCTGGTAAAAGCCATCGCTTTCTGTTTTCCAGCCCACCTGGTCGTAAAACTCGCGCACCTGCTGCTTTACTTGTGTGTCAGTATCCATTGCTCACCAGTGAATGGGCTCGCCTGCCAGGTAGTTGAAGGTCTGGCGGTAACCCGAAAGGGAAGGTTCATCCAGCAGGCGGGAGAGCGGCCAACTGTCAAGGTCTTTCCAAAAATGCAGCAGGTGCCAGGGGAAAGGATGCGGGTATTCGAAGAAAAAGCGGTAGGCGTAGTTCCAGGCTTGCTCCACCTGTTGTTGTGATGGGATATATTTACTTGTTTCCAACAACACCTTGGATAAAAGTTCGAAATATGCCTCCCAGGTGTCTGGGTCGAGCGTGAAGCCTTTATCGCGGTAGTGTGTGTTTCCCACCACAATCACCGGCACCCCTGACATAGCCATTTCCATCCCCACGGTGGTGGTATACACCAGGCCGAGATCGGCAATCTCCACAATATCATAGGTGTTGATTTTGGCATCCGCAGGCACCAGGTGGATATTTTCGGGGATATCGGGCAGCGCTTTGTGAATCACATCCGCCACGGAAGGACCTTTAGTGACCAGCTCACCTGGATGGATGCGCGCAACCAGCTGAACATCACGCCGCTTGGCAAAATAGCGAGCGGTGCGCTCCAGCCAATCGGTCATTGAATCGCTGAATACCTGCCGGCCGAGGGTGAGGCTATCACCGATCACGTTGGTTGCTAAAAGCACGACCGGGCGCTGGTCCAGACCCAATGACCGACGCACCTGCTCACCACCAGCAGAGGGCACCCCTTGCCAGCGGCGAGCGAAATTTTCCCACAGGCTGCCACGCTGGCGAGCCGCAAACAGCTTGCGCACTTGCTCAAGCTGCACCGGACTGAGGGGTTGGTTACAGCGTTTCTGCCACAAATCACTGGTTTCCTGACGCATGACCTCCGCGTTGTGTGCCAGCCAGATACGGTTGCGCTGCTCGCCAAATTCATAGGTGATGATTGGGATGTTAAGGTAATGCGCCACCTGGTACAGGACACCAAACTCCAGGATTGTGCCGTTGGGCAGAATGACCACATCAGGTTTATGCCTTTTCAGGTAATTGAAGACTGCCAGGGCAGCTGAATGGTTGCGTTGTGAACGCAGCTTATACAGGTCGCTCTCCTGCTGAACATGCTCTACCTGCAAGGTATATTGGGTGTCGCGCAATGATACCAGTTCAACCGCCTGTTGCAATTCGTCGGGCAAATAGGTGGACCTGGACTGGCTCAAAAGCGAGGTGACTTTTAGTAGCGGAGATGCTTTCTGTAATACGCCCCCGGCATAAATATTTTGCCGGCGCAGGTTGAACGCGCTGATGGGCTGCTGCCATCGCGCATAGGGTAGAAAGGCTAATGTCACCGAGTGGCCCAACCCTGACAGGGCCATCCCTAAGAGGGTGGCATGCTCAAGCCAGTAGCGCAGGGTGGCGAAGATAAAGATGCGCTTATTCTGTGCCAGTCGTGGATCATGGCTGGAGGCTTGGTAGACTTTTGAGCTGACAACCTGGTTTTGCCATATGGGGATGGCATTTTCCAGGTGGTCAAGGGTGAATTCGGGCGTAATGGATTTGCCCGGTTGGCGCAGGTACCAGTAAGCTTCAGCAGTCAGCGGGATCTGCCCCAGGATATTTTTGATGTCTAGCTTGCTAACCATTCTCATATGCGTTCAATCACCCATTCGAGGGCAGGGCGTACTGCACCTAGTCGCGGCTCGGGCCAGTGTTTCCCTGGCGCACCGGTGGCGTCTACGCTGAAGGCCAGGCAATGATCATCCCAAAAATAACGCTTTATACGGAAGCTGCTGGCGTTGACCGCCAATATGTAGTGGCCTTCATTCAAGGTGTTGGCAGGAACCACACACCGGCTGACATAATGGCCTGCCTGGCGAACGCCGGTTTTCTCGAATTGATCAGGGTTGTCCAGATCGAAGGAAGTAAATACATACTCACCGCGCATGGTCAGCAGGTAAATGCCCACCCGCAAGCCCGTGATGGGTCGCTCCAGGCGATATTCAATTTCAATCGAAAAAGGCTCGGTGGAGTGCAGCGTATCTGCGACCCGTCCTTGATTGTTTTTCAGGCGCAACGCCATTGGATAAAAGGGGGCTGCATCGGTTGGAACCTCAGTCGAAGACCAGATGCGCTCTCCGGCCGCGCTGAACCCAGATGCCATGTAGTAATCCACCGCCTGTTGGGTGGGAGCACGATAAACCAGGTGCCCCTTATCGAGGACGATGGTTTCTTCGGTGAGGCGCAGTACTGCCGACATGTTATGGCTGACGAATAACACCGTCCGGCCCGTCTGGGCCACGTCGCTCATCTTACCCAGGCACTTGCGCTGAAATTCTGCATCACCAACGGCCAGCACCTCGTCCACCACCAAGATTTCGGGTTCCAGGTGGGCTGCCACGGCAAAAGCCAGGCGCAGGTACATGCCGCTGGAATAGCGCTTAACCGGGGTATCGATGAACTGCTCGACTTCGGAAAAGTCCACGATCTCATCAAATTTACGATCAATTTCAATTCGTTTCATGCCCAGGATTGCGCCATTCAGGTAAATATTCTCCCGCCCGGTCAGCTCTGGGTGAAAACCGGTGCCCACCTCCAAAAGAGAGCCCACCCGCCCATGGATTTCTGCCACGCCTTCTGTGGGTTCGGTAACTCGCGAAAGGATTTTAAGCAGTGTACTTTTCCCGGCACCGTTGCGCCCAACAATCCCCATCACTTTCCCCTGGGTGACTTCAAATGATACCTCACGCAGGGCCCAGATGGTGCTATTTTCGGGTGAAGCGGCAGAAACCGCGAACCCGCGCCGTAGATTTCGAATTGAAGTATTGACCCCATTCACGATGGTATCGCGCAGGGTTTTATAGCGTTCGGGTGCAGTGCCAAGGCGGTAGAGCTTACCCAGGCTTTCGACGCGGATGGCAATATCATTCATCGCAATCTCGCATCGAGCCCAAGATGTAAGTATTCGTACCTCTAAATCTCATCGGAAAAGCTCCGTTCCATATTGCGGAAATACACCAACCCGCTCACCAGCAATATCACCGCCACCAGTGAGGATATTACCAGCAGCTGCCAGGGCAGGCTGTGGATGCCCAACAGGCACCAGCGGAAACCTTCCACGACCCCGGTGAGCGGATTGAGGGCGTAAGCGATTTGCCATTTTTGCGAGACCACGGAGGCTGAATAGACGATGGGAGTGACGAAGAACCATACCTGAGTGAGAAAAGGCAGAATATGCCCCACATCGCGGTAAATCACATTCATGGCAGACAGCCACAAGCTTACCCCCAGGGTGGCGATTAGGGCCAGGAAAATGACCAGGGGCAGGGCAAATAAGGCCGGGGTAAATTTGAACGAGTAAGTTGAGCCAGGAGAAAGTGTGTAATATAAGATGAGCAGCACGTAGACGAAGAAGGCGATGCCGAAATCCACCAGGCCGGCCAGGACGGATGACACGGGGATGGTGAGGCGCGGGAAGTAGATTTTGGTGATCATGTTGCGGTTGGTCACCAGCGAGCGGCCAGCATCGTTCATCGCTTTGGAGAACAAACCCCATGGCAATAAAGCGGAGAAGTTAAAAATGGGGTATGGCACACCCTCTGAGGATAAACCGGCTGCATTGGAAAAGATGAAGGTAAACACTAACACCTGGACGACCGGTTGGATTACCGCCCAGGCTGCGCCGAGCACTGTTTGCTTGTAGCGCACCAGTATATCCCGCCAGGTGAGGAAATAAACCAGCTCGTGGTACACCCACAGGTCGCGCAGGTTGAGCGCAGCCAGCCCATGGGTGGGACGCAGGTAGGTTACTTCAGGCTGGGCCTTGGATTGCTGGTTGGCAGACATGACTGAACCTTTATGGATTGCGATGGAAGCGATACCATGCGATGGTCTGGCGCAAGCCTTCTTCAAATGGAACTCTCGCCCGCCAGCTGAAATACTCCACTGCCCGGCTGGTATCCAATCCACGACGGGGTTGGCCATTGGGCTTGCTGGTGTCCCATACCAGCTGCCCTTCGAAACCGGTCAGTCGGGCGATCAACATGGCCAAATCCTTGATGCTGATCTCGTTTCCCGAGCCGATGTTGACCGGCTGATCACCGTTATAGAACTCGGTGGCGGTTAAAATCCCATCGGCAGCATCACCGGCATACAAGAACTCGCGGGTTGGTGAGCCATCGCCCCACAAAACCACCTCTTTATCCCCATGCTCCTGAGCTTCGATGCATTTACGGATCAATGCGGGAATGACATGCGAGGTCTCAAGATCGAAATTATCCCCAGGTCCATACAGGTTGACTGGCAGCAGGTAGATGGCATTGAAACCGTATTGTTTGCGGTAGGCCTGGGCCTGCACGAGCAACATTTTCTTTGCCAGGCCGTAGGGAGCATTCGTCTCCTCCGGGTAGCCATCCCACAGATTCTCTTCCCTAAAAGGTACCGGGGTGAACTTGGGATAGGCACATACCGTGCCAATGGCGACGAACTTACCAACCCCGCGCTTCCAGGCTTCATGCATGAGCTGAATGCCCATCATCAGGTTAATGTAGAAAAAATCGGCCGGGCGCGCGCGGTTGGCACCGATACCGCCCGCCAGGGCTGCCAGGTGGATAATGATATCTGGCAGGCTGGCGTCCAGCATGCGCTGGATATCCTGAGGGTTGACCAGGTCGTATTCTTCGATGCGGGGAACAAAGATATTTTTCGCCCCACGTTGTTCTAATACCTGGGTTACAAAGGAACCGAGGAATCCAGCCCCCCCGGTCACGCAGATACGCTTATCTTGCCAGAACTTCACCTGTGATTGGAAAGCCATTTTTTACTCCTGAAAATCGATCACTGCACAATGAATTGGGCATTACGATAGCGCTGGTCTTGCGGGTTGACGATCAAGCCAGTGCGGATGGCATGCAATACTTCGCGAATGCCATCATCGGGGCTAAACCTGGTTTGAAAGCCCAGCTCCCTTTGGATTTTTTCATAAGAAACCGTGATGTCGCGCATGTCTCCCCCGAATGTCATATCCTTATAAGTGACCACGGTTTCGGGCATGCGTTTGAGCACCAGCTCCACGATCTGGTCCTTGGTGTAGTTTCCACTATCCGATCCCAGGTTGTAAATCTGGCAGCGCACCTTTTCATCTGGAGCATGCAATCCCAGGATGAGCCCGTGTGCAGCATCATTGATATGTACGAAGGAGCGTGAATATCCACGCTGATAGATGAGCAGCTCACGCTTTGTATATGCTTCCAGCACGAACTGGTTAATGATCAGGTCGAAGCGCGGCCTTGGAGAGAGCCCGTACAGAGTTGCCAATCGGAAAATAAGAGGGGCGCAGGAAGTACCACTTTGGGCGACCAGGAAACGCTCTGCGGCAATTTTCGTCTCGGCGTATAAAGATTGGGGAGTGAGGGGTGTTTCTTCGGTCACTGCCTCGCCGTTGGGCGACAAGCCGTAACTGCTGTAGGTGGATGTAAATATGAAACGCTCTACGCCCAGCTGAATCGCCTGGTCGAAGACGCGCTCAGTGGACTCCACGTTATAACGCCAGGCCACCTGCCTACCCACCGACTGGCAAGCCGGAAAGCCTACAATGGCTGCCAGGTGGATCACGGCAGAGGGTTTCACCCAATCACTTTTCAGGTTGGTGCGGACAGCACGCGGCTCGGTGACATCAGCCTTGGCAAAATGGAAATTTGGATGCGCCAGATAGCCCAACAGCGATTCACCACCATAGATGAGGTCGTCGATGATGGTAACTTTCATCCCCAGGCGCAGCAGCTCGCCGGTGAGGTAAGCGCCGATGTAGCCTGCCCCGCCGGTGATGACCACATGTTTCAGTTGAGCTGGTTCCATGTAACTTTCTCCTTCACTCATGGCTTGGAGTCTATGTGCAGGCTGATTTTCACCCCGTGCACTCGCAAGATTGGGGCGGATGGATTTTGGCAGATATTGATGCCCTGCTCCAGGCAGGTGAGTCGGCAGATATCGGCGATATCATTGTTTTGGAGAGTCGAGCCTGGATCATCAAGATCTGTTTCGAGGTCGATATGCACACACTCATACCCGTTACGTTTTACTTCGGCCAGCAATTCACGAACCCGCTTGCGCATGTTGCGGTAGAGCAGGAAGGACTGCTCGATGTAATCGATGGTCAGATGTGCCCGGAAGGCGATGCCCTCGGGAGTTATGATGTAACGCAGCTTGCGTCGCTCGGCACGCTTGACCTTCACGTACCCTTTGGCTATCATTCGCTTCAAGTGCCAGTTCACCGTGCCCACCGCCACACCCAGCTTAGTTGCCAAGGAAGCCTGGGTAACATCTGGGTTAATCTCGATTTGCTCGAGAAGGATCATCTCACGGGTGGTCTCTGGATTTTCTGCCATTGGTTGAAATAAAATGTCTTGGTTATCTGAGGAGTGTAAATTCAAAATTCAGCAATTGAATTTCAATGACTGAATTATAACGCATTTTATCAAGTTTTAAAGAAGATGATTCGAAATCCTTAGTGCTCAAAAATAAGCACTTAAAGACCGGTGAAATTCCCCACGATGCGTAGGATATCGAAACCTTCGGCGTAAGGGCGCTCTGCCAGAGCTCCATGGCGGATGAGCGTGGAGCGCAATACCGAGGCATCGAAATAATACTTGTCGTTATAGGTGGTGTATTCCATGAGAGCGCGGATTTTCTTTTCCACGTCTGCCTCACTTACTTCCACCAAGAAATGGGGGAAGAACCCATAGCTGCTGCGCAAGGCATCAAATCCCAGCACGGTAGTTCCCCGGAAGGCTCGCAAGACCTCCTCGGTGGTTTGCTGGTGGTCCTGGTGAATGTCGGCGCGCGTATGGGTGAGCACGATATCGGGTTGGTATTCGCGGTTGAGCTGGTAGAGATATTCCAGAATCTCCTGGCGCAGCTCAGGGAAGCGGCGGGTGACAAAGGCCTCCAATTTTACCTGGCTGCGCGGCACGCCCAGGATGGACATGCTGCGGTAGTGCTCCTCCACCAGGTGGGAGAGCGCCGGGTTCTTCTGGTTATCAGACAGGGTGACACACACGATATCCGCCTTGCCGATGATGTTGGCGATAAACGCGCCGCAGCCCAGCTCGATGTCATCAGGGTGGGCGCCAATAAAGCAGACTTTTTTTCCGTGAAAGTGCATCATTTCGTATCCTTCATTATGGTACTTGGTATGGAAAAATGGGCGCGACCATGCGCCTGAAATAGATCCAAATATATTTTAATAAAGTCAGTAAATTGCGATAGCGTAAGGTATATAAGCCCCTTTGAAGCAGGGTGGGATCCCGGTCTAAAATGGCTGAATCGCAAGCAGTGGAGCCTGTAACGAAAATATCTGAATCAACACCCATTGGTTCATGCGCTGGTCCGAGCTTCTGGTTTAGCATTTCTTCGAGCATCATGACCAGCTCGCGGGCTCGCAACCGCGGATGATAGCGCTGCTGCGCGTCTTCATACGCTTGCTCACCAATACTGCGTCGCAGGCCTGGCTGGGAGATTAAACGCTCAAGGACTTCCTCCCACTCCTGGTTATCTTTTGCTAGAAAACCATTATCGCCCGATCGGATGGCATACGAAAAAGCCTCGCTGGGGCTGGCGACGGTGGGAATCCTTAATAATGCTGCCTCGACATATTTAATCTCGCTCTTGGACTGTCCGAATGGGTTGTCGATCTGGAGCGGCGCCAGATTGATGTCAAATTGCGCCTGAATCTCCGGCAGTTTTCTCCACGGAAGTCGTCTAATTCTATTAATCCGACTTTCCAGATCACCCCAATCTCCGCCAGGATCAACTGCGCCTACCAACACCAGCTCTGCCTCAGGATGGCGGTTGAGGATTGACCGTAACGCAGGTTTTACCAGGGCAAAATCCTGGTCGTGTGTTGGGGTACCGCTGGCATACCCGATGACAACCTGCCCGTGGCTGGTTCGCTGCTTCAGGTAAGCCTGCTCCGAACAGGTCAGCATTTCGAAGCTGAAGGCATTGCGATGAACAAACGCCTGTTTGCCGAGCTGCTGAACTCGCTGAACCAGGAATTCACCTGTGGTCGTTACAAAGTTGGAGAACTCCAGGGTTTTATGGGTGAGCTGTACATTTTCCTGGTATAGAGAGTAGCGTACCGGGTCTGCAAAATCAGGACTTTGGATGAACTTAATGGCTTCCAGATCGAATACAAGGTCATCGACATCGAAAATCAGTATCCCATCTTTGCGGCGAAGCTCATCGATGATCCAGGCGATCAGCCTATCATAAGCGGCGCGATGAATAATAACAATATCGGCAGCGATTATTTTCTCCCTGATCGCAGGATCAGTCACGTGAGACAGCTGGCAATCCAAGTTTGCGATACGGGCTTGCTCACATAGGTTAAACGCACGGTAACGCCGGGGATCTCCTTGAACCCCACTCAATACCAGCAGGGATGGTTGGTGGCTAATCATCCTAAAAACCTACCGCAATTTCCCATTCAATGGTGACAGGAAGTTCATCATGTGTGTAAATAGCTTGCCAAAACCACCGGATCAGCAAATCATTTTCAGCAGGTCAATCCAATCTACCGCCCGTTTTGCAAGGATGCGATCATGGTAGAGGTATTGGAAGGCATTTTGGGCGATGCTCGAACGCAAGTCAACATTCGTTATGAGGACTTCCAGCGCTTCCTCCCAGGCCTGGGGAGTATTCTCAGCAATCCATCCATTTTGTTGATGAACCACACTGGACGAATATGCAGGTGACCTGCTAAAACAACCAGCGGCTCCGATGGAGGCATAATCCAGGAGCTTGATATCTGATTTACAATTATTGAATGGCGTTTCTCGCAGGGGCGAAATAGCAATGTCCCAATGCACGTGCCCGGTAAACCAAAGCATGAACAGCGGGTATTCGTGTTCTTCAGGCTGCGGGTAAACATAGTGGATGGGTAGCGATTGCAGCTCCTTTTTCGTCTCTTCTTGCTGTACCACACCGATCACCTGCACCTCGATGCGCCCAGAATAACGCCGTACGATCGCTTCGAGCGCTGGCAAGACCATTAAAAAATCTTCGTCGTGGGTGAATGTGCCCATGTAACCGATCACAATGCGGTCTTGATCGAACACTCGGGGTATATAGCCAGGGTTTCGTGAGACCAACAGACGTTCATCCAGCTGGTTGTTCAGGATATGGATATTTGGGTTGTACTCCAACAACCGCTCACGTAATTCGCCCGTGGTAACCAACACTGCGTCCGCGTGCTTTAATAATAAGGTTACAATCGCCAGGATTTGATTGATCTCTCGCTGACCAGCATTAACAGGCAGGTTAAAATAATCATCGTCCAGGCTATATATGAATTTAGCATTATTATGCCGAACCTTCCCCACCAGCTCTTCTACTAACTCGATGGAAATATCAGGCCTCCAGAGCCGATCGAGAATGACTGCATCGGCAGGCTCGTTGTTATAATCCCGGCTAAAGGTTGTGCTGATCTGAGCCTGTACCACAGGGTGGCTTAAAGGCCGAATAAGGCGCAAATAGGGGCTGCTGAACGGCCTCAAATCGGGTCCATACTCAGAGATAACGTGCACATGAGGTCTTTGGGGGTTCGCGTGGAGGTTCATCATGGGCTGGTTTTACGAAAATAATGCATTGAGTATATTGATAGCCGAATGCTCAGGGAAGAAACCTGAAGCGGTGGCAATGGCATTCGCCTGGATGTTCGTTCGCAACTGATGGTCTTCGATCAGGCGCTGCAATGCCTGATAACATGCTGTTTGGTCATGGGTATCCACGACCAGGCAATTTTCATCATGCCTGGCATAGGTATCCGTGCCTCCCCTGGCTGGCACGATGACGGCTAGGCCACAGGCCATGGCTTCCAAGGCAGCCAGTCCAAGAGCCTGGAAATCAGAAAAATCTACGAATATATCGACCTCGTTGAGCAGGTTTGCCATCTGGGTTGGGCGGAGCTGGCCCGCCAGCTGGCAAGGAAGATCCTCCACAAGCGAGGCAAACCCGGGCTCAATTGGATCGCAGCCAAAGAGGGTGATTTCTACTCGAGTGCCATATACTTCAGAGGCTTGTTTCAAGATCGATACGGTCATCGTGGGGTTGCGGCGTGGGGTGGATGGGCGGATCATGGCTAAGATGCGAATTGGTCGATCGGGCGAAGCTGGTGTGCTGCGTGGGCGGGGGCGAAACAGATCAGAATCCAGATGAGCACCCACGATATTGCAATCCACCTGGTGGTAGCGCATGATCATATCGGCGATCCAGGCTGTGGTTGCCATGCGCACCATGCCTGGCAAAAGCGTATACGAGGCGGCTGCGCGTTTGAATTCGTGCGAGCCCTTGGGGTAAAAATAGGGCTCATAATCCTGGATATAGTAGCCGACTGGCAAATCAGGACGTTTTGCCGATACCGGCTTCATCCATGATACTGTGGGGTTTGAAGTGGCAATGACTGCATCATAACCTGATGCTACTGCAGCTACATCCTCCAAATCGGCAAAGATGACTGGTATGTCGGGCTCCTTGAAAGCCTTTTCAAACCAATTGCGATTCATCCTCATGTTCAGGATGTGTGCATTCACACCCATGCGCTGCATTGCCCTGGCTGCCAGGATGATCAAATTGGCACCGCCACTCAACACCCGGATGGGTGCCAAGAACAAAACCCGCCGACCACCGTATTGCTCATTACCTTGCCTGAGCAGTGCATTCCGTTCCCCGAGCTGCTGGTTGTGAGATGAGATCCCATGAAGAACCAGCTGGTCATGCATGCTGGTGGTGATGCCAGGTGATGGCAGGTTTGAAGGTATATCCAAGGTGTCTAATTCAGGGATTGCCAGTGAAGCTGGACGCTGTTCAACATCCTCTACGTGCATCAATGAAAGCTCGGTAGCCAGGTGGTATCTGACACGAATAAACCGGTAAAGCCTGGCTAATTCCCGGGTTATCGCTCTCAAAGAGCGGGTAAAAAAATATCCCAACCCTTCCCGCCGAGAAATAGTCAATCCATAACGGATATAGGCGAGGGAGGTCTCCACCTTACTTGGGGCTGAGGGGGCGTGAGCGTTGGGTGAGTTTGCCTGGGTCATCCTTCGAATAATCGGAATGGCAGGGTTTAGGAGCCGAAAAGTGTGTTCAGCATGTTAAGCGCTGCTTGCTCAGGAAAGAAATGACAGATATCATAGATGGCGTTACGGCGTAGTTTTGTGCGCAATTTTTCGTCTTCCACAAGGCGCTTCAACGCTTCCCAGACATTCTCAAATTGCGACATGTCGACAATCAGGCTGTTATGCTCGTGTACGCCATAGCTGCTGGCGCCACCGAATTCAGGAATGATTACCGCACACCCACAGGCCATGGCTTCCATGGCAGTCAACCCCATGGCTTGTTGGGTGGAATAATCTACAAAAATATCTGCCCGGCTGAGTAGGTTGGCAACCTGACCGGGGCTGAGGATTCCAGCAATCTTAAAAGGAAAATTATGGGGTAGCTCAATAAAACCAGGATTATTATAAGTGGTGCCAAACAGGAGGATCTCGACCTGCCCTTTATATTTTTGCACAGCCTGGTCGAGAAGCAGCATGGTATTGAGCGGCTCACGGTATGGGGATTCCGGCCGGATCATCGCAGCAATCCTCAATGGTCCCTCGGGCCAGGTTGGCAGTTGATGGGCTCGGGGACGATTGAGGGCGATATCCACACTTGGCCCGATCACGGTCATGTCGCGCCCGGTGGTTTTTTTTACCTGTTGCTGGGTCCACTCGGTTTTGGTAAACACGCGCATATCACTAATGAGCGTATAGGATTCCAGGGCAGTTTTGTAAGCTTGACTGCCTTTAACATACATCCAGGGCTCAAAACCCTGCACATAATATCCCAATACTGGATGGTCGGGCTGTGCATCGGTTGATAATAACCAGCTGACCGTGGGATTGTAGGTGGCAATCACTGCGTCAAAATTTTTAGAGATTTCTTCCAGGTTTTGTGGCTCGCCGAAAATGGTGTCCTGAGAGAGATCAGGATAGACTTTCTCGAAACCTGGTTTATATTGCCATAGGTTGAAGTACTCAACCTTTACACCCATTTGTTGCAAGGCGAGGCTTTCGCTTCTAATGACATTTGCACCGCCTCCCGGGACATTAATGGGAAGGATGAAGAGCATTTTTTTCCCAAAGTATTGCTTCCCCAGGCTGATGCACTGGTCCTGCTGGGCAGTCACCCGGGCACGGGCGCGAATCCCCTCCAATATGGGTGAATACTGACAATAATCGATACCCTGCGAGATGATCTTGGCACCGTGTTTCTCGCGCAAAATTTTACCGGCGCGCTCTGAGAGGGCATGCCTTTTTTCACTTGAATAACTTTTAGATTGAGCATGGTAGATGTACACATCATCAGCCAGTGCCATCTTCCAGCCCTGTTTGCGTGCCCGGAGAACCAGGTCATCTTCCTCACCATAGCCTTTTCCGAAGTGCTCCTCATCGAATAATCCCACTTTTTCCAGCAAGGAGCGCCGGAGGATAAGGCAAAAGCCGTTTAATAATGGCATTTCAGGGTATAACCTGCCGGAATTGGCGGCAATTAACTGCGCCATGTATGCCGGGGTGACGCCTTCGGGCAGGGGATTGGTTGCCCAATCGCCGTTCTGCTCGATTTTTGGCACTGATTGCCAGGAAGCGGTATTCGAAAGTGGGCCGACGATGCCGATTCTCTCATTGCTTTGTATGCAGGCGATAGACCGGTCCAACCAGTCGGGTGTCAATATCGTGTCACTATTCAGAAGTACGACAAAGTCTGCTGAAGAAGCCCGCATGCCACGGTTGGCAGCGCAGGTATATCCTGTGGCGGTATCAGAACGAAGAAGCATCGAGCGGTGAGATTGCGAGAATTCGCGTAAATATCGCTCAGTGATCTCATCTGAGCCATCATCAACCAGAATTAAACGATAGGGTTGGGTCGTATGCTGTAATAATGAGTCCAGGCAACGCTGAACATCCTCCAGCGCATTGTGCACGCAAATGATGATATCCACGCTGCTGATATGGGGCACAATTTGCGTTTGGCTTGCTACGTCATCGATTTCAATAATCTGATGGGTTAATTCAACATCCGATGCGTGTAAATTTCGTTTCTGTTTGGATTTTGCTGCATCGAGCTCAATCCTTGCTCTGGTCTTTTGGGAGGCGAGTGATAAAAATCCGAATGGGCCTTCGCGGCGTAATGCGCTGACCCCGCGAATCACCATTCGCATAGCCGCCTCACGCCGGCTGCCAAGTGGGATAAGTTTCAACCTCAAGCTTTGCACCCGCGTCATGAAGCGCCAGCTGGTGCTGTCTAAAATATCTGCCAGCCTGGCTTGCATATGCTCACTTTCAACCTTCCATTTCTGGCTTTGAAGATATAGCGATCTGATCTCGGTTTGAGCCTCTAGTTGTACCGCTTTAAT
>CAYLPS010000006.1:0-38068 GCA_964385625.1 uncultured Anaerolineaceae bacterium | reverse complement strand
TGAGCCTCTAGTTGTACCGCTTTAATTTCTGCCTGAGCTTGTTTGAAACGCCCATCTATAATATGAATAAGGTGCTGATTCTGCGTCTCATTGGACGAGAGTTCCAGGATTTGCTCAACCCCATGGCTGCGTCTGAGCTCATTCTCCTGTGTCAGCATCCTGTTTTTTTGCTCGTAATAGCTTATAAGCTCACCTGGAGATGATTTAGATTTACAGAACCGCATTACACCAGGAGCGATAGAAGAGAGATCAACATCCAGATCATGGACGAACCCATAATGGAAAAAAACCGAAGCCCAATATTCGGGTGGGTGAATATTGGAGTGTGATGACTGGTCTGCATCTGGGGGTGGGAAGGCGAACAGTACATCATCGCTATAGTTGCACAGGTTCTTTATGGCTTTGCTGGTTTCTTTTTCAGACAAATGATCGATAGCATAAAATAGCAAAACCAGATCGTAATGTTCCCGGTGAACGGGTTGGGTAAGGGCTCCGATTTGGCAGAAATCACGGCTTTCTTGCAGCACATTCTGGATGAGATCCTTATCGCTGTCGATCCCCCATGCCTCGATCCCAAGTTTTCTGAGTGCTCTTACCAGGTATCCTCTGGCACAAGATGCGTCCAGCACTGAGGTTGGCCGCAACACCTGTTGGATTTGCTCTGCGAACCGATCACATAGCTCATTCAGAGTTTCTTCAGTCTGAGCAGGGTCGTTGAGGCGTGATTGATGAACGAGGCTATAGAGATTTATCTTTGACTGGGAAGCCATGTCATCACACAAATGTCGGGTTTTGGAATCGTTGATCTCATACAAGTCCTGAGATTACATAAATCGCCACTCACCACCCAGGGTCATCAAGCCGTACCTTTCACGGACATGGTGGCCGCGATTATTGATGCGGAACACATACAGCTTATCCTGGAGGTCCAGCATTTTATTCCCCTGGCGATTCACCAGTGCTACCGATATCTGATACATACCTTCCATCAGCGGTAATGAAGGAACAGTATAGACAACCCCTCCCGGGCCTGATCTTACCTTGATATCCAGGCCGCTGTAGGTGGTGTTGGGACCGGTGATATGCACTCCATCCGACCGGTTGATGGCAATACCTACTTCGAGCGAATCGATGGACTCGTTAGCCTGGTATTCAATCTGGACGGCCATGGATTCACCGGTATGAAAAACCTGTTGCTCGTTATTCTGGCTATTCAGGATTTTCACCTGGCGTATTTCGACAGCTTTATAATCTCGATCTTTCGTGATCGTTTCATGATGACTGTCCTCGATCAATTGCCTGTTCTCTTCCTCTGAAACCCGGCCGAGGTATCGATCGATGACTTCCTTCGAGGGACCCATGGACATGATTTGCCCGTGATCCAGCCAGGCAGCCCTCTGGCACATCGACTCGATCATGCCCATGGAGTGCGAGACGAGCAATATGGTAGCTCCTTGAGCTTTTATGGACAATATGCGCTCATAACTCTTATGCTGGAACGCTTCGTCTCCTACAGATAATATCTCATCGACGATCAGGATATCCGGCTGGCTATCGGTTGCTACGGCAAAGCCAAGCCTGGCTAACATCCCTGAGGAATAGGTGCGGATGGGTGCCTCGATGAAATCGCCCAGTTCGGCGAAGTCAACAATGCGCGGGAATTTATCTTCCATCTCCTGGCGGCTGAAGCCGAGCATTGCCCCATTCAAAAATACATTTTCACGACCGGTCAATTCTGGGTGAAAACCAGCCCCGATCTCAAGTAATGGAGCCACGTTGCCTCTCACCACCACTCTCCCATGGCTGGGGCGTATGACGCGCGAGACTAATTTGAGTAACGTGCTTTTCCCCGCACCATTTGGGCCAATCAGGCCGAAAATCTCCCCTTGTTTTACCTCAAGGTTCACCCCATTCAGGGCTTTGAAGGTGCGATGCTTGATTTTGCCTTGCAGCATGCGGATGGCGTACTCCTTGAATGTGCCAATCCGCTCTTGAGGAACACGGTACTCCACGGAAACATCCGATAGCTCGACAATATTTTGCCTGACTGCAAGATTTGGAGAATTCTCAGCCATCAAATTATATCCGGTACGCAAACTCATCCGATTTGCGAGCAAACACGATCCAGCCCACGACCACCACAACGGAGGCAATCCCCAGCGGGATGAGAAATTCCGCCGGTGTTGGAAAGCGCCCGTAATACAGCGGAATGCGGAATAACTTCATGATATGGTATAGCGGATTAAGATTTGTAATATAAAAGCGGTAAGCATCGGGCAAGATGGTTTCAGGGTACATGACCGGGGTGAGGAACATCCAGGCCAGGAGCACAATCTGGTACATTTCAGAAATATCGGGGAAGTATACTGCCAAGGTGGAAAGCAGCAAACCAACCCCCAGTGAAAATGCCACCAGCACCAGGATGGATACGGGCACAAAGATGATTGACAGGTGAATGGTTAAGCCGGTCGCAAACATGACGATGAATAGGGGGATCAATGATAAGCCGAGGTTTACTATTCCGGTGCCCATGGCTGCCACGGCAAATGAAACCCGGGGGATGTAAATTCGATTCAATAAACCACCACCCCACACCAGGTTAACCATGGCCGCGGTGGTGGTCTGGCTGAAGAATGTCCAGGCCAGCAAGCCGTTTAATACAAATGCCGGGTAGGCTGGTAAATCATTCGACTTGAAAATCTGGGAGAAAGCGATCGTCCATACCAGCATCATTCCGAGAGGGTTCAACATCGTCCAGGCTACACCGAGAAATGACCGCTTGTAGCGGGTGAGGATATCCCGGCGGACGAGCTGCCAGATCAGGTGGCGGTAATTAAGAATTTCCCTAAGCTCCTCGAAGATTACCGAACCACGCCGGGTGCTATCGTATACAACTGGTAAATTGGCTTGAAAATTCATCATTATCCCTGCAGGATTAATTCGTATTATATAACAGGTGAATTCACGATTTCGCGTTCGATTGCTGGTTGGGAATTGACCATGTGGCTCATTTTGTGGCTATGAAACCGCCGACAACCTTGGTCATCACCAGCTTGCCATCCCTGGCAAGCTGCTGTTCGGATACCTCTCTAATATTTTCTATCACCTGCTCAAAACCACCCGCTTGCTCGAATAGTGTGTTCCACAGCTTGCGATCCTCAGACAATGAAGCTCGCGTGTAAGCCAGGAAGGGGTCTACGGATTCGAAAATCAGGGGATTCTCAAAGATTTGTAACTCCACCCTGGTGAACAGCGACTGAATAGTTTTGTGGATCAGGCTGGAATAGCGTGAGCTGCCTGGCATGGGCGGGATGGGCTTATGGGTGGCTTCGGTGATGATATCGTAAAACAAGCGCTTGTTCTCAGGCATCGGTCCGGTGGTGAATAAGCGTCCACCTGGCTTGATCACACGGTGTATCTCTGCGATGGTGAATGGAATATCCTCGGAATAATAGACGGCGAAGCACGAGGTCAAAAGGTCATATTCATTGTCATTGATGGGGAAGCGCTGGTTGAAATTGAGGTCGATGAACTTGATGCGGTTCCCGATTTTGTCATTTTCCTGGCGTGCTTTTTCAAGTAATTCCGGGCTGATGTCTCCGCCGGTAATATCCGCCTCGCCTTCCAGTGCCTTGTAAAATAAGAAACATTGTTTCCCCGAGCCGCAACCCACATCCAGAATCTTCGAGCCTTTTTGGGGATTCAAGACATGCAGCATCCACTCGTCGATATCGCGGCTTCCGTATTTCTTGTGAATGTCAATACGGGCTTGAAGGTCATTGGTAGTTTCCTGGTAATCGATTTTCATTCTTCAACCTCTTTTAGCGTGATAAGAATAAAAGCTGCAAATATACATGGTAAGAATAGCACCTCATTTACACGGGTTGGCACGTGGTGTGTACAGGATCACTCCAACCGAATCGAGGGTGACGGATGGCTCGTAGTAGCACAATACCGGCTCAGAAACGCCGCTCACCCAGGCATCATTCTCTTCACCAAAGCCGTGGTACTTCCCCTGGTATTGGATCACCAGCGGCTCTGAGACGATCATGGCGAAGCGCTGGCGGCTGATATCTGAATGGAATGCATCCATATAGGCAGAATTTTTTGACATTGCCATTTCCATCAGAAAAACCAGCTCGTTTTCCGGCACCAGGGGAACATTTTTTACCAGGTTGAAGGTTAGCAGGTGGCGCTGGCTGATGAACAGCACTTCACCGCCCTGTTCGGCGGTTTGCTGGGTGGCGGAATTTATGGTTTGTACGGCCATCTCAGCAGAAGAGATATCCCGGATGGGCATCGGCCCACCACTGCCCAATGTGAAGGTCAGTGGGATAACTAAAGCTCCGGCCAACAGGAAATTCCAGCTGAGCCTGAATATAGAAACCTTGCCAAGTATGGAGGGCTCTTTTACGAAATTAATGTCAAGAGGGGGTTGATCGGGTTGCATGCGATTGAAAAAGATATAACTGCCGATCACCATCAGCAGGGTTAGGTAGGCATCCAAATTGTGCAGGTTACTGCCGCCGCCGATTTTCAGGCTCACGATGATGCCCCCCAGGAATAACACCCCCAGGATGGCTGCCAGCCCCAACAAACGCATGGCGTTGAATTCACGCCAGCGACCATAAAGACGTAAAAATATCAAGCCGAGGATGGGTAAAGAGACCAGCAATGCGCTGGGAAGAACGCCCAGGCGATAAGTCACATTGGGGAGAAGGCGGTACCAGAGCAGGTCGGAAGTGAAGCTGGAGTTGAACCAGGACAATGGGTTGCCAGACCAGGTTTGATAGGCCAATTGGCTGAGATAGCCGATCCCCGTGCCAGCCACCACCCAAATGGCAGGCGAGGCAAGGTATTTCCACGCGGGATTATCTTTCTGGCGGACCTCCATCAAGTATAGCACTGCGGCCAGCATACCCGGGACCGGCAGCCAGTTCACCCGGCTGATGCCTGCCCACAACGAAGCAACCGAAACGATGACCAGCGTGCGCCAAAAATGCATGCTGCGCGCGAGCCCCAGCACCAGAATCACCATCACCAGAAGGTGATAGTAGATGGGGCCCTGAAAGCTGAACAGGATACCCCAAAAAAACACGCTTAACGAGATGAGCAATGCATGGTTGTAAGCATGCAATTGAAGTCTGCGCACCAGCAACCAGCTGGTGAGGGAGGTTGTGACCACCCATAGCAAAACCTGCCAGAAGCGATTCAGCCACAAAGAAACATTGGGGATCAGGAATGGCAACGCCTGGAGAAGATAACGGCTGGGATGCAAGACGGATGGAGGCACGTAACTGCCGTATATCGTCCTTGATAACCACAGGGAAGCATAATAGTACCGGCTGCCTTCCGACCAGTCCAATGAGAATGGATACGATGAAATATCAGGAGCAAAAAGGGCAAACTGGTAGGCAGTTCCATATCCCAATACTGTAACCAGTAAAGCAGGCGCCCAGCCCTGTCGCTGCCAGGCCTGGTGAAAAATATAAGCCCCAAATAGAGATAGAATGCCAAAAATAGCTGTGCGCAGTAGCAGGCTTGATGGTAGGTTGACGAGGGGGGAAAGCACCAGCCAAGGGAAAAGGGCGAAAGACAAACAATAAATGACGATGAAGGCTCTTTGACGCATGATTGATCTTTAAAGTACTGCCTGTTCTTACCTATTTTCCTTTTCTTCCCGCCAGGATGCCGGGGATGAACACGGCACCCGGTAGGCTGGCAAGCGTTTGCAACAGCCTCACCATAAGTGCCACGGTGAAGCCTGAGGAAGGCGAAATGCCCCCGATGGTGACGTAGAAAAATGTCATCGCCAGTTCCTGCACCCCCATGCCGTTGATGGATACGGGCAGCAGGGTGACAAAATACGTGGCGCTCCACAAGCCCATCACCAGCCAGTAGGATATCCCTTCACCCATGGCATTTAATAACAGCCAGATCATGCCAAAGGTTAACAGCATATGCACCCAGGTAAATCCCAGGGCAGCGATAAGCGAGCGAGGATGGCGCAGCCACACTCTCACCGCCTGCAGCGTCTCTTGGAAAAAGCGCCTCACCCTGGTAGTGAGAGGTTCGAGCCAGGGAAGGGTGATGGCGGTTGCGGTTACGGGAGCTGGCATATAGCGGAAATAGGCAGGAATACCGAATGGCAAGGCCATGGCCATGCCAATCATACCCACCAGGCGATCCACCACCAGTGAAGCCACACTGATTGCCTGGTCGA
Source organism: uncultured Anaerolineaceae bacterium (assembly GCA_964385625.1). Classification (GTDB taxonomy): domain Bacteria; phylum Chloroflexota; class Anaerolineae; order Anaerolineales; family UBA4823; genus FEB-25. Next base: position 31,845 of record CAYLPS010000006.1, on the reverse strand, counting down.
AACCCAGGTGGATTGCCCCGGCCAGGCGTACGACATCTCCTCCAATAGTGGTGGGCAGGAAGTTGGATGAAAAAAGCATGGCGAAGGTCAGGCGGATGGATTGGCGGGCTGAGATGCCTGTTCCCGCGGAATGCATGAGCACATGCCAACGGCCGGCAACGGCGATTCTCGAAAGAAGCACCAGCACGAAGGCCAGAATAAATCGCCACCAGGGTATTTGGCTCGCTGCAGATGCAATTTCAGACCACCCCTGCCGGCTGAGTAAATAGATGAGCAGCCCAACTGACAGCAGAGTGCCGAACCAGCGCAGCCAGGTTGTGTGGGATTTATCACCCGCAGCATGAACCGGTGCACTCTCAGATGCAGGTTCCGGGTAGGTCAGCTTCTCGCTCAGGTGATCTCTCTCCCCAGGCGTTTCAAGTCGGCCTCCACCATCATTTCTACCAGCCCGTCAAAGTCCACCTGGGGCTGCCACTTCAGCTCCTGGTGGACCTTACTGGCATCTGCTACCAGCAGGTCGACCTCTGCCGGGCGGATGAAACGTGGGTCCTGGATGACATAATCCTGGTAATCCAAATCAAGGTAGGAGAAGGCTTTTTCACAGAATTCACGTACCGAATGGGTCTGCCCCGTGCCAACCACAAAATCCACCGGCTGGTCATTCTGGATTATGCGCCACATGGCGTCCACGTAGTCGCCGGCATAGCCCCAGTCGCGCCGGGCCTCCAGGTTGCCCAGGTGCAGGTCTTTGGCCAATCCAAGCTTAATACGCACCGCGCCGTAGGTGATTTTACGCGTGACGAATTCTGTGCCACGCCTGGGACTCTCGTGGTTGAACAGGATGCCCGACACGGCGAAAAGGTTATATGATTCGCGATAATTCACCGTGATCCAGTGCCCGTATACCTTGGCCACGCCGTACGGGCTGCGCGGGTAGAAGGGGGTGCTTTCTTTTTGAGGTACTTCGTGAACCTTGCCGAACATCTCGCTGGAGGAAGCCTGGTAATAGCGGGTTTTGGGATTCAACAAACGGATCGCTTCCAGCATGCGGGTGACGCCTAACGCGGTGACTTCTCCGGTGAGTACGGGCTGGTTCCACGAAGTGGGTACGAAAGATTGGGCAGCCAGGTTATACACCTCGTCAGGCTTATATTGCTCGATCAAATCCATCAGACTGCTCTGGTCGTGCAGGTCTCCCTGGATGATATCGATCTGATCCTGGATGTGCTGGATACGCTCGAAGGTGACCACGCTGGAGCGGCGCATCATCCCGACCACATGGTATCCTTTAGAGAGCAACAGCTCAGCCAGATAAGAACCGTCCTGACCAGTAATCCCTGTGATGATCGCGGTGGGCACAGATATTCTCCTCAAAAATCAATATTCAGAGACTGAATTATAAACCAGAATCCGATGCAGAAGGTTTTAACTTATGGTACCGGTCCCAGATAGCGCCCCCTGCCAGGATCAGCCCGCAGACGACCAGGGTGAGCAGCGACATCCACTTGATATCCAGGTGAATAATCCCAGGATAATAGCGACCCACGTACCATTCGGTGAACAGGCCGACAAATACCACCTCAACAGCCAACCAGCGCCAAAGCCAGGCATCGTGATGCGAGCGAGCCCACCACCACGCCCAGGCTGCCAGGAGCACCTGCCACAGTAACAGGATGGCGCGGTAGCGTGGGTTATCCCACTGGTCGGCGCCAGCGTTAAAGGCTGCCACAAGTATCCAGATCCAGCTGATCAGTGCCATCCATGCCACCTGGTAGCGGCGTGGCTCCTGGCGGCTTCGAAAAACCCTGAATGCTCCGTAGACCAGGAACAGTGCCAGTGCATACCAACCTACGGCACGTAAGAGGGCGATGATACGCATGATCAATGCTGCACTGGGGTCGCCTACCACGGCGGGTAACACGGGCTGGGCAATGCCGTATACGCCGATGACCAGCCAACGCCACCGCTCACCAATGCTGTTGATCAGGCTTTGAAAAATTCCAGAGCTGCGCTCAAGCTGGAAGCTCTGGAAGGTGAAATTATTGCGGAACCAGCTGAGGTACACATTCAGCGGACCACTGCCCTGCAGGGAGGGCAGATTTACCAGGATCGAGCTGACCAGCAGCAAGATAATCAATACAACACCGGTGAATAACGCAACGGTGAGAATGGTGCGGCGCTTACCGAGGGTTTTCAAGGTGGATGGGTCGAAGAACCAAATTCCCAGCAAGGTAATCAAGGCGATCAGGGCGGCTAATGGCTGGATGGGCAGCATGAAAACTGCTGAAAGTATGATCCATAACCAGCCGTAGGTCTTACCGGATTGGAGTTCAGTAATGCCATAGAACGCTACAGCGATCATGGGGATCACGATGGCTTCCCGCATCTGGCTGCTGGCCAATAAGATGCTTTCCGGATATAGCGCAAAGCCCCAGGCCGCCAGTAGGGCGGTCCTTGCGCCAAACCAGTGTGAAAAGGCTTTCCACAGGCATAAGACGCCGATTGCTGAAAAAGAAGCGTTCAGGATCAAGATCAAGATGGGGCGGTGCGCATCCGGGCTGAGCAAGCGGTAGATGAGCGCACTAAAAGCCAGCAAACCCCCGTACTGGTCGCCGGAGAATTGCCCTGAAAAGGCCCCCGCCAGCGAACCGCCTGAGCTGGCAAGGTTCCAGGCCTGGTTGTCACGGATGTAGGCATCGGTATACATGTAACCTGACTGATGCTCTATGTTATCCTGGTAGCCGAAAACGGGCAATAAAAAGATGAGGGCGACCCCGATGCCCAGGCGCAGGAAAAATGAGACCAGGGCAGCTGTGGTAGCCACCCGGCTGGCATCAACCGCCTTCCAGACACCGAAAATAATGCCTGCTACTATCGCCAGCATAGCGAGATACGCAAACCAACCCTGCAGGAAGTTGGGATTTTTATCAATCACACTCAACAGGGCAGCAATAGCCAGCACCAGAACGCAAATCAGCCAGAATGCTTTGCTTAATCGGGGTATTCTCAGGATTGAATGGCGCATGTGTTTCAGTTAGAGGAAGATGGAGGTTTTGGAGCCGGTTTGATTGGATTACGGGTTGCCCACTGGTACACGAAGAGCGCCACCCACAGGATCACCATGGATTGCAGGGGTACCAGGAATCGGGGGTTATCCCCGTGATCGAGCAGGGTTTGTAATATCGAGGCGACCCAGATATTTACTAGCAAGAGCCATGAAAAGTAATAAACCACCAGGTTTGTGGCCGAACGGTGATATGGTGAGAGCTTCCGGCGTGTGGCATGGACCAATTCGGTTACCACGAACAGGAGGGAGAAAGCAATGCATAACAGGTTTATGCAAAAGATGCCTGCCCTCTGTATGAGTATCATAGGTTGGAGCCCTGCTGACAACCAGGGGAAAAGAAGCGCATCTTCAGACCAGTATACCGGAACGTGCCAGAACATCCACCAGCCTGAGAGCGCATTTTTAAGGTACAGGAAGGGATGTTGAAGGATCAGGTTGATGGAGATGCGCGTCAGCACATTTGAGAGTGCGTAAAAACTATACCCCGATACTTTGCTCATCTCTGGAATGGCATCCCAGATGGCATTGGTCTGCGTGCCACTTGCGGCAATCTGGGCATCACGGTATTTGATATAGGTATCACGCAATGATGCATACTCATCAGGTACGTACTCAAAGTAACTCCCGGTGTGCTGCACCAGGTGATAACCCGTCATGGTGGTCAGCGACCACTGGTTAAATTGGGCATGGATAAAAGTGAACCAGCCCCCCAGGAGCAGCGCGACAGGCAACAATAGAGCGACACCCACAGACCAGATGGAGTGATGGCGAGCCTGCCTATTTTCGTGCCCAATTGTTTCGGCTTTCGCAGCTCTGGTTATCTTTCCTTCCTTCCACGAGATAAACCACAAGAGAAGGAGTATTATAAACGGCAGGTAGATGAAAAGCGGGCGCACCAGCATGGTTAGCGTGGAAACCAATCCCAATCCAAATGCCAGCCACACCGTCCGCGCCCTGGGATGTGCGAGCCAAACCAAAACCCCTGCCATGGTCAAGACCATCAGAAAGGTGGTTAACGATTCGGTGAGCAGGTTCGATTCAAAGAAAAACTGGCTGAGGTCAAGCGTATGAGCCAGGGCTATGACACCGGCGAACCAGGCTTTACCGGTGAGCTGATAGCCGAGGTAAAACACCAGTAGGGTGGTGATAAAACCTAGCAGGAGCTGGACCATCCAGGCATTTTGGTCATTGCCAGTTAAGGCCAGGAAGATTGGGTAGCCGGGCGTGCGCGTGCCATCATAACTGGCAAACCCTGCCAGAACCGAATCAGCCAGACGGCGGTAACTGGATGTGTCTCCGTATGATATCGGCTGGTATAGGAGCACGACGAGCAAGCGCTCGATGAAAGAAACTGCGCCGACGACAGCCAGCCAAAATGCTGGTGAGGATTGCCATCGTTTTGTTCCTGCCAGGTTGGTTCGAGCCATGTTTTAATCGGTTAAATTTACAGGTAAGAAGTCTTCCACTGCTTTGCGGGCGCGTTCCAGCCAGGTATATTGCTGGACGTCCTGCCTTGCCTGGCGGGCCAGCGCCTGGCGGCGGTTATCATTTTCAACCAGCTGCTCCAGAGCCTGTGACCAGGCATCTATATCATCCGGCGGGCATAACACTGCATTGGAGGTATTCAATACCTCACGGATCACGGGCAGGTCGCTCGAGATGATGGCGCGCTGGCAGGCCATATATTCGAACATCTTCATCGGGCTGGCGTAAGCAGCGGAATTTCCACCGCTGCTGCCTGTGATCACGCGCTCATAAGGCATCAGCAGGATATCGGCGGCTGCCTGATATAGGGGCAGCCGGTTGTTTTCGACGAAACCAGTCAGAATGATATTGGTGATTTTTTTACCGGCCAGGCGCTGCTGCCAGCGGTTGATGTCGGGTTGGCGCCCACCAACCCATAAAAAGCTGACATTGGTGAAACGCCCAGCCAGCTTTTCAAGCAGATCCATGCCGCGCCCAGGATATAGATGCCCGCTATATCCGGCGGTGAAGGTCTGGGGAAGCCCCAAACTTTGGCGAGCGCTAGCCGGATCAGGCAGGTCGGTATAGCGCTCCAGGTCTACTCCATTCGGAGTAATGCGGATCATCCGGGAGTCATCCAGGCGGACATGGTATTGGTCATGATATTGCCTGGCCAGGGCCATGGTGATGGGAAGCAGGCGCCTGGGGCCGGGCAGTTTTTGAAACAGGCGGAACATCAAAGGGCCTAGCTTTCCCTCGGGCGGCCCGTGCAGCTCGAGGATCACCGGAATGCGGGCGAGAAGTGAGAAAACGCCCGCCTGGTAGAACCACACATAAGCAAGACGGGCATTCATCTCCTTGGCTTTGCGCGAGGCCTGGAGGGCCAAATCATAGTGATGCAAGCCGGCTTGTGAGGGCAGCCAGGTGATGGGGAAGATAGTGTTCAAGCCGTAGAAGCCGGGCAGGTCAGTGATTTTTTGCTGTTCCTGGTGCTGAGGGACGAACAGGTGCACTTCATGCCCCAGCTGGCATAGTGCCTGGCAAGCCTTCATCACCTGCATGCTGTTGGCAGTGGTGGAGGGGATGCGGGAGGCGGAGATGCAAGCAATTTTCATCGCTGGGCGATCCTTCCACTCATCATTCGAGATCTTTTACCATCAGATCAACCTGCATCAGATCATGGGCTTCTTGCGAGCGGATCTCATGCCAGCCGCGCCAGGCCGTGATCACGATGGTGATTGCCAGATAACCCGCCAGGATGGCTGCCATGACCAGATAACCATGACGAGGAACCAGCCACAGGGTTAATGAAATTTCAACCAGGCCCACCATCACTGCCACAACCAAGGGGTACGATGGCTTGCCGAAAGCCAGAAGCAGAGGGCGGTTCCAGTGGAGCAGGTTGGCAGTGCCATAACCCAGCAGCAAAACCAGCACCACCGGGTAAACCGGCGCCGTACCTTTCCCATACACCACCGGGATCAGCCACCAACCCAAGGCGGCGATCAAGGCTGCTGCTGAAAGCGTCCATGCACCAGCGATGGAGCTCACACGGATGAGGAGGTTGCGGGTGCGTTGCCACTGGCGCAGTGCAATGGTGCGCGTAATCTCAGCATAAGTGGGCCAGGTGAAAGGATCAATTGGCAGGGTGATGAAATTAATTATGGACAACCCCAGCTTGAAGTAACCGACATAGGTTTGGGCGAGGGCGGCCGGGCTTAAATAAGCCAGGTAGAGCGGGATATTATCTCGGGTGATGAGGTTGACCGTGCCGTTCAGGTTGGTATTGAGTGCAAAGCCCAATATACCGTGCCAGTTCGTCTCCTGTTTCAAGGAGGTGCGCCACCAGCCACGACCAGCAGTCTGGCTCATCTTCCGGGTTGCCAGGGTAGTGACCGCTATTCCGGCGAAGGCTTTACCGATCAAGTAAGCCCCCAGCACCTGCAGCACGCCATATTTAAGCAGAAAGGCAAGCAGGATCAACACTGCTGTCAACAGGCTCTGGATGGTGTTGATGATCGCCAACTGATCGAAGCGCTTGTGCGCCTGTAGCACGCCGGTTGAGGTTTCATAAACCAGGTTCGCCAGCAGCATCAAGCCATAAAAAGGGAATAATGCAGTAACTGAGATGTCTTTTGCCAGCACGCGTGCTGCCCAAGACGCCAGCAGCAGCAATACTAAATAGGCAATCATCGAAGTGGCAGCCTCCACCAGCCCAATGCCCTTGACAATCGCTGCGGCGTGCGGGATTTTAGCCTGCCGTTGGTCTGGCTGTGCCGGTGGTGCGGCGGATGGCGAGGAATCACCTTCTTCAATGGCCAGCACCTCGCCCAGGTATTTAACCACCACCTCGCTCATGCGGAATGAGAGCAGGCGGTTGACATTGGAGGTAAATGTTTGCACCGTGGCAATCAGCCCCAGCCCGTATACCCCTAAGAGGCGCGTCGCCAAGATCGAGTTGACCATACTCAGGGCAGCTGAAATGGTATTGCTGCTGAAGAGATAGCTGGAATTTTTCAGCACACCCCTGAGTAGCTTATCCTGCCACCAGGTGCGGATGAACTTCAACATCAGTGAGTATGTTTTTTCCGAGAATAATCCAAGAGGGAGATAACGAGTCTCACGGGGTAAGGATGTGGCTGGCCCAGGCACGTTCCTGGCTGTACCAGTTTACAAGCGAAGAGACGCCCTCATTGATCCCTATGTATGGCTGCCAGCCTAATACCTCGCGAGCCTTACTGACATCTGCCCAATTGGTGGACATATCGGCCGGATGAGCGGGATAGTGATGTATATCGGCTTTCAGACCGGTCATACTTTCGAGCAGGTGGATCAAGTCATTGATCTTGATCACTTCATGCCCGCCAAGATTAATGATCTCATAGCCCAGGGGTTTAAGCCCCAGGATCGTCCCGCGGGCAATATCATCCACGTAGGTGAAGCCGCGTGACTGCTCTCCATCCCCATTCACTCGTAATACTCGGCCTTCGACCAGCCATTGCGTGAAACGAAACATTACCATGTCGGGCCGAGGCGCGGGCCCGTAGACGGTGAAATAACGAAAAACGGTAACATCCAGGCCATATAAGTAATGGTAGACGTGACACAGCACCTCTGCGCTTTTCTTGGTGGCGGCGTACACCTGGAGGGGTAAGTCGCTGCTGTAGGTTTCAGGGGTGGGTAGCGGTGCATCACGGCCGTACACGCTGGAAGTGGAGGCCAGGATGAACTTAGGGATTTGTTTCAGCTGGCAAAATTCGAGCAGGTTCAACGTGCCGGTGACATTGGTATCCACGTAAACCCAGGGATTCTCTACCGATTGGCGCACTCCGGCGCGTGCAGCCAGGTTAATGATCGCATCGTAATTGTGCTGGTGGAGTGGGGAATCTCCCGAAAAGCAGTTCCGTTCGGAGATATCAAGCCTGTAAAAGGTGAAATTGGTGAGCTTTTGCAGCCTGCGCAGGCGATATTCTTTCATGCGCACATCATAGGCGTCGTTCATGTTATCCACGCCGACGACGGAGTGCCCGGCATCCACCAACAACTCAATCACGCGCCCGGCTATGAAACCGGCTGCTCCACTTACCAGGTAATTGGCCATAAATTATAGCCGAACGACCTTCGGGTTGTTTTTACCCAACTTTCCAAGCGCATTGCGCGAGTCAAAAATGAATCTGGCGTCGTGCAAGATGGCCTGGTAATCATATTCTGAGTGATTGGTGATGATCACCACACAATCGGCCTGGCGAACCGCATCCATCAGGTCTGCCACGCACTCCATTTCGACATTTTCGTGGGTATGCAGGCGAGGTATGAACGGATCGTGGTATTCCACCTGCGCCCCCTTCTTTTGCAATAGCCCGATCACGTCTAGGGCGGGCGATTCGCGGATATCGTCGATGTCCGGTTTATATGCCGCGCCCAAAACCAGGCAGCGAGCGCCTTTCAGCACCATCCCACGGTCATTGAAGGCATCGCTCACCCGGCTGACCACATAACGGGGCATATTGGTGTTGATGTCCGCAGCCAGCTCGATGAAGCGAGCATTATACTGGAACGCCTTCATTTTCCATGACAGGTAGAGTGGGTCGATGGGGATGCAATGCCCGCCAAGACCGGGTCCGGGGGTGAACTTCATGAACCCGAACGGCTTGCTGGCTGCTGCATCTATCACCTCCCACACATCCACACCCAGCCGCTCGCACATGATGGCCAACTCATTTACCAACCCGATGTTTATCATGCGGAAGGTATTTTCCAGCAGCTTGGAAAGCTCGGCAGTCTCCGCAGATGAGACCGGCACGACCGTCTTCAGCGCCTGTGAATACCAGACCGCGGCCACCTCACCGCACTCTTCCGTGATGCCTCCAATCACCTTCGGGGTATTTAGCGTGTTCCAATCCTGGCGTCCCGGGTCAACTCTCTCGGGTGAGAATGCCAGGAAAAAGTCCTTGCCTACTTCAAGGTCCTTATCCTTGCCGAGCTTAGGCAGCAGGACTTCCCGCGTGGTGCCGGGGTAGGTGGTCGATTCGAGCACGATGATCATCCCAGGGTGAACATATTTAGCGAGCTCGGCAGTGGCGCTCAGAATAAATGACATGTCAGGGTCACCCGTTTTACGCAATGGGGTAGGGACACAGATGCTCACTGCCTCACAGTCGAGCAGGGCTGAAAAATCAGTCGTAGCCGAGAGCTTGCCTGAGCTCAACAGCTCAGAAATGAGTTTTCCTGGCACGTCCTGGATATAGCTCTCACCATTATTCAAGATTTCCACTTTGCGTGGATCAGGGTCGATGCCGGTAACCGTAAAGCCTGCCTCGCCGAAAGCAGCCGCCAGCGGCAGACCTACATATCCCAGGCCCAGGATGCCAATGCGGGTCGAATGTTCACGTAGTGATTGCAGTAAGGTGTCTTTTATCGAACTCATAAGGCCTCGTTATGGAGCATTAGAATAGACTCAATTGGGTGGGGTCGGTTTTGTCGTTGGATGGCTTTTCTTCTTCAACGATTACGATCTCATCTGCCTGGTTAATCAGCTCGGGCAGGCGTAAAAAATCGTTTTCCACCGCTGCCTTGAGTGAAGGCTGGTGCAAGGCTGCAGCCGGGTGGAACATAGGCACGATCAGCCTGCCTTTTATATTAAATGCCTGCCCGTGCACAATACTGATTTTGGCATTGGGCAGGAACCGTGCCATGGAATAACGTCCCAAGGTGACAATCACCTTGGGGTTTATCACCTGGATCTGTCGCTCCAGATAATCGCTGCAGGCAGCCAACTCATCGGGTAATGGATCGCGGTTACCGGGTGGGCGGCACTTCACCACGTTTCCGATAAATACATCTTTCCGCTGCAGGTTGATTTTCGCCAGCAATTCATCCAGGTATTTTCCTGCAGCTCCTACAAAGGGACGACCCTGTTCATTTTCATGGAAACCTGGCCCTTCACCAATAAACATGATGTCTGCATCCACCGGGCCTTCGCCGGGTACAGCCAGCTTGCGCGAATGGTGCAACATGCACCGCTTGCACACCGCCACTTCCCGGGCGATCTGCGCCAGTGTGGCTTCAGCAAGGCGTTTCTTTTCTTCGTCCACAAACAGCCTCCTTGAAATTGTGGCGTAAGTATACAAGATAATTTTGGGTTACCCAAGATAGTTCCATCACTCAAACGCCAGCCTTTTCCAACCAGTCGAGATATTCTTGCCCCATCTTCTTCAAGGTCATTAAAATCGCATCTTCGTTATTATCTTTATAATATTGATAGCGCCTTCCCACAATTGTAAACCCAAATTGGTGGTACATCTGTTGCGCCAGCCCGTTCCCCTCGCGCACTTCCAGCGTGGCCATGGCGGCACCCCGTTGGATGGAACGGCGCATGGTCTCAGCTAGCAAGCGCTTGCCATAACCGTGCCCGCGGTAATCAGGGTGGATGGCAATGGTGGCAATGTGGGCTTCGTCGACGATGATCCACACTATTGAAAGTCCGATGAGGCTGGCTGCATCATTATCATCGCTAAGCTCAGCCACCAAGGCCAAGGCGCTGGTATTCTGTGTCAACTCATAGTGGTATGATTTCTCAGACCAGGGGAGCGAAAATGAAATCACGTCGATCGCATGGACCCTGGGGATGTCTTCCAGTGTCATGGGGCGGCAGTTGAATCCATAGGGATGCAGGGGAGAATTGCTGCTATTCACGAACTATATAAAAAGGATCTTCTGCTCGAATGGAAGGAAGGATATACGGTTCAACCCGGGATGGGGGCGCCAACATTCAGATAGGTGGGTGAAAGGGTTGCCGGGTCATCCACATCTCCTGACATCCAGCGCTTCCAGGCTAGTTCTGCCAACAATGCAGGTCGCCTGATGGAATGTGCCGGGGAGATAAGGATGACATTTTTATATTTCCTTGATAGCGTGTGCTGCTGCTCTTCATTGAGCTCTCCGCACACCAGCGTGGGCTCGTGGATGCAGTGCGAGAGTTCCTGCGCATCCATGATCTCGATGGGCGGGTTCAGTTGCCATTGGCCATCTGTGCTGCTGTACCACCCGACAGCCAGGCGTTCTCTGCCAGCCTGCAGCACTGCCACCAGGGGCACTCCGGGAGTGATTGGCTGGGATTCAGCCACGATATCCAGGGTGGGGATGCCGATAACGGCCAGGTGGTTGGCCAGTGCGAGCCCCTTGGCTACCGCCATCCCGATGCGCAAGCCAGTGAAAGAACCCGGCCCGGTGGCTACTGCGCAAAGCTTGAGATCTTGTGTAGTTAGAGCAGCACGGGAGAGCAACTCGCTGATTGCCGGCGTTAGCTCGACCGTATGGTAATCCCGGCTTGACCAGATCATCTCGCTGAGAACCTGGATGCCATCGTAGATGGCGATGCCCACATTATGCGTAGAGGTATCGATCGCTAATAGCATTCAGCCCCCATAGACTAATTTTCGGAAGCGTGCAAGCAGCGCCTCATAATATTGCCCCCTGCCTGAAAATATCAGGTCACGTTGGACATCATCTATATAAGTGAGGTGGACCCATAAACCTTCTTCAGGCAGCACTGTTTGGACGCGCTCCGCCCACTCGACAATCATGGGACCTTGGTCAAGCATATTCTCCAAATCGAGATCGAGTGCTTCAATTGGACCGTTCAGACGGTAAGCGTCCACGTGAAACAGACGCAAACCGTCGCTATGACGATAGACATTTACCAGCACAAAAGTCGGGCTGGAGACAGCATCCAGCGTTCCCCAACCCGCGGCGATACCCTGAACCAGCGTGGTTTTTCCTGAGCCAAGATCACCTACCAGCGCGACCAGGTCGCCGGGTTTGAGCAGTGCTCCAAGCCGCATGCCCACCCGCCGGGTTTGGTCTGCGCTCCTGCTGATAATCTCCAGGGAGTGGGAATCGAGTATGGGCATGAGAGGATTATACAGCGGAATATTAAAAAAGTATAACTCGATCCACTGACTATGAATCGTTGGGATGGCTTAGAAGCGCTAATCGTTATCCTTTCACTTTTAGATTGGCCAGCGATGCGGCGACGCGTTTCATGCCAATATTCTCAAAGAAAATATCCACTATCTCATCATCGTCCTGGATGCGGCTGCTTAGCACCAGGCCCTCTCCCCAGACGGGATGCTGCACGCGCGCGCCTGGGTGAAATTTTTGGGTGATCACGTGAGCTGTAGCCTGATTCTTCGATACCCATCTGACGCTCCTGGCGTCGAAGCTGGCTAGGCTTGAAGGGCGGATTATCCGCAGGGAACTGGTGTCTTCCAATAACTCATCAGGAATATCATCCAGATAGCGGGAGGGTTCAGCTGGTTCCGAGTATCCGAAAGCATTGCGATTCTGAGCATACAGCAAATACAGCCTGTCTTTGGCGCGTGTAATACCTACATATAGTAATCGCCGCTCTTCTTGCATGGCTTCGAGATCATCGAACGAACGGGAATGGGGCAAGATGCCCTCATTCAATCCGGTAATAAAGACCACCGGAAATTCTAATCCCTTTGCGGCGTGCAAGGTAAGCAGCGTGGGAACATTGGAGCCGATTTCGATGGTGTCTTGATCAGATACCAGGGCAATGTTTTCCAGGAACTCGCTCAGCGACCGTTCCTGGTATTCAGCAGCAAGCCGGCGCAACTCCATCACATTTTCCCAGCGGTCGTTGCCTTCATCGCTGCCGTCATCTATATACGCGTGGTAATCTGTTTCATCCAGGATATGATCCATGATGTTTAGCGGGTCCAGATCATTCGCCAGCGCCGTCCAGCGGGCAAATTGCTCACCGAACGTTGAAAGAATGGTCAATGCCCGATGTTGAAATGCACCTGTAAATGGCTGGGGGTCGCGGCCCATCTCAAGCAAGAGCCTACCTGGGGTGAGGCCTGCTTTTTGTGCCTGGGTGCGCAGTGTTTGTAGTGTCTTTTCTCCTACGCCACGTGGTGGGACATTAATGGCCCGCACCAAACTCAGCTCGTCATCCGGGTTATGCACCAGACGCATGTAGGCGATGATATCCTTTACTTCGCGGCGACCATAAAAGCGTTGGGCGCCCACCAGCTTATAGGGCAAGCCTGCTTGTAGAAACGCCTCTTCCAATAAACGGGACTGGGCATTGGTACGGTACATCACTGCCACATCGCCTGGCTCGATTTGCTTGCGGCCTACAAGGCTGGCAATGGTATCGACGACAAATACTGCTTCCTGCCGGTCATCATACGTCTCGTGTAAGACGACCTTGAGCCCTTCACTGCGCTCGGTGAACAGTTTTTTTGGGGTGCGGTTCGGGTTAGGGTCAATCACCGCCATGGCTACATCCAGGATTTGTTGGGTGGAGCGGTAATTTTGCTCCAGCAGAATAACCTGCGCATCGGGATAGTCTTGCTCGAAGCGCAATACGTTGCGGTAATCTGCGCCGCGCCAACGATAGATGGATTGATCTGCATCGCCGACGGCGAAAATATTATGATGAAATGAAGATAACCTGCGCAGTAGTATATATTGTGCCAGGTTGGTATCCTGGAACTCATCCACCAATACCTGCTCATACCTGCGCGCATAACGCTCACGCACTGCAGGATGATCATCCAGCAGGAAGGCGGTGTAAAGCAACAAGTCATCAAAGTCTACGGCATTGTTGGTTAGCAGCATTTGCTGGTAAGCAATATACGCCCGCTTGACCACCTCATCCCGGTAAGTCTGCTGAGGGTATTCGTCTGGCAGAATCAATTCATTTTTCGCATTGGAGATGGAATTCAAGATTGCTAAAGGCCGGTATTGTTTATCATCCAGGTTCAACTCTGCGATAACGCGTTTCATCAATCCAAGCTGGTCATTTTCATCAAAGATCACGAAGTTCGAAGTAAAAGGCAGGTTTTCAGCCTCACGCCGCAAGATGCGAGCGCAGATGGCGTGAAAAGTTCCCAGGGTAACGCCACGGCCTGCTTCACCAAGCAAGTCTAACAACCGGTTTTCCATTTCCCGTGCGGCTTTATTGGTAAATGTGACTGCCAGGATATTGTACGGGCGCGCACCCATCTTGCCGATCAGGTAAGCGATGCGGCGGGTGAGCACGCGCGTCTTTCCAGACCCAGGTCCAGCCATTACCAGCACGGGACCCAGACCTGCCATGACCGCTTGCTGTTGTTGTGTATTCAGACCAGTGAGGAGGTCCATCCGGCAAATTCTACCATAATTAGCCAATGGGCTACTTTTCTGCGATTTTATACTTACCGGTTGTCAAGATATTGGCTCTGGGCTAAAATCATTGCATGGATTGGGGCATGATGGGTCATCAATGGGCAGTGGATATGCTCGCTGAGCATGTGGCTCATGCGCGACAGCGCCAGGCTTACCTGGTCACCGGTCCTAAAGGTGTTGGCCGCAGGACACTTGCATTGCGGTTTACCCAGGCACTGAACTGCACTCAACCGCCAAAGCGCGGCCAACCGTGCCTGGATTGCTCTGCGTGTAAGCGCATTGAAGCCTGCCTCTATCCCGACCTGCTGGTGGTCCAATCGGAGCACGAGGGAGAGGTATTGAAGATTGACCAGGTGCGCGAACTTCAGCACAGCCTGTCGTTAAGGCCTTACGAAGCAAACTACAAAGTGGCACTGATCCTTCGTTTTGAAGAAGCCCATCCCAGTGCCGCCAATGCCATGCTGAAGACCCTGGAAGAACCTCCGGCAAGGGTTGTGATCGTCTTGACTGCCGACAGCACTGAGAGTTTGCTGCCCACGATTGTTTCGCGCTGTGAGGTGCTTCGCTTACGACCGTTATCTATCGAGGAGACCTCCCGAGGATTGCAATTCATCAAGAATATCCCTGCTGAAGAAGCCGAGCGGCTGGCACATATCTCTGGCGGGAGGCCTGGCTATGCTGTTCGCTTGATCGAGGAGCCCGGGTTATCTGAACAAAGGCGTGCTTGGTTAGAAGATTTATTGAGTTTGTTTGGACGCTCTCGCGCAGAACGCTTTGCTTTTGCCAGGCAGCTTACTGAAGATAAAGAGAGGCTGCGCAGCGAGCTACAAGTCTGGCTGACCTTGTGGCGCGACGTATTTATCCTCACCACAAGAAGCACCGTACCCGTCACCAACCTGGACTATTCCATCCAGCTCAATGATCTGGCGGATAAAATTGGAGTACACGAGGCGCAGCTTATCATACAGGCCACCGAGAACACGCTTGGTCAGATAGACCGCAATGTTAACCCACGCTTGGCACTGGAAGTATTATTAATTGATTATCCTAAAATCCGCATTTCAATGTGATGTGGAATTATGCTATACTGAGGCCAGGTCAACGCTCTAAATGAAAAATCCGCCATCCCCGGTCATAGAGGATCGCTCTACCCGCGCTTCCCTGGAGTTGTTGTATAACATCAGCCGGGAGTTGAGCTCGGCGCTCGATTTACGCACCTTATTGGAACGCGTGTTATTTTTATCGATGCAGAATGTCGGGGCGATCAATGGCTCGATTATCGTGCTTGATGATCATGGTAATCCGGTTGAATCGACCATTATCGCCGGTGATACCATCCTAGAGCATACCACCAATCGCCTGCGCGAAACTCTCGATCGCGGCCTGGCAGGATGGGTAGTGAAGGAACGCCGCCTGGCACTGGTTGAAAATACAAGCCAGGATGAGCGCTGGATGCCGCGCCAGTATGAGGATGACGAGCAGCAGTTGCCAAAATCAGCCATCAGCGCCCCAATTTTCACACGAGATAACCTGGTGGGCGTTCTCACCCTGGTTCATCCAACGCCTGGTTTCTTTGGCCCCGAGCACGTAAGTTTGGTGCAGGCTATCGCAGATCAGGCAGGTATTGCAGTGATCAATGCCCGGCTGTATGATGAAAGCCAGCGACAGGCCGTTGTTATGACCTACCTGGCAAATAGTGCCTCAGTGATCTCTGCAAGCCTGGATTTGGAAGCAGTCTTCACGGGCATCCTGGAACAAATCGAGCTAGCACTGGATGCACAGGTCGTTGAGCTGTACCTGGTTGACCTCCAGAGTGGTGATTTGGTGCTCAAGGCTGCCCGCGGGTGGCCCGATGAATGCAACCCTGCTGATGCCTCAATGCAGGGATCAGGCATCTCATCGTGTGTTGCCGGGAACAATGAGGGTGAGATTATCCAGGATGTAAGCCAGGATGATCGTTTCAACTCGCAGTTCGATCAGCTGCGGGGCCTGTCCTCTAAGTCCACTATATGCGTCCCCATCCATTACCGCGGCCAGGTGATTGGCACCCTGGAAGCGGTCAATTCACAGCAGGCAGAATTCAACCGGGATGCCTTGCTGGTGCTCTCTGGAATTGCTGACCTGGCAGGCACAGCCATTCGGCATGCCCAGCTCTTTGAGCAGCTCCAGGCAGCCCACCAACGCTACCAGGATTTATTTGAAGATAGCATTGATCCGATCCTGATTAGCGATTGGAATGGTGATATTCTGGAGGCCAACCGTAAAGCTGTGCAAGCTACTGATTACGGCAAAAACACCCTGCAAAGGATGAATATCAACCAGCTTCACCAGATCGACCAGGAGCTGGTGGGCGAGCGTTTTTCCCAACTTCACACCGGTAAAACAGTATCCTACGAATCCACACTGGATACAGCCAGCGGGCATGCCCTGCCGATAAGAATTTACGTGCGAGAAATACAAACCGAAGATGTATCGCGTTTACAGTGGATATTGCGCGATATCACCGAGCAGAAAAAGCTTGATACACTGAGAGATGACCTGATATCCATGATCTACCACGACCTTCGATCACCGCTGGCGAATGTGGTCTCGAGCATGAATCTACTCGAAACCATGCTGCCTCCCGAGGCTTCAGCCATGAAATCGCTGCTGGATATCTCGTTGCGCTCCACCGGGCGCATCCAGCGGATGACCGAGTCACTCCTGGATCTAAGCAAATTGGAGGCCGGGCAACCGGTGGGAAGCCGCACCCTGGCTAGTATTACTGACCTGATATACGAAGCTGTTGAAGCGATCGAATCCACCATGGATAATAAAAATCAAGCGATCAGTTATGATGTTGCCGATAAACTCCCTAAAGTGCTGGTCGACCAGGATATGATCCGCAGGGTGATGACGAATCTTTTGGAAAATGCCAGCAAATATTCAATGGAAGGCACCAATATTGAGATTGGAGCTCGCCCAGTGGAAAACCAGGTACAGGTATGGATCAAGGACCACGGAGGTGGCATTCCCGCTTCAGAGCATGACCGAATATTTGATAAATTTACCCGATTAAAAACTGGGAATGGCCCCAAAGGTTTGGGCCTTGGGCTGGCGTATTGCCGGCTGGCAGTACAAGCCCATGGTGGTAAGATTTGGGTCGAAAGCAGGCTGGGTGTTGGCTCACGTTTTACTTTCTCATTACCCATTGCAGAAAGTTGATCGCAGGTGATATCTACCTTAAGAGAGAATTATGCAGCAAATTGAGCATGGTATTTACATTGAAAATTCTTATCCAGGTGTCACGGTAGGGGCTATTCTTCTTCCGATGGGAACCATCCTGGTCGATGCCCCCTTGCGTGCGGAGGATGCCCGCGCCTGGCTGAATGTTATTTATAACCTGGGTGGCAAGCCAAACCGGGTGCTCGTCAACCTGGATGCCCATCCAGACCGCACACTGGGTGCAAGGTCGATGGAATGCACCATCATTGCCCATCAAAAGACTGCCCAGGTCTTCCGCACACGCCCATCGGTATTCAAAGGACAGAATGCCGAGAGCGGCTCAGTTTGGGAGACCTTTGATGATATCGTTGGAACTCGATGGGCGCTCCCGGATATTACCTTTACCCATAAAATTTCCCTGCATTGGGGTGAGCAGGAAATTTATATCGAATATCACGCCGGGCCAGCCCCAGGCGGAACATGGGTGGTTGTACCATCTGTAAAAGTGGTTTTTGTCGGTGATGTGGTGCTGCTCAACCAACCCCCATTTTTAACCAATGCGGATATACCCGCCTGGATTGATACGCTGGGTGTATTAATGAGCTCATTCCGCGATTACACCATCATCAGCGGAAGAGGCGGCGTGATCACTCAAGAAGCTGTCAAAGCCCAACAGCGCCATCTAAAAAGCATCCTCAAGGGCCTGGACCGCATGGTCAAGCGCAACGCACCAACATCTGAAGTGGAGCGCATGATACCCGGCTTGCTGTTAGACCTTACCTTCCCCAACGAGTTGCATGACCAATACTATCAGCGTTACCGTCATGGTTTATTCCAGTACTACGCCCGCCGATACCATCCTAATGAAACCAACGGTGAATAAAAATTGATGGACAATTCCTCATACTTACCGATTTTTCAGCTTACGCGTGGTGATGTCGTTGAATCGATGCACTTTGGTGCCATTGCAGTGGTGGAATCAACGGGCAGGTTGGTAGCCCGATATGGCGATCCTGGCGTGATAAGTTACACGCGTTCCTCCGCCAAGCCCTTACAAGCGCTGCCTTTCCTGGAAAGTGGAGGCATGACTCATTTCAAACTCACTTTACAGGAGGTGGCTATTTTATGCGCTTCGCATTCTGGGACTGATGAACACGTGGCAGTCATCAAATCCATCCAGGCAAAAACGGGTGTACACGAGTCGGATTTGATGTGCGGCGTTCACACAGTATATGACCGCAAAACTGCCGAAGCGATGCGAGAGCGTGGCGAAGCCCCCAGCCCCAACCGCCATAATTGCTCAGGAAAACATACCGGCATGCTGGCATTTGCTAACATGCTGGGTGTTTCGACTGACCCCGAACAGTTAGCATATATTGATCCTGGACACCCCGTTCAGCAGAAAATTTTACATTCCCTGGCAGCTATTGCCGGTCTCCAACCAGAAGAAATCCACATTGGCATCGATGGTTGTTCGGCGCCTAATTACGCGCTACCACTTAAAAATACCGCGCTGGCTTTCGCCCGATTATGCCAGCCGGATGGCCTACCGCAAGAACGGGCAGAAACCTGCCGCCTGATCACTAAAGCCATGATCACTTACCCGGAAATGATTGGCGGGCCTGACAACTTCGACACCAGCCTCATGTTAACCGCACAAGGGAGGGTGATTTGCAAGGGGGGTGCAGAGGGCTTCCAGGCGTTTGGGATTATGCCAGGCGCTATTAAACCCGGTTCCCCAGCGCTGGGGGTGGCATTTAAGGTATCCGATGGTGATCTAAAAGGGCATAACTTTCCCGCAGGAGACCCACGGGGTCACGTCCGCCCGGCTGTCGTCTTGGAGATATTGCGCCAATTCGGGGTTTTTGATGCGGCGGACCAGTCACAATTAGCCGATTACGGGCCCGGGTTTCCCGTGGAAAACTGGCGGAAAATACAGGTCGGCTGGGCATCTCCATGTTTTACACTCGACATGACCGATGAACCGGTATGAGTGCGCGCTAGAAGTCCATCGCCGTTTGCTGGAGAAATATGGCGAGCCAACCTGGCATGAGTCATTGCCAATCTTGGATGAATTGGTCTCCACAATCCTGTCGCAGAATACCAATGACACCAATCGTGACCGGGCTTTCAGGCAGTTGAAAGCCCGTTTTCGTAATTGGGAGGACGTACGCAATGCTGAGCCGGGAGAGGTAATCGCGGCAATCCGCTCAGCGGGGTTAGCCAACCAGAAAGGGCCTCGCATTCAAAATATCCTGCGACAGATCACTGCTGAGCGGGGCTCACTGAACCTAGATTTCCTCAAAACGCTATCCGATGATGAGGCCTGGAATTGGTTGAATAAATACAAAGGGGTTGGCCCAAAAACCGCTTCGATTGTACTGTTATTTTCCCTGGGCAAAGCGGCTTTCCCGGTGGATACTCACATACAGCGGGTTACGGGTAGGGTCGGTCTTCGACCGGAGAAAATGACGAATGAGAAAGCCCACCACTATCTGGCTGAATTATTCCCTCCCGACACATACCAGGCGGCACATTTGAATATCATCCGCCTGGGACGGGAAGTATGTCATCCTCGTAACCCGGCTTGCGATATCTGTGTATTACAATCGTTGTGTGATTATTATCAAAAATCACGGAACACATTGTGATATAAGTAACGAACAAATGATGACAGTTGACCGTGAAAAAAAGCATCCCCTGAAGTATCATATGATCAGGCAGTGTAATAAGTTTTTTTCATATGAATGCACTCGTTGCTGTTTCCTCCTTTGGCGAAAGCCTCCGCTGAGTAACTCACCTCTCAGCGGAGGCATTTTTAAGGCAATTATGATGAATAGTTAGGTTCGCCGTTGTAATTCGTTGTAGAGGTGGATCATACGGGAAGGATGACGGTGAATGTAGTTCCGTTGGGTGTCGATTCTACCCAGATTCGCCCGTAGTGCTTATCGACTATCGATTTGACAATCGACAAGCCCAGCCCCGTCCCATTGGTCACCTGAGAGAAGTTGCTTCCCCTGTAAAATTTATCAAAGATGCGCGGCTGGTCGGCAGGTGGAATGCCGGGGCCATTATCACTGACTTCGAGGATTAATTGTTGTTTATCAGCCCTGCAGCGCACTTCTATCTTTCCTGCGGGTGGGGTAAATTTAATGGCATTTTCGATGAGGTTGCTCACCATGCGTTGAAGATGTAATGGATTGCCTAATATCAATGGAAGCTCATTCGGAATTGCCAGTGATACTTCCTGCATTTTTTCGCTGATCTGATATTCTAAATTGGCTATAGTTTGGGTGAGGACTTGCTTCATGTTAACTTCTCCCACGCGAGTATCAAATTCGGCCTCGGCCCGATTTAAGTCCAACAGGTCATTGATCAAAGCAGTTATATGCTGGACGCTGGTTTGAATGTGATGGATGAACTCTGCTTGCTGCCGGTTTATCGGACCAACCCGGTCGATCAACCCGATAAAGCCATAGATCGACGTCAATGGAGAGCGAATATCGTGTGAGATGCTGTTTAGAAACTCGGTTTTTTTGCGGTCCAGCTCTTTGTAGTGGGTGATATCCTGCATGATAACAGCCAATCCAACACCCGGTATCAGGCTCGACTGGACGCTGTATGTGTGCCCATTATCCAGGCTAATTTCGCTGCGATACGGGAATTTTCTTTGTGACCTGAAAATATCCAGCAGGTCTGGATGGGAAAAAACTTCCTCAATTGCCTTACCTGTGATACCTTCATTCTGAGTATTAAAAATACTGCGCGCGGCCTGATTTACCAACAGGATATGTGCATCCTTGTCTGCTAGGATAAAACCATCTACTAGGTTGTTCAATACCTGGTAATATATGTCTTGAAGTTCACCCATTTTATGCGCCCATCAACGGAATGGCTTCAGGATCTTGGCAATGTGAATGAGACAACAAAGCCGCTACCCGCTTCATTTTTTGCCCAGATCTGACCTTTATATGCGGTAATGATTTCCTTGATTAATGGTAAACTGATGCCGATTCCTCCAAATCTTCTGCCAGTATAACCTATAATCCTATTTTTTTTGGCAAATATATCTTCTGCAAGATATACATCGCCGAGCTCCAGCTGGTTTTTTACACTGACAGTGTAATGATCGACGCTGGTTTCGATCCCGATGCTTATCTCACTTCTTGGAGGGCAGCACTTGATGGCATTTGATACCAACCCCTCAACTACCCTGGTGATTTGAGATGCGTAGGCTTTAACAATAGCTGTTTCTAATGCTAACTCCATGCGGAAGGAAATTTGATCCAGTGTGGTGAAAGGCTGGAAGCGCGATGCCACCTGCTGTACCACCATATTCAGGTCGATATTTTCCAGCCGCTTCCTGCTCTCGTCGGAGTGAATCGCCAGCGTATCCGTGATCTCGGTCAGCATCTCAGCTTCTTCACGGATATTTTTCAAGGCAATCGCCTGGTCACGGGTTGACTTATGCTCGTCCTGTTTGAACAGAGAATCCACATTTTCGATCAGCATTTTCAATGGACTGCTCATCTCCAGGCTCGTCTCAGAAAGAATGTCATGGCACAGATCTGTCTCTACCTGCTGGTAAATACAGGTCTGCTGCTCAACCACAAGGCTATGCTTCAGCAGGTTGAAGCGTTGGAAAGTTTGCTGTATAAGTGATGTATATTCTGCCACCAGTTCAAGCATGGCTTGCTGGTGATTGTTGAACGGCACTGCAGCCTGTCTGGAAATGGTGATTGTGCCAACCGGCAGGTTGTTGTGCTTGATGGGAACCACCATGGCAGCCCCCAGGAGATCGGTGTTATTAAATCGATTTAGTGCCTCTCCATGGAGGGTGATCGGCAGTCCAGAGATGCCTGCCAGGGCGCTAAACTCATCTTCATAGGGCAGGTTGAGCATCGAATGCATCGTTTCCGAAGTGTTCGCGCATGCTTGAAGGATATATTTGCATTGTCTCGGGTCCAGGGTTAATATCCAGGCCCGCTCTGCCTCGCCCACCTGGATGACGGTTTCGATGATTTGCTGGTACATGGCATGCATGTTTTCAGCTTTAGTAAGCAGCTTACTCATGGAAAAAATATCCCAAAAATCACGCGCCTGCTTGAGCATGTCCGCTTTTAACTGCTCCAGCTGTTGAGTGGTTTTCTCCAGCTCATTTTTCAGATGATGCTTTTGCAAGGCATTCTCAACGACATTTATGACTTCGGTCTCGCGGATGGGTCTGAGCAGGTAATCGGCTGCCCCCAGCCTTAATGCTTGCAAGACGTCTGTCTCTTGCCCTTTGGAAGCCATTACGATGATGGGAGTTGTGATCCACCGGGAAGCCAGTGCCACAATCAAGTCTTTTCCGCTCAACCCGGGCAAATTCAAGCTGGTGATGATTACATTTGGAATGGTTTTTTCAATTTCATCCAGGCCGGATGAAATTGAGCCGGTTATTTCAACCCGGTATCCCACAGGTCGAAGGGATTGATCGGCGATTAAGTCGCAGGTTTGCGGGTCAGCTTCAATCAACAGGATCGTTATATCTCGACTGGACATGTGATTAACTATAGCATGTTTATGAAAATACAGCGTAGATCTCAGGGAAAACCCAATATTGAGTTAGAATATTGTAAGAAATTTCCCTTAATGCTTGACTTTGAATGCCAGATGAGCATAAAATGTATTAGTATTGTGTGATAAGCGCCATATAGTGGTGGTTAAAATATGGAATACAAAGATTACTATAAGATACTTGGGGTGGAACGCAACGCCAGCAAAGATGATATTAAGCGCGCTTTTCGCAAGCTGGCATTAAAAACCCATCCTGACCGTAACCCTAATGATCCAAAAGCAGGCGAGCGGTTCAAGGAAATTAATGAGGCCTACCAGGTTTTGAGTGATACTGAAAAACGCGCTCGATACGACCAGCTGGGCGAGTCTTATTTTCAATGGCAGCAAGGTGGACAACCGGCCGGTGGGTTCAAGTGGGAAGATTGGTTCACCCCAACACAAGCGGGTAACGTACACGTAGGTGGTTTGGAAGACATCCTGGGTGGAGATTTTTCGGAGTTTTTCCGCCGTATCTTCGGCGGCATGCCCGATGCGAGCAATCCGATCGCAGGTAGAGGCGGCTACACCCGCGGCAGGGCTGCAGCTCCCTCCTACCAGCAGGAGGTGGTCATCAGCCTTTATGAGGCTTACCAGGGTACCACACGCCGGTTAGAGCTGGATGGCCGGCGGCTGGAAGTTAAAATCCCGCCAGGGGCGAAAACAGGCACCAAGGTACGGGTGGCGAATGCCATTCCCACCGGGTCTGGTGGTCAAAAGGGCGATTTATATCTGCTTATAAAGATCGCTGAAGATCCTCGTTTTGAATTAAAGGGTATTGATCTGCATACCGAGGTTACAATCGATCTATACACTGCAGTGTTAGGTGGCGAAGTGACCGTCCAGACACTTTCTGGTAATGTGTTGCTCACCATACCTGCAGGAATTCAGCCTGGGCAATCCATTCGCCTGGCAGGCCGAGGTTTCCCGCGTTTAAATTCTCCTAATGTAAAGGGAAATTTATACGCCCATATCAAGGTTAAAATCCCTCACAACCTGACACCGCGCCAAATAGAATTGTTCCAGGAGTTAAAAAATCAAGGATAAGCGGTTTTTATTTTTCATATTGACCTTCACCAGGAGAGGAGTCTTTTATGTTAACCGAAAAGAACTTGCAAGAGTTGCTTAATTATCAAACAGAGCATCAGGTATTAAGCGTGTATTTGAATACCAATCCAATGGAAGGCAATACAGACTTATATAAGTTAAATCTAAGGGGAATGCTCAAGGATATTGATTTGCCCGCAGATGTTGTGGCAGTTGAGAATTATTTCAGCAGGGAATTTGATTGGAATGGTCGAAGTGTGGCGGTTTTTTCATGCAGCCCGGAGGATTTCTTTCGGGCATATCCGCTGGCAATCCCCGTACGCAACCAGGTGATCGTCAACATACGGCCGTATGTTAAGCCGCTGGCCTCCCTGTTGGACTATTATGGTGGTTATGGGGTGGTATTGGTGGATAAGCTAGGTGGCAGGCTGTTTTCGTTTCACCTGGGTGAATTAATGGAACAGGAAGGGATATTAGGAGAAGATATTCGCCGTACCAAGCGTGGAGGCTCTTCTGCAAAACTAGGAGTGCGCGGCGGGGTGGCTGGCCAGACCCGTTACCAGGATGAGGTCACTGAGCGTAATATTCGCGATGTGGCCGAATTTGCCTCCCATTTTTTCAGTGAGAATTATGTGCGGCGAATTCTGATAGGTGGCACAGATAAAAACATTGCCCTCTTGCGCAGCCAGTTATCCAAAAGCTGGCAAAGCCTGATCGTGGGCACTTTCCCGATGAGTATGACCGCCAGTAAGGAGGAGGTGCTGGAACGAGCCATGAAGATTGGCCGGGATGCAGAAGTTCACAAAGAGGAGCAGCTATTGAAGAAGCTGGTGACCGGGGCAGCCAAGGATAAAGGTAGCGTGGTCGATCTGGATGCCACCCTCAGCGCGATCCATGATGGCCGCGTGCAGGAATTGGTCATACAGGATGGCTATCGCGCAGCCGGATATCAATGCCAGGGGTGTGGATATATCACTTCGATCGAGATGCCTGCGTGCCCGTTTTGTGGGGAAAAGTTCGAGCATATTTCTGATGTGGTGGAGTTGGCAGTTCACCGCGTGATGAAGGCTGGCGGTGAAGTCGAAGTTTTACAGCACCAGCATGCCGTGGATGGATTTAAGCATATTGGGGCACTGCTTCGTTATTAAATAAATGGACAGCATACAGCCACCTCTTTTGTCGGGTGTCCGGGTTTTGGATCTTAGCCGTGTACTGGCTGGCCCATATTGCACGATGCTCCTGGGCGATTTGGGTGTTGATGTCATCAAGGTGGAAGTGCCCGTATCAGGCGATGATACCCGTCATTGGGGACCGCCTTTTGCAGCGGGTGGTGAATCCGCTTATTTTTTGTGTGTCAACCGCAATAAACGCAGCCTGACCTTGAATCTTAAATCTGCTGAAGGCCGAGAAATCCTCAAAGCGCTCATCCAGCATTGTGATATCTTGATCGAAAATTTCAAGGTCGGTACCATGGAAAAATGGGGATTAGGTTATGCTGATTTACAAGAATTGCATCCTGGATTGATCTACTGCACCATCACCGGTTATGGCTACACAGGACCGTACCGGCAGCTACCCGGCTATGATTTTATCATCCAGGCCCAGGGTGGTGTAATGAGTATCACCGGTCCGGAGGATGGAGAACCCTACAAGGTGGGGGTGGCAATTGCTGATATTACCGCAGGGTTGTTCGCCTGTAATGCAATTTTGGCTGCATTATTCGAACACCAGCGTAGCGGCAAAGGGCAGCGCATCGATATATCACTGTTCGATTCCCAGGTTGCCTGGCTGGCAAATGTGGGCAGTAATTACCTGATTTCAGGTGAAAAACCCAGGCGCTATGGCAATGCTCACCCAAATATTGTCCCTTACCAGACATTTAAAGCACATGACGGTTATTTTGCCCTGGCAATTGGCAATGATAGCCAATGGCAGCAATTTTGCGAGCGGGTGGGAAAGGTGGAATGGGCACAAGATCCGCGCTTTCGAACCAATGCAACCCGGGTGGAGAACCGTAACATCTTGATCTTATTATTGGAAGCGCTGTTCGCTCAATTCGAGATTACACATTGGCTGTCGATCCTTAAAGCAATGGGAGTGCCTTGTGGGCCAATCAACAGTATTGACCAACTATTTGAAGATCCGCAGGTAGAGGCACGCGAGATGGTGGTTAATGTGCCCCATCCTACTGCTGGTGAGGTTAAACTGGTGGCATCACCGCTTAAAATACCCACTTCACCTGCTGTGGTCCGCCTGCCGCCACCGCTTTTAGGAGAACATACAGAGCAAATTTTGATGGAATTATTGGG
This sequence comes from uncultured Anaerolineaceae bacterium, assembly GCA_964385625.1. Classification (GTDB taxonomy): domain Bacteria; phylum Chloroflexota; class Anaerolineae; order Anaerolineales; family UBA4823; genus FEB-25. Next base: position 5,460 of record CAYLPS010000006.1, on the reverse strand, counting down.
CTATGACATAGTGAAGATCCAGAACCTGCGCGATGCGCAGGTCATTTAGCAGCTTTCTCGGCATCCCTAAACGCTACTGCCCCACAATCCCACCGTAAGTCAGTTGTTTAAAATCTTTCAGGGCAGCTTCAATTTCATCTTCGGTAACTTTACGGTTTTCTTTGATATGGTGCAGCTCACCTGATCTGGCTTTTTCCAATGCTACCTGGCGTATGGTCACATCCCTCTGCAGCGCTTCTTTTACCAGCACTGCAGTGGCATTGTAGCCAATCAGTGGATTTAGTGCCGTGGCAACGATGGCGTTGCGCGCCAACCAGCCTTCAGCCCTTTCGCGGTTTGCATCAAGTCCGCGCACGCATTTTTCGTTGAAAGCCCGGATGGATCCGATCATCACTTGCATCATCCCAAATAGGCTGTGGGCAATGATGGGCATCATCACATTCAATTCCAGCTGACCCGCCTGAGAGGCCAGCGAAACTGTAAGGTCACACCCCTGTATGTAAAACATAGACATGTTGAGCATCTCGGCCATCACCGGGTTGACCTTGCCAGGCATGATGCTCGACCCGGGCTGCACCGCAGGCAGGCGCAGCTCTGCCAACCCTGTGGATGGCCCCGAAGCCATTAGGCGGAAGTCATTAGCAATTCGGGTTAATGTGATGGCAAGCGTTCGCAGGGCAGCCGAAAAGCTTGCCGGGTCGGCCATGGACTGCATCGCTTCGAACAGGTTCCCTGCACTGGACAGAGTCAACCCGCTGAGCTCAGATAGTTGGCGGACCATGCGGGTGTGGTATTCGGGATGGGCATTCAAGCCGGTTCCCGTGGCTGTGCCACCAATTCCCAGGCGGCGTAGATCATTTCCAGCTCCCTGGATACGCTCGGCATCCCGCCGGACGGCCTGCCCATAAGCGCCAAATTCCTGACCCATGCGTACAGGAACTGCATCTTGCAGGTGAGTGCGTCCAGATTTAACGATATCATCGAATTGCTGCGCTTTTTGATCCAGCTCCTCGGCAAGCTCATTCACTGCATCCAACAGCTCATCCAACCGCCACAAGCAGCCTAGCCGGATGGCTGTGGGTATGGTGTCATTGGTAGATTGTGACATGTTAACATGGTCGTTGGGATGGACCTTATATTGGCCCGGTTTTCCACCCAGGATTACTGTGGCGCGGTTGGCGATCACTTCATTGACATTCATGTTATGACTGGTACCTGCCCCAGCCTGAAAAGGATCGACTACAAATTGGTCATCCCATTTACCATCCATGACTTCCTGCGCAGCGGTGACAATTGCATCAGCGATGTCTCTATCCAATAGACCCAGGTCACGGTTCACTTCGGCTGCAGCACGTTTGATAATGGCCATTGACCAAATAAAGGCTCGCCAAGGCCGTAACCCTGAAATATTAAAATTGTTTACCGCTCGTTGCGTTTGAGCCCCATAAAGTGCCTGGGCGGGTACATTCACATCGCCAAGCGTATCATGCTCAACCCTGAATTCTTCAGCCATAGCTGTATCCCTCCTGTTATATTTATATACCAGGATTATAAGCCTTGGGATATTGGGTTCAGATGAAAATTGGTTTAATGAACAGGCACCCGCTCATTGATCTGGCTGGCCAGGGTATTGAACTGCATGGCGATGATCCCATCGGGTTGGACGGTGATGAGCGGTACTGCGCGTTCTGAAGCCCGGTAAGCCTGCTCGACAACCGGTGGGAAGCCCATCACCGCCGGATAGCCCAAAATTTGCTCAACCTGGCTGATGTTCAGCACGATGTCCGAGCGTGTACGGTTTACCAGGACGGTGCTCATGGTTTTCAAGCTGCCAAAGCCTTTCAGGTGAAGGTCGCTGGCCAGCAGCTTGGAACGTTTGATGGGCACCGGTTGAGGCTCAACCACCATGATCAGCTCGTCGCATTTGTTCAGGATGGCGTTGAAACCGGGATGAAAGCTGGTGCCGATATCCAAAACCACCATAGAAGCCAGGCTGGTCAGGTGGCCCAACACGGCTTCTAATTGGGGCGTGGCAGCTGCGTATTCCACATTTTCAGTTTTATTGGATGCGGAAAGGATCTTGATGCCAAAGTTTGTCTGGATCAGCTCTTTAGACACGGTTTCCGCGTTGAGATCGCTCAACTCCATGCTCAGCAAGTTGGTCAGGCCAACCGGCTCGGTCAGGTTCAGGTCCAGTGCCCATGAACCCTGCCCGGGCCTCATTTCGGCAGCAATTACTTTCACGTTATATTTCTTGGCGTAGGTAATCGCCAGGTTTAGTGCGATGGTCGATACTCCCGCCCCACCGGTTGCCGAGAGGACGCCCACCACATAACCATGCTCGCCGGTGGCCTCAGCCTTAGTTATTTTCTGGGTAAGTAAATTGCGGATATTAGCCTGTAAATCGATGGGGTGGATGGGTTTAGTGAGGTAAAGGTTCACCCCGGCATCGTATCCCGCCAGTTTATCCTCGATGGTGGTCTTGGCAGTGAACATCAAGATGGGTGTGGTGGCGGTCTTGGGGTTACGCCGCAGGTTACGGCTGACCTCATAACCATCCATACCGGGCATCATCACGTCCAGGATGATCAGGTCGGGATGCTCAACTTGCACGCGTTCGAGAGCTTCCATGCCCGATGTGGCAGAAACCACCTGGTAGCCCAGGCGGCTTAACATGATGTTGATGAACTTGACGGTGTCGGGATCGTCGTCAACAACCAGGATTTTATCGGCCATGGTTCATTCTCCTCTTGATATTTCTATGCTGCGTAATCAGTTTAGCACAATTTAAATTTTTGAGCAATTGTAGGATTAGATTTTAGCACTGAAATCAAAGTTGCATTTCACAGCTATCAATTTTGATAGGATTCCATGCATTATTGCTAATCTGTTGGACACATCGCCTACTATGATGTATACTATGTTTAGTATATACTAAATATTATGAAGATCACAATGGATGAACAATTACAAGCTGTCCGCCAGAATTTCATCCAGGGTTTGAGCCAAATCAGCCAATTTTGGGGTTTTCCCAAAGCCATGGGTGCTATATATGCAGTAATCTATCTTTCCCCTGATCCGGTATCCTTAGATCAGCTCGTCGAGCAAGTGAAAATCACCAAGGGTGCTGTCAGTACCAATGTGCGAGCCTTGGAACGATTGGGGATGGTTCACCGGCACATCCAGATTGGTGAGCGAAAAGATTATTATCTCGCTGAGGTTGATTTTTGGAAAATCGTGCGGGGCATTCTAAAAGAGCGAGAAAAGAGTGAATTTGACCGGGCATTGCGATCCGTAAGTTCAAGCCTGGAAATGCTGCATTCTTCTACAGAACTTGATGATGATCATAGGCTGTCCAGCTTCTATATTGAACGCCTTTCCGCCATGCAGCACTTTTTCAATAGTCTGGATAACCTGGTTGCCTTGCTGCTTAGCCTGGATGAGCTCCGCATAACGGGATTGGAAAGATTGCTTGGAAAAACAAAAAACGTGAAGGCGAAGAAATCTTAAAGGAATAAAGTTATATGGATAAACCTAACTTATTCCGCATATTGGAATGGATATTTGTCGCATTCGGAGCGATTGTATGCGCAGGGGTGGTGATTCTGTTTGCCAGCCAACCAGGCCAGCGTTTGTGGCCCCTACCCGGGATATATTTTAGTGAAATTCTTCTGGTTTCCGCCCTGGCCGTTGCCAGCCTCATCTGGAAAAACACTGCCAACCCAGCTTTCTGGCAAGCATTGCCCTGGGTAGCAGGTGGGGTGCTTTTCTCGTTTGTAATTGCGGGAGCCTTCTCTATTGGACTCTTTCTGAGTCCGGCAATGCTTGCTTTTTGGCTGGCTGGCGTATTTTCTGATCGAAGGTTAAATATCAATATGGCAAGCCATATTGCTATTGCCCTGCTGAGTGCGCTGTTCCAAGTTTTCTTGATCCTCCTCATCAGCAATGTGTAGCTATCGAACTGGTAAAAAATAATCGGGTAAAGTTTACTGATATCGAATTTGTCAGATTTGATAAATATCCTCCCTGCTCATCGGGATCGCCACTTTACCTCCGGCTAGCTTGGCCAGCAGTGACTGGCACACCCCGATATCGGCGCGCTCAAACTGGACTGCGCTGAAGCTCATGAATAGCCGCCAGGTACGGTACACCGATTCGCTCACCAGGGCAACGGCTTCTTCATGATGCTCTTCCAGGCGACGCACCCAGTTACGCAGGGTTAAGGCGTAATGCTCGCGCAAGTTTTCCACATCACGCACTTCGAACCCGCATGCCTCCGCAATCAGGTTGGCCTCGCTCACCGGCACCAGCTCGCCATCCGGGAAGATATAATGCTGCGAGAATGACCCGGCTCCCAGCACCTTGCGCTCGAAATAGGATTGCACTGCATTGGGGCGGTGGTCGCTACTTAATCCTTTAAGCAGGCTCAGGTCTGCTGGTTGGCCACTGCGGGCGATGCCGTGGTTAAGGAACAGCCCACCTGGCTTGAGTAATTTAGATACATGGGAGAAATATTCCGGCAGGTGAGTGCGCCCGACATGCTCGAACATGCCCACGCTGACGATCTTATCGAAGGATTCGTGCTCCAGGTCTCGGTAATCGCGCATCTCGATGTTGACCTGGCCTTGTAATCCCAGGCTGGCGATTTTCTCCTGCGCATAGGCAACCTGCCTGTCACTAATCGTTACCCCCAATGCCTTCACGCCATAATTCTGTGCGGCAGTGATGGCTAACCCGCCCCAGCCACAGCCGATATCCAGCAGCTTCTCACCGGGTTTGAGGCGCAATTTCCGGCAGATATGGTCAATCTTTTTCTCCTGGGCGGTATCCATGTCCTCGCTGCCGGTGGGAAAATAACCGCAGGAATATTGCATCAGCCGGTCGAGCCACAGGGCATAGAATTCATTGCCCACGTTGTAATGAAAACGGATGGCTTCCAAATCGCGTTCCTTTGAATGCAATTTCCCGCGTAAATATGCCGGCTGACGGATGATGTGATGCTCCGTGCTTGATTTCGGCAGCCGTTGGATGTCAGTCACCAGCCTGGTGGCTTCGGTTGGGGTGAAATTGTGGCTGAGCAGGATATCCAGCAGGCTGTAGAATGCATAGATATCCCCCTCGATGTCAAAGTCTCCGTAAATGTATGCTTCACCTGCTGAAAGCTCCACCGGTGGCGAGAACATGCGCCTGAGTGCCCCGGGATGGTTTAATACCAGGCTGAAATCAGGAGTTACTTCCGCTGGGAGCTCTGCCTGCCCCCACAGCTTGATTGAAAAATTGCGCGGGGTTGGAAAAATACGCTCAATGAGCTTACAAGTTTGATCTAGGACTGAACTTTCTGATGAAGAAGTTTTACTTTTCATGATCACCCTCGACCCTCTAAAAATAAATTAACCCAGAGAATATGACCTGGATTCCACGTCTGATATATTTTGCCAACAAATTCACCCCAGAAGGGTG
>CAYLPS010000005.1:0-79414 GCA_964385625.1 uncultured Anaerolineaceae bacterium | reverse complement strand
AAATAAAATTAATTATTCATTTATCTAGGATGGATGGACTTATTTGTTCGCCAAGGTGCTGGCGTAAATAATAACTGCACTTCAAGGGGTGAAGGAGGAGGAATTCAAGAATGGATACCTATAAGGTCACTTACCGCAAGCCGCAGAACATCATGCCTGGATATATGTCCTATCATGGTAAGGATTCATCCAGGCTGGCGGATTCTCAGGTCATCGGAGTTGCCAATAAAGTGGGGCGCAATTTATCCCGCCTGTCAGGTTCTACACTGGCAACTGATAATCACGACTCGTTGCGGGTGTGCATCGATTACCATGGATGTTTTGCCCTCGAAAAAGACATTTCCGCCGCCTTGCGCTCGATCAACAAATCACAGTTGTCTGGTATCGTACGGCAGGCATTAAAGCGCAATAGCTTCCAAATCCAGGGCTGGCGTGCACGAAACCTGGATGGTAGGATGGGTAACCCCGTCAGCCTGGGATTGTACCGTTTTGAAGGTGTGGGAGTGGATCATGGCGAATGGATTGACTGGTCGGTCATCCTGAAAGTGATCCAATCACCTGCCAACCTGGGTTTTATGAATTACGGTGAAGGAGACGATCCCACCCATTGGAATTATTGGAAACGCGAACTGCTGGTGTACCAGTCAGGCTGGCTGACAGGTTTACCCGAAGGCATCACCGGACCGCTGTGTTATGATGCGGTGGAAATGCCCGGGAACATCGCCGGGATGTGGTTGGAAGACATAAAGGATACCTATTCGGGTGCCTGGCCTCTGCACCGCTATGCCCTTGCTGCCCGACACCTGGGCCGGTTAAACGGCATCTATATTTCACGGAGGGAGCTGCCTTCATTCTCCTGGCTGAGCAAGCAACGCATCCGCCAGTGGCTGAACACCATCGCCTGGCAGGATTTCCCGTGGGACCATCCTCAAGTATGGCAGCAGTATCCTAACCCTGAGTTGGACAGCTTCAGGAGTCTGTTGCAGGATAACGAACGCTTCCTGGCCAAGCTGGAGCAGATCCCCAAGACCATCTGCCTAGGTGAGACGAATCCATCCAATTTCATCTCGCGCCATTCACCCCGCCGGCAGGACCAGAGCGTGGCTATGGATTGGTCACTCGTGGGGATTGAGCCTTTAGGAAGCGACCTTGGGCAGCTGGTGTATGGCACCTACCTGAACTTGAAGAGCTACCGGCTGCATGATATCTCCGAGACACTATTCACCAGTTATATCAATGGGCTGCAGGATAGTGGCTGCCACATCGATACGCAATTGGTGCGTTTTGGTTATGCTGCCTCGGCGGCATTCAGGGTAGGCCTGGCCAAACTTGTGCACCTGGGCGAGCAACTTAACCGGGAGTATGAGTACATCCCGCAATCCTCCTATCCAGCCATAACTCCCCAACCTTTCGAATCGGTAATGGCTGATGAGGCATACCGGATGCTGGACCGAATTTGATCCGGGTATCCATCCGTTCCACGGGTGATTGGCGATAGGGCAAGGTATTTTATAAGCTGAATGAATTACCAGCAACTATAAATGTAGTGCATCGTGAGCGCACTTACTAGGGGGAGCACTCATATTCATGTGGATAGGCTGCCGGTGGGTGGCCTATCCTTTATCATCGAATTGATCATCATCCTTGCCCGGCGAATGCGTCACTGATAGAATCTTGGCTATGAAAATCCGCTCCATTACCTGCTTTGTCGATCCATCGTTTCCCCTGAATGCCAAAAGCCTGAAAGTGGCGGGAGATTTCCTGAAAACAGCCCAACCTGCTTTTGTTAATGCAGGTTTCGAGGTGCAATCGGCACGCCTGGCCAGCGTGCCATTTTCTATGTTAATCCCACAGGAGCAATATCACGCCATTCCTGGGTTTGCCCAGCAGCTTGAAGCCGCTTCCAGCGACCAGGGATACGCCTATGTATCGCTCGGCCCGGCCATGCCTGATATCATCGAAAGTTATGCAACCATTCCTGAGGCTCTGGCCAGCACGCAGGATGTATTTTTCTCGGGCACGATGACCACGCCAAAAGGAAGTGTATCGCTGCAGGCAGTCCACGAATGCGCCGGCATCATTCAACGTGCCAGCGGCATCTCGCCTGATGGCTTTGCCAACCTGCGCTTTGCCGCCCTTGCCAACGTGCCGCCTGGCTCTCCGTTCTTCCCGGCAGCCTACCACCAGGGAGGAGAGCCATCCTTCGCCCTGGCCACCGAGGCGGCTGACCTTGCAGTAACTGCCTTCAGCGAGGCTTCCAGCCTGGAAGAAGCCCGCCGCAACCTGGTGCGGTCGATGGAGGCACACGCCGGCAGGCTCGAAAGGGTTGCCAGGAGTCTCGAAAGTCAGACCAGGATCAGGTTCGGGGGTATCGATTTCTCGCTGGCTCCCTTCTCCTCCGAAGACCGCTCGTTGGGAGCCGCCATGGAGCGCCTGGGGCTGCCGATGGTGGGAAAGCATGGCTCGCTGGCTAGCGCAGCTATCCTGGCAGATACCATCGACCAGGCAAATTTCACGAGGGCCGGGTTTAGCGGCTTGATGCTGCCAGTACTGGAAGATGCAATTCTTGCACAGCGTGTAGCCCAGGGCAGCCTGCAGGTAATGGATTTACTGCTCTATTCGGCAGTGTGTGGTACTGGCCTGGATACCATCCCACTTCCAGGGGACACCTCCACCGAGCAGCTGACCGCAGTGTTGCTGGACCTGGCCAGCCTATCGTCGCGGCTGGATAAGCCGCTCACCGCCCGCCTGATGCCCATTCCAGGTAAAAAAGCCGGCGACCCAACCGGTTTCGATTTCGCTTTCTTTGCCAACAGCTGCATAATGCCTTTAAACGCCGAGCCATTAAGCCGCTTCCTGGCTGGTTCTGAGGCCTTTCTGCTCCAACCCAGAGGTGGGTAATGATGCCCAGTAAAATACCATACTTTTTACTACTCAGGCTGGCTGAAAAGGCAATCCACCCGGGTAAGCCTTCTTGCTGACCAGCCAATCAGGGGTATAATCTACATTCCATCTATACCCTGGTATAAAAACAGTATAATCAATGTCGCATTAACCTTACTAAGTGAAATCTATTAAATTACGTTTGGAAGGATAAGATGAATTTTCAATTTGAACCATTCTTAACACTTCATCATGTAGTCATTGCTTACCTAGACCCTGGATCAGGCAGCCTGATCCTCCAGCTATTAATTGCCGGTATAATGGGCGCCGGCATCCTGGTAAAGGTATTCTGGAAGAGGATCAAGGGCTTTTTCACCCGCTCGACAGAAAAGAAAGAAGATGACACCGAGCTCCAACCCTGACGAAGTTATTGGGGCTTCGTTCAGGGACCCCAGCGGATTCCTTTTTTACCGACAGGGGGTACTGTACCGGCAAATCAACCAGGTTTATCGCCAGCACTATGACCAGCTGATGAGCTCCAAGCTGTATGCCAGGCTGGTGTATGACGGCTTGCTCATCCCCCACCAGGAGGTGGATGTTGCGCCTGCCGACCCTGCCCCTGCATACAAGGTGATCCAGCCCGAACCGGTGCGCTTTATCTCTTATCCTTACGAATGGAGCTTCAGCCAGCTCAAGGACGCCGCCCTGGCAACCCTGGCCATCCAAAAAAGAGCCCTTGAAGCAGGCATGGTGTTAAAAGATTCCAGCGCTTATAACATTCAATTCCATAATGGCAAGCCCACCCTGATCGACAGCCTGTCCTTCGAAATTTATCATGAAGGTGACCCATGGGTTGCGTACCGGCAATACTGCCAGCATTTTCTAGCGCCCCTGGCACTGATGGCCCATCGCGACGTGCGCCTCAACCAGATGACGCGAGTATTCCTGGATGGCATCCCGCTGGACCTGGCCTCTCGCCTGCTGCCCGCCCGCACGCGCTATGGCCTGGGATTGGCAACTCACATCCACTTGCATGCCTCCAGCCAGAAGCGCTACGCGGATAAGCCGCTGGATAAGGCGCAAACGGCGCGTAAAATGAGCAAGCTTTCCTTTACCGGCCTGATGGACAACCTGGAGGGCACCACACGGAAATTACGCTGGAAACCCAGCGGCACCGAGTGGGGGGATTATTACACCGCCTCGTCAGGGCATTACTCGACGACCGCTTTCGAACATAAGAAGCAGCTGGTCAGCCAGTTCCTAGAGCAGCTCCAGCCAACCACTACCTGGGACCTGGGAGCTAACACGGGCGAATTCAGCCGCCTGGCAGCTGAGAAGGGCTGCAACACCCTGGCATTTGACATCGATCCGGCGGCGGTTGAGCAGAACTATCGCCTGGTGAAGCAGAAAGCTGAAACCCACCTGCTGCCCCTGGTGATGGACTTCACCAACCCTTCACCGTCGCTTGGCTGGCACCACCAAGAACGCCAAGCGCTGCTCGAGCGCGCCCCTGCTGACATGCTGATGGCATTAGCGCTCGTCCACCACCTGGCCATTTCGAATAACGTACCGCTGGCCTGGCTTGCCAGCTACCTGCGTGAGCTGGGGCACTGGCTGATCATCGAGTGGGTGCCCAAGGAAGATTCGCAAGTGCAAAAATTGTTGACCAGCCGGCAGGATATATTCCCAGGTTACCATGTGGAAGGCTTCGAAGCGGCTTTTGGTATATATTTCAACACCCTGAAAAAAGCATCCATCCACGATTCAGACCGCGTGATGTATCTGATGGAGGGTAAGTAGGCTCATTCAATAGAGATTACCGCTGGAATCAAAACGCCGCACGTTTATAGCGTGCGGCGTGTTTTCTATTGTTTGGGCTACCCCTGGCTTTCGTTCCGCCAATATACGCCCTTCTCACGCTTGAGCAGGCCGTTATCCACCATGTACCTGCGCAAGCTGGCTGTATCGTCGTGAAACTGCCTGAGAATCTGGTTGACCTGGCTCTCAGGGTACTTCACTCCTGGCTCGAAGTTTTTCACCAGGTGCTCCAGGATCACCATCAGCTTTTTGTGCTGGTTGGGAATTGACCTCAATGTGCCATCCCTGGAGAGGTAAGCACGCAGCGTCTTGACGGTGAACTCATCACCCTCATACTGTGGGGCAGGAGGGCGCGATTGGGCCAGCATCTTGCGACTGAGCTGCTCAAGCGCCTGGCTATCCAGGCGATAGGCATTCCCTTCCCTGTGGGCCAGGCCGTTGGCGACCAGCACTTCCAGGTGGTGGGAGACATCACTGGGTTTCATCTCCAGGCGCCCGGCAACCTGGTTGGCAGTGAGCGGTTCAACGCTCAGCAATCCAGCGATTTTCAGGCGCTGCGCATCTGCCAGCGATTTCATGAAATTTTTTAGTTCATCTTGTTCTTCAGGTTTAGCGTTCATTTTGGACTTCCTTTATGATTGGTTCTTGTCATCGATGAGCCAGTATTCGCCTTCACTGCGCTGCATGAGCTTGTAAATGATCATTTCGCGCCGCAGAGTGGCGACATCCTCGTGATAACGCGCCAGGATATCATTCACCTGCTTCTCGGTGTAGTGAACCCCTGGCTGGAAGGACTTGAGGATGTGCCTGAGCACCACCTCGCGCTTCTTACGCTGGGCGGGAATCACCTTCAACCTCCCATTGGGCAGCAGGACATTCTTCAGCACCAGGCGGTCGTAGGCTTCCAGGTCCACCTTGCCAGCCATGTTGGGCAGCCCGTCTTGGGCCACCAGTTGGCTGGCAATCTGCTCAAGCACACGGGGTTCGAGCTGGTAAAGGTTGTAATAGCTCTCCGTGCGAGCACTCACCAGGCCTGCTTCTGAGAGCAGCTTGAGGTGGTGAGAGACCGTTGGGGGGCGCAGGTTAAGCAGGGCAGCCAGTTGTTCCACGCTATAGGTCTGCTGGGCGAGCAACCCCACGATTTTTAAGCGATTTGCGTCTGCCAGGGCCTTGAAAAAAGTCAACAGTTGTTCATCATTCGTCTGGTTAGCTTCCATCATCATTTATCCTTATCAGTTTCTTCTAACTAATTAGATAATCATCGAAATAATTATACGAGCTTTTTGATATCTGTCAAGGATAATGATGGCGTGAGGACGCTTAATCTAAGGCTGGTATAATCTGTTTGCAGCATGATGATTACATTCCTGGTGAGAAGACATGTCCACGATTGATGAGATCAAAGCGCGCATCGATATCGTTGATTTGGTGTCGGAGTACGTGCAGCTTAAACACTCCGGAAAAAATTACACCGGTTTTTGTCCCTTTCATCCCAACACACGAACGCCTTCATTTGTGGTTTTCCCCAGCACAGGCACCTGGCGCTGTTTCGGACAGTGCAATGAGGGCGGCGACATCTTCAGCTTTACCATGAAGAAGCAAGGGTGGGATTTTGGTGAAGCGCTGAAATACCTGGCGGAGAGGGCGGGCGTCCAGCTGAAACCGCAAACGCCCGAACAGGTAGAGGCTGAGGAGGAGCACGCTCAGCTGCGCGCCATGCTGGAGGAAGCTGCCCGGTTCTACCGCCTTCAATTGCGCGATACTGATGGAGGAAAGCAAGCTCGCGAATACCTGAACCAGCGCGGGTTGAACGATGAGATCATCGATGCCTTTTGGCTTGGCTATGCTCCAAATTCCTGGGACGCCACCATCCATTATTTTAAAGCCCGGGGAAATAGCGAGCAACAGCTGCGGGAAGTGGGGCTGGTGTCAGAGCGGGATGACGGTACGATATATGATAAATTCAGGCACCGCATCATGTTTCCCATCCGTGATTCCCGTGGCCGCATGGCAGGCTTTGGTGGGCGCATCCTCGACCCGAATGACATCCCTAAGTTTATGAATTCGCCTCAGACGGCGGTATTCGATAAGAGCGCCCTGCTGTATGGCCTGGAGCGAGCCCGCACGCCCATCCGCGCGCTTAACCAGGCGGTTATCGTCGAGGGCTACCTGGACGTGATCGCCCTGCACCAGGCAGGTTTCACCAATACCGTTTCACCCATGGGCACGGCGCTCACCGAGCACCAGTTGCGCATGCTCAAACGCCTCACCCAGCGCTTCATCCTGGCGCTCGACCCCGATTCAGCCGGCGATAAAGCTACCCTGCGCGGGCTACAGCTTGCCCGGCAAACGATGGACCGAGAAACCGAGCCGGTGTTTGATGCCCGCGGGTTGATTGCCCATGAATCTCGGTTACAGGCTGACATCCGCGTGAGCACCTTGCCGGAGGGCATGGACCCGGATGAGGTGGTGAGGCGTGACCCGGCTGAATGGCAGGGCATCCTGGACCATGCCAAGCCGATCGTGATCCACGTGATGGATACCCTGGTGAAAGACCGGGATGTGAATGACCCCAAGACCAAATCCGAAGTTGCCAGCCAGGTGTTACCGTTGATCAGCGAGGTGGCTGACCCCATCGAACGCGAGGCCTACCGCCAGCAGCTGGCACGGTTAATCAAGGTCGATGAACGCTTGCTGGCAGGAGCTGAACGATCCCGGCGATCCACTCATCGGCGACCAAGGAGAGCACAACCAGGCGAAAAAGAGCCCACGCCGGAGGTCAACCTCCAGATTGGGAACACCTTGCTGGAAGCACATTGCCTGGGCTTGCTGGTGCGCCATCCTGAGCTGGTATTTCACGTCGACCGGGCTTTGCATGAATCACGCCTCACACATCTCACCCGCCAGGATTTCGAGCGGGCGGAGTACCAGGCGATTTTCGACCTGGTGAAGGAGTCGATTGCCCAGGACCAGATGGAGCCGATGAACTATGTGCTGAATAGGCTTTCTCTACAATTAATGGAAATCGTAGATAGCCTGCTCGAGCGTACTGAGAAAATGGATCCCAGGGAAGGCCGTGTGCTGAATGACGTGATGAGGGCGGTGCTTGAAATCCGCCGACGGCAGGTGAGTGGGATCATGGACCAGTTACGTTACCAGATGGATGAAACAATAAGCTCTGGAGGGCCCCGCTCGAAGGAACTCGAAGAGGGCATTGAAAAGTGCGCTCGCTCGCTAAGAAATATCCACCTGGCACAAGAGAGATATACCACCGCTCACAAAAAGTAATTTGCCAATCTGTTTTTCATGATTAGCCGCCAATCGAACATTGTTGCATGGAGCGATGATGGATGAAAATCCAACCGGTCACCCATCAGGATTTGTGTCAAGCCGCCCGGGTGCTCAGCAGGGCGTTTGTGGATGACCCCGTGGCAATTACAGTTTACCGGGGTTTTTCTGCGGATAAAAGGTGCCACGCCCTGGAGGTTGATTTTGCGGCCGAGCTGCGATTATGCCTGCGCCGGGGTCTGCTAATCCAAGCCGGTGAGGATGGCCAGATGGCTGCAGTTGCGGTGATTTATCCGCCGGATTCTTTACCGTTCACGTTGCTTGACCAGTGGGTGCTGATGGTAAGATCGATCCTTGGGAATGGCTGGTACGACCTGCGCCCCTGGATAAAGTGGCTTAAGGAAACGGACCGGCAGCATCCTAAATCGGCACATTACTACCTGGAATATCTTGGGGTATCACCACAGGAGCAAGGAAAAGGATACGGGGGCTGTATTCTAAAATACTTAACTTTACAAGCAGATCAGCATGGGGTTGGCTGCTACTTGGAAAATGCGAATCCGCGGAACATCCCCTTTTATCAGAAATCTGGCTTTCAGATAATTGCAGAGAGAGAAATCATTGGACTGCCGACCTGGTTCATGTGGCGCCCCGCCCTCGCGGGTGATCGATAATATGATTCGCCAAAAATGACAAATTAGAGCATAATTGGGGTATGGCACAGAAAAGGAAGAACCAGCAGGATGATATCCCATCGCAGGAAGTAAATGCTGATGAGGAAGTTCCGGAATTGCAGCCTAAGCCCGAAGAAGATATCGATGACCTGATGTCAGAGATGGATGAAGCTGTGTCCATCGATGAACCGGATGAAAGGCAGCTATCTCAAGATACCGAAGATCTGGGCAACTTACCTGATGAAGAACCCCTCGACCTGCTCAGCCCGGCCTTAGAAATGGAGCTGGGAGAAGACCCGGTCAGGCTGTACCTCAGGGAAATTGGCGAAATCGAGCTGCTGAGCGTGGACCATGAGTTTTGGCTGGCGACGCGTATCGAAGCTGCACGCCGGGTAAATGTGCTCAGCCGAAACCATCCCATTGCACGGCAGGCCAGTCAAAATTCGACCAGTATCTACCTGGCTCTATTCGATGAGTTGGTCGTCGCCTGGAAACGATTAATTGAAGATATCCATCGCCTGGGTTATGCTTCTCCCAACCTGGCGCTCATCCATGCTGAGGCACAACGGCTGCGGACTACCTGGAGCAGTGAAACCCCTTCATACCTGAGAGGTTACCTCGATAATGGCCGTTGGGGGGTGGACCGCCTTTGGGATGGAGTCGCCCATAATGCGTTGACGGTGCTGATTTGTTTTTATATTTTTCCCGAGATGGTGGGCGCACAGCTCGAAAAGACTTTTCATAGCCGCCGCCACATGCTCTCTCAGGAGGCTTTCGGCCAGATATTGCCAGATGAAGATCGCATGCGGTTGGAACTCGACGAAATCCAATATCGCGCTCAGGAATCACGCCAGATCCTGATCCGTTCAAATCTGCGGTTGGTGGTGAGCGTTGCCAAACGTTATTTGGGACGGGGAAGCTCTTTCCTTGACCTGATCCAGGAAGGCAACCTTGGATTGTTGCGGGCAGTCTCCAAGTTCGATCCCTCCCGCGGCTATAAGTTCAGCACTTATGCCACCTGGTGGATCAGGCAGTCAATCAGCCGTTCCATTGCCGACCAGGCACGCACCATCCGCATCCCGGTGCACATCTTTGAAACCTATAACCACTTGATGCAGATACAGCGCCAGCTGACCCAGACTTTGGGGCGTTCACCCACGCCGGAAGAGATAGCCCTGGAAACAGATTTTATGGACGCCAAAGACAAGCAGCTAATTACGCGCGTGAAAGGAAACGCCAGCTTATTGCCTCATGATGTCCATTTTCGCTGGACCCAGGCAGCCTCCAAGGTGGTGCAGGTGCTGCGGGTTGCTGAAGAACCTGTTTCGTTGGAGAGCCCGGTGGGCAGTGAAGATAACAGCATGCTGGGTGATTTTATTGAGGATGAAGAAGCGCAAGAGCCGATGGATGCTGCCGCACGGGATATGCTGCGAGAGCAGGTGAAAAATGCCCTTGCGGTGTTATCTCCCCGTGAACGCGAAGTGCTGGAAATGCGTTTTGGCCTTCTAGATGGCAAGGATCATACCCTCGAAGAGGTGGGACAGGCATTCAACGTCACCCGTGAGCGTATCAGGCAGATCGAAGCCAAAGCCTTACGCAAGCTGCGGCACCCCACCCGCAGCCGTTACCTGCGCGATTTCCTGTAAGAAGATCGTTAATCCCTCGTTTTGATTAAGACCATCTTGCAGTCAAGATGGTTAAGATTAATTTTCCCCGCCGTTTAACGAATCGGGTTTATACTAGTATTAGCGTTGGTTGTGTATTAAATAAATAATTAACAACATAAATTGACACTGCTGTAGGCATGTGATAAACTTCACACGATTAAGCGGAAAATGGCGTGTAGAACGCTTAATCGAGCTTATTATCCTCAGAAACCGGTTTTTCGATTTTTTTACATGAACCAGATTTTTAATCTAATGGTTAATTGTTACTTAAAGATAATCATTGAGGAACCATGTTAAACTCATATATTCCGCTGGCAATTATCATCATTTTATCAATTGGTTTTGCGATCCTCATCGTGATTATTGGTGGTTTGTTTGGCCCGCGCCGCAAAACTCCACGCAAAGTGCTGCCATATGAGTCAGGGATGACCCCAATAGGCCCGGGTACACGACGCATCCCGGTTCGTTTCTACCTGGTGGCTGTGCTGTTTATTTTATTTGATATCGAAATCATTTTTATCATTCCCTGGGCAGTGATCTTGAGGGAATTTGTGGGGGAAAACTATGGCGTCTTTGCGCTAATTGAGATGGTCACGTTCATAATTATTTTATTAATCGGCTTGTTTTACGCCTGGAAGAAAGGGGCATTGGAATGGGAGTAGAACAGAAAGCTGGGAATTTGGGGGTAGTGACGGTTGGCCTGGAAGAAGCGGTTAACTGGGCGCGCATCAATGCCATGTGGCCGATGCTGTTTGGCCTGGCATGCTGTGCCATCGAGATGATGAGCGCGCAGGCTGCGCATTTCGATATGAGCAGGTTTGGCATGGAGCTGATGCGTGCCAGCCCGAGGCAATCGGAGCTGATGATCGTGGCAGGCAGGGTATCGCGAAAGATGGCACCGGTGCTGCGCAGGTTATATGACCAGATGCCGGACCCTAAGTGGGTCATCTCCATGGGCGATTGCGCCTCTTGCAGTGGGGTGTTCAATAATTACGCCCTGTTGCAGGGAGTAGATGAGGTGGTTCCGGTGGATGTTTATGTAGCCGGTTGCCCACCCCGCCCTGAAGCATTGATCCATGGGGTTATTACGCTGTATAACAAAGTAAAAAATGAGAAACTGGGGACGTGGGTTTAATAAGGGATATGTGCCATGTCTGAAGAACATCTCAAAAACACATTAAAAATGCTAAGAGACCGGTTTGGCCTGCATGAATCAGAGTTGATGAAGTACCCGCCAACATTCATGGCAACCGCCGATAAGATCGTAGAGATAAGCCGCACTTTGCGCGACGAATTTGGTTACAACCTGTTATGCGAGCTGACGGCGGTCGATTATTACCCTGAAGATATGCCGCGTTTTCACGCCGTGTACGGATATTACAGCATCGCCGAAAACTCTCGCATAGCGATCAGAGTGCCGGTGAATGGTGAGAATCCCAGCCTGCCTACCCTATCTGAGGTCTACCCCGGTGCCAATTGGCTGGAGCGCGAGCTGTGGGACATGTTTGGCATCAAATTTGAGGGACACCCCGACATGCGCCGCATACTGATGCCATACGATTGGGAGGGGCATCCCTTGCGCAAGGATTACCCGCTCGGCTATGAGGAGCCCCAATTTACCTTTAATTTTGATGAGATCGATAAGCGGAAGCACCACGGCCGCTATGAAGAGGCCTGAATCTAATGGCAGATCCCATAGAACTTGATTATCCAGAGCTCAAGCACCTGGTTTCAGAGCGGGCATTGAAGGGGGAAACCGTTCTGCTGAACATGGGCCCGCAGCACCCCAGCACCCACGGCGTGCTGCGCTTGCTGCTCGAGCTCGACGGAGAGACCATCGTAAACTGCGTGCCGGATATTGGCTTCTTGCACACCGGCATCGAGAAAAATATGGAAGCCAAGCGCTGGGAGCTGGCCGAAGTGATGACCGACCGCACCGATTACCTGAATAACACCGGGAACAACCTGGGTTACTGCCAGGCGATTGAAAAGCTGGCCGATTTGGACGTGCCTCCGCGCGCCCAGGCTGTGCGGGTCATCCTGGTGGAGCTGGAACGCATATCCAATCACCTGGTTTGGCTGGGCACCCAAGCGCTGGACCTGGCGGCACAATCAATGTTCCTGTATTGCTTCCGCGAGCGCGAGTACATCCTGGATATCAAGGAGCTATGCTCGGGCCAACGCATGATGACCACCTACTTCCGCCCGGGTGGCCTTTGGCGCGACATCCCCGCCGATTTTGAGATCGCCGTGCGCCGCTTTTTACGCATGTTCCCAAGCAGGATCAAGCAGTACGAGGCCTTGCTGACCAAGAATCCAATCTGGTTGGAACGCACGCGCAAGATTGGCAAGATCAGCGCCGAGCAGGCGATCGCCCTGTCGCTAACCGGGCCGGTGTTGCGGGGCTCGGGGGTGGCATACGACGTACGCAAAGCACAGCCGTATTCAGGCTACGAGCAGTACGATTTCATCATCCCAACTGGCACCAACGGCGATGTTTATGACCGCTACCTTGTGCGCATGGAGGAAATGCGGCAATCCTTGCGCATCATCCAACAGGCGCTAGACAAACTGCCTTACGGGCCATTCCGCTCGAACAACCGTAAATACGTACCTCCGCCCCGGGCTGAACTGGGCACCAGCATGGAAGCCGTCATCCACCACTTCAAGTTGTGGACCGAGGGTTTCAACGTCCCCAAGGGGGCGGTATATAGCCCGGTCGAATCACCCAAGGGCGAGCTGGGCTATTACCTGGAAAGTGATGGAAGTAACCATCCCTACCGCATCCACATGCGTGCCCCTTCATTTTTAGCCATTCAAGCCCTTCCTGTGCTGGCCAAAGGGCATTTGGTGGCTGATCTGGTGGCGATTATCGGCAGCATCGACATTGTATTGGGAGATTGTGATCGTTGAACGCATTATTAGAAAAATACGGCGATGAAATTCGGGCTATCATGAAAAAGTACCCGCCTGATCGGCCGGGTAAGCGATCTGCCGTGATGGCCATCCTTTACCTGGCGCAGCGCGAAAATGGGTTCGTCACCAAACAATCCATTGCGGAGATTGCCGAGATTTGTGATATCACCACCACCGAAGTTGCCCAGATGATCGGCTTTTACACGCTGTACCATGACGAGTCATCCGGCAAGTATCATATCCAGGTATGCACAGACCTGCCCTGTGCGATGCGCGGTGCAGAGGAATTCTTAAAGGAGCTGTGTGAAAACCTGGGCGTCAAGGTGGGGGAAACGACCGCCGATGGCAAGATTGTAGTCGAGACGGTGATGTGCCTGGCGGGCTGCCATCATGCGCCCATATTCCAGGTGCAAGGTCCCGATGGAATCGAATATCACGAGGACCAGACCGTTGAAAGCGCACTTGAAGTGATCAAAAAGCTCAGGGAGGAGTGACCAACGTGGCAGAACACATCCTCCTCCGTCATCGTGATATCCCTGGCATAGACCAGCTCAATACTTACCAAAAATACGGTGGTTTTGAGGCTTTACGAAAGGCCGTCACAAGCATGGACCCTGATGATGTGACCAATGAGGTCAAACAATCAGGACTGCGCGGGCGAGGCGGCGCCGGTTTTCCCACGGGGCTTAAATGGTCATTTATCGATGGGAATAAATGGCCACATTATGTGGTCTCGAATGCAGATGAATCGGAGCCTGGGACATTCAAAGACCGGGAGATCATGGAGGGCAATCCCTACCAATACCTGGAGGGCGTGGCTATTTGCGCCTACGCTGTGAAGGCCATGGACGCCTATATCTACCTACGCGGTGAATTCTGGCAGATTGCCGGGAAACTGGACCAGTGCATCCAGGAAATGGAAAAGGCTGGTTACCTGGGCGATAAGTTATTCGGCAGCAACATATCCATTCGCCTGCACACGCACCTGGGAGCCGGAGCTTATATTGCTGGAGAAGAATCAGCTCTGTTGGAATCGATCGAGGGCAAGCTGGCACAACCGCGCTTAAGGCCACCTTTCCCACCGGCATTCGGGATCTATGGCAAGCCAACCATTGTCAACAATGTCGAAACACTTACCAACGTGCCGGCGATTATCAGCCGCGGGGCAGCCTGGTATCGCACCATAGGGACTGAAAAAAGCCCCGGGCCGAAGATATTCAGCCTGTCAGGCTGCGTCAATCGACCGGGCAATTACGAGCTGCCTTTAGGGACCACTTTCCGAGAGCTGATCATGGACCATGGCCGCGGCATCCGCGGGGGTCACAAGATCAAGGCCATCATGGCTGCGGGAGCATCATCTTCACTCATTGTGGCCAGCGAAGAGGCGCTAAATACCCCCATGGATTATGAAAGCGTGCCCAACCTGGGGGCACAGCTGGGCTCAGCTTCGGTGATCGTGATCGATGATGCGATCAGCATCCCCTGGCTGATCAATAAAACGGTTCACTTTTTCGCCCATGAATCGTGTGGCAAGTGCACTCCCTGCCGAGAAGGTACATATTGGATGAGGCACCTGACCGAACGGATCAGCAGTGGGCAGGCTACCATGAAGGATGTGGAGTTGTTGCATGAGGTAGCCAGCCAGATGAAAGGGAAATGCCTGTGCGCATTGGGAGAATTTTCCATCGAAGCGCCAATGTCCGCGATTGAACGATTTCCAGCAGAATTTATTGCTGTCACTTCTAAACCCAATGCATAGGACTTATTAGCGATATGCCTGCCAAGAATATGGTACACCTCACAATTAATGGCAAACCGGCCACTGTGCCGGAAGGCACGTTGGTGGTGAATGCAGCCAAGATGATCGGTATTGACATCCCTGTATTTTGCTACCACCCGAAAATGGAACCGGTGGGCATGTGCCGGCAGTGCCTGGTAGAAATTGGGCGCCCGGTGATCGACCGCGCCACCGGCAAGCCCGTGCTCGAAGACGATGGCTCACCAAAAATCCAGTTTAGCGGCAGGCTGGAAATTTCCTGCGCCACGCAGGTGTCGGAAGGCATGGTGGTGCTGAGCAATTCAGAGAAAGCTGTCCGCGGCCACAAGGATATCCTGGAATTCCTGCTTACCTCTCATCCGCTGGATTGCCCCGTATGTGATAAGGGCGGTGAATGCCCCTTGCAAAACCTGACCATGCGCCACGGACCAGGCACTTCGCGCTTCTTATACGATGAAAAATGCCACCTTTCCAAGAAATACCCGCTGGGAGAGCTGATCATCCTCGACCGCGAGCGCTGCATCCAATGCGGGCGCTGTGTACGCTACCTGGCGAATATCGTCGATGAGCCCGTGCTGTGCTTCCAAGAGCGTGGCCGCTCTTTGCAAATTTTCACTGACTCGCAGCCGGGGTTTGATTCGATTTTCTCAGGCAATACCACAGATATCTGCCCGGTAGGCGCACTCACCACCGTGGATTTTCGGTTCGGAGCCCGCCCGTGGGAGCTCTGTGCCACAGCATCCATCTGCCCGCACTGCCCGGTGGGGTGCAACCTGGCGATCAATGAACGCCGGGAAGCCCGCTCAGATGGTGACATCGTGATCAAGCGCATCATGCCGCGCCAGAACGAATCGGTGAATGAGATCTGGATCTGCGATAAAGGTCGCTTCGCCTACCATTACGCCGAAAGCAAGGAGCGATTGAAACAACCCCTGGTGCGTCGTGAAGGTGAGCTGGTGGAAATTGGCTGGGACGAGGTGCTCAGTTATGTGGCTGAGAATTTCAAGCACGCCGGGAAGAGCTTGTTTACCCTCACCAGCGGACGACTTTCGAATGAAGACCTGTTTACGCTCAGCGAGCTTAACAATGGATTGGGAGGAAAATCGGCCCTGTATACCCACATGGCAGGCGGCGACCTGGTGGCACAGCTGGGAGTTGGCAAGGGCACCAACCTGTCGGACCTGGGCAAGGAGACAGCGATCCTGGTGGTTGCATGTGACCTGCACCAGGAAGCCCCAATCTGGTGGTCAAGGGTCAAGCAGGCTGCTGACCGGGGTGCACACCTGGTCGTGGCCAACCCGCGCCGTACCAGGTTAGACCGTTACGCCAGCCAGGTGATCCGCTATCCCTACGGTTCTGAAGCCGCCACTATCCTGGCGATGGTTAATGCCCTTTCAGCAAAACAGAATTTCCCCAAGGCGCCAAAATTCCAGGGAGATGCGGGCGTTTTGAAAAGTGCGGCCGAGGCCATCTATTCAGCAGAGAACTTGATCATTTTCTATGGCAGTGAGGGGCTTGGGCTGGAAGGCTCGCAGGCTTTGGCCCAGGCGTGCGCCAACCTGCTGGTGGTCACCAACCATGTGCGTAAAGTGAATAACGGCCTGGTTGGGGTATGGTCGCGGGCAAATGACCAGGGAGCCTGGGAGATCGGTTTCCGTCCCTTGCCAAACCTGAGTGAGGCCTTCAAGCAATATGAAGCGATCTATATTGCCGGTGCCGACCCGGTCGCCGATGACCCATCGCTGGCTGAGACGCTGCGCAACGCCGGGTTCGTGGTGGTGCAAGACCTGTTCCTCACCGAGACTGCCAGGCTGGCAGATGTCGTCTTGCCGGTGCAGCCATTCACCGAACGGGAAGGCACCTATACAAACGGCGAAAGGCGCGTGCAGCGATTTTACCCGGGCGTGGTGCGCAATGAGTTTTGGCCGGATTACGCGGTTACTGCCGCAATTTGTAAGCTAGTGGGATTGAATGTTGAGTCGGCACCCTTGCGCATCTTCAGCAAACTGGCTGCCAGGGTTCCAGCTTTTAAAGAGCTCACTTACCCGCTGCTGGCTCAGGTGACAGAGCAATGGCCGATCGTTGGCCGGGAAGAAGTGTATTATGGCGGCACATTATATGCCAACCACCAGGGATTGGGTGCCCAGCTGGCCCTGCCATCGCAGGTGCCATCTCTGGCCTGGCCAGCGCTGCCCGAAGTAAATCACCCGGAAGATACCCTGCTGGCAGTGCCTGTGACCATTCTGTATGACCACGGTCAGCTAGTGTTCCGCAGCACGCTGCTTCACCAGCGCATTCCGCAAACCCTGGTTCGCCTGAACCCGGCTGATGCAAACCGCCTGGGCTTCTCCGATGGCTCACGGGTGAAGCTGCAGTTGAATGGCAGCCCGCTCGAGGCCTTATTGAACCTGGATGATGGAGTCCCCGAGGGTATTGTCGTGGTTCCCCGCAGCCTTGGCATACCACTTTATTCTCCATCCGTTGTTGAGCTGCAGGGTGCATGATGGTGAAAGTTGTGAGAGATAGAAAAAGACGATGACTAGGAGAATTTTACCTGCATGAGCGTTGAGCAAATCGTTGAATACCTCATTAAATCGGTACTGATCCTGGCCGTCATGACGGCGGGCTTCGCTTACGTGACCTATTACGAGCGCAAAGTACTGGCCCGCATGCAGACACGCATCGGGCCTAACCGTGCCGGGCCATGGGGAATCTTGCAGCCGGTGGCCGATGGAGTCAAGCTAATTTTCAAGGAAGAGTTCACTCCCAAAAACGCAGACAAGGTGTTATTTGTTCTGGCACCGATCATCACGGTGCTCCCGGCCTTGATCATCACCGCCGTGGTGCCGTGGGGTCCCACGGTAAACGTGTTTGGCTACCAGGTGCCGCTCTACCTGGCAAACGTGAACATTGCCATTCTCTACCTCGGCGCGGTGGCCTCGATATCGGTGTATGGAATCGTGCTGGCGGGGTGGTCATCGAACAATAAGTATGCCATGATGGGTGGCATACGCTCCACTGCCCAGATGATCTCTTATGAGCTGGCGCTGGGCCTGTCGTTTGTGTCGGTGACATTGCTGGCAGGCTCTATGAGCCTGGTGGATATTGTGAAGGTCCAGGGAGCGGATGGTTTTGTGGGGTGGCTGATATGGAATCTCTCACAACCCCTGGGGTTCATCCTCTTTATGGTCGCCGCGCTAGCTGAAACTAACCGCGCCCCCTTCGATCTGCCAGAGGCAGAACACGAGCTGACCGCCGGATACCATACCGAATATTCGGGGATGAAATTTGCCATGTTTTACATGGCTGAATATATCAAGATCATTGCCATGAGCATGATCGCCTCCACGTTGTTCCTGGGCGGATATCTAGGGCCATTTATCAACCAGGTTCCATGGCTTGGCCCCATTTACCTGTTTATCAAGACCGTGATTGTTATCTTCATCTTTATTTGGGTGCGGGCAACCTTCCCCCGCTTCCGCTACGACCAGCTAATGTCATTTGGCTGGAAGATTTTGCTCCCGTTGGGTTTCCTCAACATGCTCATAGCTGGGGTAATTACTGTGCTGAGAGGAGGTTAGTACGATGTTTATTGTGCAATTGGCGCGTGGCCTGTGGGTTGTTTTGAGTAACATGTTCGAGAAGCCGGTTACCTACCAGTACCCGGAAAAGAAACGCCCAGTTCGCCCGCGCTTTAAAGGGCGCCATAATTTGCACCGTTATGACAATGGCCTGGAAAAATGCATCGGCTGCTCATTGTGCGCTGCAGCCTGCCCTTCCGATGCCATTTTTGTGGAATCCGCGGAAAATACTGACGAAGTGCGTTATTCACCCGGTGAGCGTTACGCCAGCACATATGAAATCAACATGCTGCGCTGCATCTTCTGTGGTTATTGCGAAGATGCCTGCCCCACCGAGGCGATCGTCCTTGGCGATAATTATGAACTTTCCTTTTATGACCGCCGTCAGGCCATTTACACCAAGGAAATGTTAATCGTGCCTGTCCCACCCGGAGGCAAGCCTACTCCGCAAAAAGTGGAGCCGGGAAAATTCAACCGTTCCATCCCGGTGATGGAAAATCCGAAGGATTAACCCGCGGAGAGCTTATTGACATGACCTTTCAATTATTTTTATTCAGCGTGCTTGCCTTTGTAGCCATCGTTTCAGCGCTGGGGATGTTGATCAGCCGCAATGCCGTTTATTCAGCGTTATTCCTGGTGTTGAATTTTGCCACAGTGGCAATTTTCTTCCTGGTATTGAACGCGCCCTTCATTGCCATTGCCCAAATCAGCGTATATACCGGGGCGATCATGGTGCTATTCCTATTCGTGATCATGCTGCTCGGTGCCGAACGATCAGGAGCAGGCGAGACCATCCGCTGGCAGTTGCCGTTGGCCATCATCCTGGCGATCGTCTTGCTCCTCGAAGCCGGCTATTTATTGATGAACCAAAAAGGCTTGCTCTCGGCGGTCACCACCCAGCCGCCTGTAAATTTTGGCAGCCCCGGACAGGTGGGCGCCATCCTGTTCAAAGACTATTTGCTGCCTTTCGAGATCACCTCTGTATTGTTGCTGGTTGCAATGGTCGGATCGATCGTACTGACCATCAAGGCGAAGAGATAATGGAGAATATCTATGCTACCTGTTAATTATTACCTGGCCCTGGCGATCGTTCTGTTTGTGATTGGCGCATTAGGGGTATTGGTGAGGCGAAATGCCATCATTGTCTTTATGTCTGTTGAGCTGATGCTCAATGCGGCCAACCTTGCATTCGTGGCCTTTGCCCGTTTTTGGCAATCACTCAATGGGCAAATCTTTGTTTTCTTTATCATGACCGTATCGGCAGCGGAGGTAGCTATTGGTTTGGCGCTGATTGTCACCATCTTCCGTACCAAAGATAGCATTGATGTGGATCAAATCAACACTTTGAAAGGTTAACATTGTTAAGCGAAGCATGATTAATGGAGATGCACCATGTCATTAAGTGATGCAATGAATCTGGGAGGTTTTTTCTACCTGGTGCCTTTGGTGGTAATTTTTCCTTTGGTGGGCATGCTGATTAATATCTTCTTTGGCGGCCGGATGGGTGAGAAAGGTGTTGCCTTGGTTGGCTGCTTGGGGTCAGGCCTGTCGTTTGTGGTGTCGGTGCTGCTTGGCATCAGTTTGTTGGGCCATCCGGATGGAATTACCATCTCGTACGCCAACTGGAATTGGATCAACAGCGATACCCTGCATCTGCGCTGGGCTTTCCTGGTAGACACCCTCTCGGTGACCATGATGCTGGTGGTGAGCGGGGTGGGTACGCTGATCCACATCTATGCTGTAGGGTACATGCACAATGATGTCCGTCTCAATAATGACCCCGGGCGTTACCGCCGTTTTTTCGTCTATTTCAATCTATTCATTGCTGAAATGATGGTGCTGGTGAGCGCCAACAACTACATGATGCTGTTCATCGGCTGGGAAGGCGTGGGCCTGTGCTCATACCTTTTAATTAGCTTTTGGTATGAGAAAGGTAAAAATGGTATTGGGAACGCGCTGGCAGGCAACAAGGCTTTTATTACGAACCGTATCGGCGATTTTGGCTTCTTGATTGCTGCCTTCCTGATGTACAGGTATCTGCAGCCACTCGCTACCAATGGCGTATTCACCTATGATTTTTCCCAGGTAGCCAGCCTGGCTTCACAAGTGCCCCAGTCGATCATCCTGGCAATCACCTTGTTCCTGCTGTTGGGGGTGACGGGTAAATCGGCACAGATACCTCTCTATGTATGGCTGCCTGATGCCATGGCTGGTCCAACCCCTGTGTCAGCCCTCATCCATGCAGCCACGATGGTCACCGCAGGCGTATATCTGGTTGCCCGCTCGCACGCCATCTATGCCATCGCCCCTATCGCGCAGAACTGGGTGGCCATTGCTGGCGGAGTATCCGCATTGTTCGCGGCCACAATTGCGGTAGCCCAATTCGATATCAAAAAGGTCCTGGCATATTCCACCATCAGCCAGCTGGGTTATATGGTAGCCGCGGTGGGGATGGGAGCCTTTGTGGCTGGCATTTTCCACCTGGTGATGCACGCCTTTTTTAAAGCCTTGCTGTTTCTCTCCGCAGGCTCCGTTATCCAGGGAATAGAACGTGGTGAGGAGCAGCTGGAGCACGTGGGCAATCCGCATAAACGCGGGAAACACGAAGCCCCACTTGATCCACAGGACATGCGCAATATGGGTGGCTTGCGCCATAAGATGAAGACCACCTTTTGGGTTTATTTAATCGCCGCGTTGGCAATCTCGGGGATTATCCCATTTGCAGGATTTTGGTCCAAGGATGAAATCCTGGCAGAGGCCAACCACTTGAACCCCGCAATTTTCTGGCTGCTGCTGATCGCTGCCTTCCTGACGGCATTTTACATGGGGCGCCAGATCATCATGGTGTTCTTTGGAACGTCACGCACCGAGGCCGCAGCGCATGCTACCGAAAGTAAGGCGATTGTCACAGCCCCATTAATCATCCTGGCTGTACTGTCCATCATCGGAGGCGCCCTGAATTTCCCGCCTATCAATAGCCTGACGAACTGGCTGGGGCATACCTTCCAGGCTGTAGCTGGAGGTGCTGCAAGTGGAGAGGCTGCACCAGTGCCGTTTAATTTTATCGTTGCCGCAGCATCCACGGTGATTGCTGTGGGCGCCCTGGTACTGGCCTGGTATTTGTACGACCGTCGGACGCGAGAGATGCAACGCTTACCTCTCGGCCAACGTGCAGATGACCCATTGCGCCCTGCATTGGGTCCAGCTTTTACTTTATTGGAAAATAAATATTGGATAGATGAACTCTATGGATACATAATAATTAAACCTTATCAGTGGTTGGCTAATTTCTTAGGGGAAACCTTTGAAACCAAAATCTGGCACGATTTCATACACGATATAGTCCTGGTGGGCGGATTTCACTTACAGACTCGATTCCTTTCGGGTGCCTTTGATTTAGGATTTATTGATGGGATCACGAACTTTCTAGGTGATGGTTTCAAAGAGCTGGGTGCACAGCTGCGCAAGATCGAGACTGGTTTTGTGCGCAATTATGCCCTGGCCATCTTTATTGGTGTCATTATTGTCATCGGTTACATTTTATTGCGAGCAATATAGGATATCGATGATGAAACAATACGGTCTGGTTTACAGCCGTAATAAGCAGATTTATTAAGAGGAAACAAAATGTCTTTATTACTTCACCCACTGACCCTAACCACGTTCTTTCCCATCCTGGGAATACTGGTAATTCTGTTCCTGAAATCTTCGTGGAAGAATGCCATACGATGGGTGGCGTTAATTACTGCCATTGGCACTTTTGCCATTTCAATGGTCATGTTCAGCTACTTCCAGGTTGGCAACCCTGATTTTCAAATGGAAATCAATGTGCCCTGGTTTGAGTTCGCCAGCTGGAACATCCATTTTCACCTGGCTGTGGATGGCATAAGCCTGTTCCTGGTTCTACTCACCACATTACTGATTGCCATTGCCATCCTTTCAACCTGGAAGGCAATCGATGACCGGGTTAAAGAATTCATGATCTTCTTCCTGCTGATGGAAGTAAGCATGGTGGGCGTCTTCCTGGCCATGGACCTGTTCCTGTTCTATATTTTCTGGGAGTTCAGCCTCGTGCCTATGTACTTCATCATTGGTATGTGGGGCGCTGAGCGCAGGATGTATGCCGCCATCAAGTTCTTCCTATACACCATGGCTGGCTCGATCTTCATGTTGCTGGCTATCCTGTGGCTGGGAATCAATCAGGGCACATTCTCGGTGCCTGACCTGATTGCCAAGGGAAACATCCCCGGCAATATCCAATTCTGGCTGTTCCTGGCGTTCGGCGCCGCCTTTGCCATCAAAGTGCCCATGTTCCCCTTCCATTCATGGTTGCCAGATGCGCACGTGGAAGCGCCAACCGCAGGCTCGGTGATCCTGGCAGGGGTATTGTTAAAGCTGGGCGCTTACGGTTTCGTGCGCTTTAACCTTTCCATGTTCCCGAAGGCAGCGGTGCAGCTGGCCCCATGGATGGCTGCCCTGGCCACCATCGGCATCCTTTATGGCGCGGCGGTGGCTTATGCCCAGAGGGACGCCAAGAAACTGGTGGCTTACTCTTCGGTGAGCCACATGGGTTTCATCATGTTGGGATTTTTTGCCCTCAACTCCCACGGCATCCAGGGGAGCGTGATGCAGATGCTCAACCACGGTCTGAGTACTGGTGCGTTGTTCCTTATTGTGGGCATTATTTACGAGCGCCGCAAGACGCACCACATGGATGCCTTTGGAGGCCTGTGGCAGGTGATGACTATTTATGCAGCCATGGCCCTGGTGGTTGCCCTTTCTTCTATGGGACTACCCGGCCTGAATGGTTTCGTAGGCGAGTTCACCATTCTGCTGGGCGCTTTTAGCTCCGACCACATCTCACCCTGGTTCGCCGGGGTGGCGGTGGCGGGCATCATCCTGGCAGCGATCTACATGTTGTTCTTGTTCCAGAAGATCTTCCTCGGGCCGCTGGATAAGAAAGAAAACTTTGACCTGAAGGATATTGACTGGCGCGAGATCCTCACCCTGGTTCCTTTGCTGCTTTTCATCTTTTGGATTGGCCTGTATCCACGACCATTCTTCAACATCATCGCCCCATCAGCCGACAAGCTGGTAGCGATCATTCAAACAGCCATCACTGCCGCGCCATAATCAGAATGAAAATCACCCGCATGAATGTTTGGGACTATCACGCTTCCCCGCACCTTTTGGCCAGTATCATCCAGTGGATTTTATTGGCAGGAGACTGAGGTATGTCATTATCTGACCTGTTGGTAAACCTGAAAGTTGTCCTTCCATTAATGGCATTAGTTGCATGGAGCTGTATCCTGCTCATTGTTGACCTGTTCATCCCGAAAGAACGCAAGGGATGGACGGCATTTCTGGCAGTTGTGGGTTTGATAATGACCATGGGATTGTTCCTGCTCCAGGGTGGGCAGGCGAAAGCAGGCTTTAACGGCATGGTCATCTATGATGGCTTTTCCAGTTTCCTGAATCTCGTGGTGCTGGGTAGTGGTGTGGCCGGGATCGCCCTGGCATACGATTACAACAAGCGCATGAACCTACAGCAGGGCGAGTATTACACTCTCCTGTTGTTTTCGATCATTGGCATAATGCTGATGGCGCAAGCCAATGACCTGATCGTCATCTTCCTATCGCTGGAGCTGCTCTCTATCCCACTGTACGTCCTGGCAGGCTTTGCCCGCCCTAGGGTTGAGTCAGAGGAAGCTGCCCTCAAGTACTTCCTGATAGGAGCCTTCTCGACGGGCTTTGAGGTCTTTGGCATAGCCCTGGCTTTTGGAGGGACAGGGACAACTAACCTCTCGCAAATTCTGACCGCCATCAACTCAAATATCGCCAATATGCCCCTGCTTGCAGTGGGAGCCGGATTGATCCTGGTGGGGCTGGCATTCAAAGTAGCTGCTTTTCCGTTCCACATGTGGACGCCAGACGTGTATGTGGGCGCACCATCGCCGGTGACGGGGTTCATGTCGGTGGGGGCGAAAATTGGCGGTTTTGCAGCCTTGCTGCGCATCTTCGTCTCTGCATTTCCCAGCATTTCCGGCGATATCACCATGATCATCTGGGTGGTCTCTGCCCTGACCATGTTCTTCGGGAACGTGGTGGCCATCGCACAAACCAATATCAAGCGCTTGCTGGCCTACTCTGCAATTGCCCAAACCGGCTATATTTTGATGGCCCTGGTACCTTACGGGAATTCCAGCGTGAACACTGGAACCATTGCTGCCGGGCTGTTCTACTTGATTTCTTATGCCATCATGACCATGGGAGCCTGGGCGGTGGTAATAGCCCTTGAAAAAGAGGAGGGGCAGGGTCTGCTGCTGGATGATTATGCCGGCTTGGGGCGCAAATATCCCTTGCTGGCAGCTACGATGGCGATCTTCATGATGTCTTTTACCAGCATCCCACCCACCCTGGGCTTTATGGGTAAATTCTACCTGTTCCGCACAGTCATCACGGGAGGGTATCTTGGCCTGGCGATCATCGGGGTGTTCACCACGTTGCTTTCCGCATACTACTACCTGCGCGTAATCATCATTATGTACATGCGCGAAGGTGAGCCTGTAGCCCGCACCGATGTCTGGTTACAGCTTACCGCGGCAATCACGGCTGTGCTGACCATCGTGCTGACTCTGACCGCACAACCTTTGATGGACGTTGCTAACAAGGCATTGATGCAAATCTTTTGACTACGAGCCTACCTGATGGCTTTATTACCCCGGTTCGCCAAGAGCCGGGTTTTTTTTTAAGGCGGTGGATAATTTCTCGTGGATTCGTACGCATACTCACGCATTTCTTGCTTATTACCAGCTAACCTCAAGCAGTGGTCTATCAGTTATAATACTTACCCAGTATTTTGTGAATTACACCGGACAGGTGTTGATCAAAGCTGGAACGGCAAATGAGAGAATGTATTGTATATGAAATTTGCAGGACATGACATCTCATGAATGATGTCGTATATACACTAACGAGAAGGGTCAGGCCTGATCTAGAGAAATTAGCGGGTCAGCAACGCATGTCAGCCACTGCCGATGTGCTGACCCTCCTCTATACCCTGCCCCTGGCGGTGATAGGGCTTGTCTGGTTAGCCAAGGTCTCAGATTGGGGATCTGTTGGGCAGAAGTGGAGTACCTACCTGATCATGGGGGTTGTCCTGTACATCTTTAATCGCCTGCGTTTCTTCTTCATTACCGAGATTCGCTCGGGTGGCTACGCCAATTCGGTGGGCGCCATGGACGGCCTGGCGGTGTGGGCTGCGGTCTTAATCCTGGGACCAACCGCTATCTGGCTGAAGGTGATATGGGACTGCCTGGTATTTGTCACCTCGATTGACAAGACAAGGACTGCCCAATCCTATTGGAGCCGCGGCCGCATGTTCACCGCAGACCTATCGTCTGATGTGCTGCCGATGTTGATCGCGCTGGCGGTTTACCGGATGGTGGGAGGGACGATCCCTATCCAGGATATCTCGATTGCCTCAATTGCCCCGGCATTCCTGGCAATTATCGTCCAATATGCCGGCACGCTGGTGATCTATTCAGGGTATATCAGTTATGTGATCTGGTCGTTAAAAAATGTGCTTCACACATCCACCCAGCCCGCATTCTCCTTTTTCACCCTGGCACTCACCCTTCCTAGCCTGGCAAATCCGTTTGGGATTTTGGTGGCAGGTATTTTCGTGCGCGATGGGTTATGGAGCTTTGCTTATATTATCCTGGGTTTAATCATGGTGGCCATTCTCGGCCGCAGGCTCAGCCAGACGGCTGAGTATTCACGCCAGCAGTACAGGCAGATTGAGCAGCTGGAAAAGCTGGGTCGCGCCATCCTGGATGCCCCACCCGATGGCTCAAATTTACAAGCGGTGTTACAAGAGCATGTACCTTCCATGTTTGCTACTCTGGTGATCTATATTTGGACGAAGGCGCATGGCATACTCATTCAGGAGCCTCCGACAGCGTTATTCGATCATGAACACGCCTGGCGCTGGATACAGGAGAAGAATGAAGCTTATTACTCGATGCCCGGCAGAACACTGCCCTGGAATCCGGAATTGTCACTTTCGGGTCCGGTGATCTATTGCCCGATCAAGGATGTGGAAACCGACCAACCGATTGGTGATATCTTCGTTGAGCTGCAAACCTTGAATATCCCATGGAATATCCACTCAATCCGCCGGCAGCTGCCTGCCGTGCAGTCATTGGCTGCACAAGTGGCTTCCGCTATCCACCAGGCAGAAGAATATGCCAGCAACCTGGCGATGCAAAAGACCCTGCAAGAGCTGGCGCTGGCGCAAACCATACAGGTAAGTTTTCTACCCGAATCCATCCCGCAAATCTCCGGCTGGCAGCTTGCAGCCACACTGGAGCCCGCCCGGCAGATCGCCGGTGATTTTTATGACTTTATAAAATTACCCGAAGGAAAGTGGGGCATCCTGATCGCAGATGTGGCAGATAAAGGCTTGGGTTCTGCGTTATACATGGCATTAAGCAATACTCTGATCCGCACTTTTGCTGGGGAATATCACCGTGACCCCGCTAAAGTGCTTAAAACGGCCAACCAGCAAATTTTGAGGAATGCCCGGGCCAACCTGTTCGTCACGGTGTTCTTTGCGGTGCTGGACCCCATTACTGGGCTGCTGCGTTACGCTAATGCTGGTCATAACCCGCCTTTCTTATTGGGGGGTGATGGCATAATAACACTCAATAATACCGGCATGCCGCTGGGGATCGATGAGGAGAATGAATGGCTGCAAGAAGAGCTGGTGATCGCGCCTGGCGAGACGCTGCTGCTTTATACCGATGGGGTCATGGACGCGCAGAACATGGCTGGGGAATTTATCGATCGGAAATTGATCTTAGATACTGTGCAAAGTCACGGGGGCAAATCTGCAGCTGAGCTGCAACAATCTATCCTTAGTATGGTGCACTTATTTGTGGGTGAGGCGCCCCGCTTCGATGACATCACCCTGGTGATATTGGGCAGAGAAAAAGGCGCACAATAAAAATGCCTGCTCGAGATCGATGAGCAGGCATGTTGTTAAGGTTCATTTTTTATGCCATTTAAACATCGTCAAAATGCTACCCTTTTCTGGGCTTGATTCATACCTCACCTCATCCATCATTTTTCGGATCAGGTATATTCCCAACCCCCTTGGCTTAATCTCATCCAGTGGTACATTGATCTCGGGTTCAGGCACCGATGATGGATCAAAGGGTTCAGCATCATCGTAAATTTCCACCTTCAACCCATCTTTCAGCACCTCACACGATATATCGATCCGGCTGGCACACTCATCACCATACCCGTGCTCGATGATATTGGTTGTAGCTTCATCAACCGCCAATTGGACCGCGTAAACTTCTGCTTCATCAAGCCCGGCCTGCTTGGCGTAATGGGTGATGTAATCGCAGATCGCTTCGAGATTCTGCAAGCTACAGGTAAACCGTTTGGTTGGCATTATGAAAATTAGAAGCTCCCTACTGCAGTAGTGAGATCGTCATAAATGCGGAAATAAGAACCCATGCCCACCAGGTTGAGCGAATCCCGGATACCTTTCTCTACATTTACTAAAACCAGCTCACCACTGGGTTTGCAAGTCTTTTGCGTGTCTATTAATATCCACCATCCCGCGCTGGCAATGAAATTTACATCCGTCATATCGAAGATGATATTATAGGTGCCTCCGGAGGTAATACCCTTCAAGGCTTGGCCAAGCACAGAAGCGTTGGATCCGTCAATCCGTCCGCTAGTTTTCACCACTGTGCAGCGCTTATAATCAGTTGTCTCAATGTTCATACGTTCCTCCTGGAAAGTTTGGAAAAATTTCAAGGCTTGCCGAAATATTTAACAGCATGTAAAAATGTAAAGGCAAACGGTGTGGTAATTTTACCAGATTGCTGCCTTTTATTTTAATGAATGCCCAGACTGACAAACCCGGCAGGTGTTAAGTGAATTTTGCCAGGATGGCAATTTTCTCAAGTTCATAAACATTCCTGAAAGCTTGTTCGCAATCAAATCAATGGAAATGACACAGCTGTGATGATAAAAAATCCACATGGATGGTGTTTTTCCATGTGGATATCACGCCAGGCATTTAGAGCCAACCAGCTCATATTTCGTCTGGAAACCGTTATCCTGGCTGGCTTATATTATGCAGCGGCCAAATTTCGACCAGTGAAGGCTGGCACCAGGTCAGTCTTCCACGGATGGCAAAGCCCGCCGCTTGCTGCTCATGCGGAACGTCATCCCCACCATAAAGCCGAGTGCCGTCAGGCCTGCCAGGGCCACTTTGGTAACGTCGAATACCGGCTCGACTCTTACCCCCTCCGGTGAAGCCACCACCACTGCCACCGGTCGGGATAGAATTCTCCCACCGCCTCCGCCACCACTTCCCTTTCCCACCGACGGATTATCGGGGTTATGACCGGTATCCGTCCCGCTGCCACTGCCCACCGCGAAGCCCAGCCCGCACAGGATTTCTGCGGTTGGGATGATGGTTGTATCATTATGCTGGATTGGTTCTCCATATACCACGCGAACATCAGCAGCCGATAGGAATTCTTCCATCGTTTCCTGGTAATGATCCAGGCCGGTATTTTCCAACTCGTTGCTAATCGTTTCATCAGTCATTTTCTATTCTCCTTCTGGTATTGATTAATCAGTTATCTGGCACGTTTCATCAGCAGGATTAACAATGTGCCGAGCAGTCCCCCTGCCAGCATGGACCAAATCACCTCCCGGGTCACGTCTCTTACCGGCAGGACTTCTTCACTACCATCTTCGTTTCTTACGATTACGGCATGCGGACGATTCCAGGCCAACGCAGCACGACATCCCGGGATGCGGATTCTGTATAGCTGTGCCTGTGGGGTGATTTCATAATTACCCACCTGCAATGCTTCACCACTCTGAATTTCCCTCTCGATCATTGGCATTAATCCTCCTTATGGTCCGGGTTTGTCTTCGGGAGGCGGGGCGTTCCTATTGACAACTTTTTGCAGCTCGTCGTTGACCTTACGCAATGCGTCCATAATCTCTGAGCGCGCCTTGGATTGTACCTGCCCGGTGCGCCAGCGTTCTTGAAAATCCTTCACATCATCACTGATGGTTTTTCCCGCCGGCGTGCTTGAAAAATCCTGCGCAGCCTGGTTGAGGGATGCACTCATTTCCTTCAGTCCCTCTTCGATTTCATTCTGCAGTTTTTTACGCTCTTCACTTTGCCAGGCGGATTGCAAGACCTGGCGCAGGTTTTTACCCAGCTCATTCAGCTGGTCTGAGATGTTTCCACTCGCTGACGTACTATCTTTTGGATTGTTATCACTCATATGATCCTCCTGCATCGTGACTATAGCTATTATACGTTGGATACACTTAAAAGTATCTTACCAGAAGATTAAAGAGTAGCTTAAATTTGCCATTACACCGGCATGCATCGATTAATCGTTGTTACTGACCACTTTAAGCGAGTGGCGTTTGCCCGCTTGTAAAATACCCGGGTGGGGGATGATTTGATTCGCATCTTTCAAGGTTTCCCCATCCAACCGCACCCCGTTTTGTTCCAACAAACGGCGTCCCTCACTTTTGCTCTTCACCAGCTTCCCTTCCACCAGGACATCCAGCACGGTATGTGTGGGTTTAAGAACGAATGTGGGCAGGTCTTTTTCATCAGGCAGGTTGTGTTTCCTAAAAATGTTGATGAAATTTTCCTCCGCCATCCTGGCAGCCTCAGCCCCGTGGAAGATTTCGGTCACTTCACGTGCCAGCTTCATCTTGGCGTCGCGCGGGTGGAGCTTGCCTGAAGAGATTTCCTTCTCCATCAAGGCGATCTCTGATGCCGTCCACCGTGTGACCAGCCGGAAATAAACGGGCATGGCTTTATCCGGGACGCTCATCAGCTTGCCATACATGTCATCCGCCGTGGTATCGATGGGAATGTAATTACCCATTGATTTACTCATCTTCACCTCGCCATCCGTACCTGGCAGCAGGCCCATGATGATGGCGATATTGGGTTTTTCACCTAGGTAGGCCATGATTTTACGCGCTGCGGTGACGATATTAAACAGCTGGTCGGTGCCCCCCACCTGGACGTCGGTGCGCATGGCGTAGGCGTCATAACCCTGCATGATGGCATAGAAGAATTCGTGGAAGAAGATGGGCTCACCCGCATCCCAGCGTAACTTGAAGTTTTCACGGGTGATGAACTGCTGGACGGTGAAGTTGGAGCACAGCTGGATCAGCTTTTCAAAGGTGATCTTCGAAAGCCACTCGGCATTATAGCGGATGATGGTCTTAGAGCGGTCCAGGACATGGAATACCTGTTCGGCATAGGTGCCGGAATTCATGGCCACTTCATCGGGGGAGAGGATGGGGCGGGTCTTGTTTTTATCAGATGGGTCGCCAATTAAAGAGGTGTAGTTGCCGATGAGGAAGGTCACTTCATGCCCCAGCTCTTGGAATTGAGCCAGCTTGCGCATGGTGATGGTGTGTCCCAGGTGCAAGTCGGGCTTGGTGGGGTCATACCCGCAGTACACCCTCAGCGGGCGACCGTCGCGCCCGGCTTCAATCAGGCGCTGGCGCAGCTCGTTTCCCATGGCCTGTTTCAGCTCGTCATCGCCATATTCGGTGCCCTGCATCAGGTATTCCACCTGCTCGTCGATGCTCATCATCTTTTTTCCCATGCGTGCCTCCTTTTTGTCACTTTTGACGGTGACTGCCAGCGTATTTTCCTGGTGATAAAAAAACGCGCCCTCTGTGGGAGGACGCGCCAGACTCTCCACAGATAGGGATCAAGTGCTTGTATAATAGCCGTAGCCACTATTTCTCATGCGCCGATTATACCATTTTTAATCTTCGAGGAATAACCATGGTGACCAGGATTGATCCCTCAATCACCCAGCTGGAGCACGCCAGGCAGATCGAAGCTTTGGTACCCCAACCTGGCAGTTAGAACCCTAAAAATAGCATGATAATCGTCAAAGATGTCACTCCGAAAACAGTCCTTTCAACCTCGAAAGTTTTCCCATATGTAATCAACCCTTACACCGGCTGTGCGCATGGTTGTACCTATTGCTATGCGCGTTTCATGAAGCGCTTTAGCCACCACCTGGAACCGTGGGGAGAGTTCGTCGATGTCAAAATCAATGCCCCTGAATTATTACGCAAGCAGATTGCGCGGAAGAAACCCGAGCGCGTGTGGGTGAGTGGGGTGTGTGACCCTTACCAGCCGCTGGAGGCGAAATACCAGCTCACTCGCCAATGCCTGGAAATCCTGGCACAGCATGGGTGGCCCGCCTCCATCCAAACGCGCTCCCCGTTGGTGACGCGGGATATCGATATCCTCAAGGAGGGGGATGGGTTCGAGGTTGGATTGAGCGTGACCACTGCCGATGATGCGATCCGCAAGCTGTTTGAGCCGCACGCCCCGGTGATCGACCAGCGGATCAAGGCGCTGGACGAGCTGCACAGGGCGGGCTTGCGCACCTACGTGATGATCGCCCCCATGCTTCCCGCTGCGGATGGCCTGGGAGAGCTGCTGGCAGGCAAGGTTGATTATGTGATTCTCGACCGCATGAACTATGATCATTCGGTGTGGGTCTACCGAAAATATCACCTGGTTGACAAGATGGGTGACGAGTTCTATGCCCAAACGAAGCATACTTTGCAAGTGGTATTTTCAAAGTACGGCATCCCTGTCAGTGGCTGATAAAACATCATACAAAATGAGAGATGAATGACCATGAAAAAATATGTAAAGGATATCCTGTGGAACCAGTTTGGGGCAACCATCGATATGTTTGAGAACGCGCTGAAAGCTTGCCCTGACGAGATATGGAATGCGCCCATGTGGAAGGATGATGATATGCCACCAGGGTTTTCTGACTTCTGGTATGTGGCGTACCACGCCCTCTTTTTCCTGGATTTGTATCTTAGCGGTAGTGCCGAGGGATTTCATCCTCCTGAACCTTTCGATTTAAACGAGCTCGATCCTTCTGGAAGGCTCCCAGAACGTCACTTCACCCAAGAAGAGCTGCTAGGGTACCTGGAATTCTGCCGCAGGAAATGCCGAAAAACAATTGCCTCACTTACGGACCAAAAAGCCCAACAAACCAGCTATTTTTCATGGTGCAAGCAGGGAATTAGTTTTTTAGAGTTGCAGCTGGATAACATGCGGCATGTCCAGGAACATGGCGCACAATTGAACATGTTCCTGGGGCAGCAAGCGGGCATTTCTGCACGTTGGGCTGCAAAAGCCAGGGGACCCGAGCCTGCAAGTTGATGGAGCTGAAAAAATTCAACCCACCAGTGTGCACGGCGTACCAGCATATATCGAGTGTGCTATAATTTTCGACATTGGAGTCATGAATGCAGGTCCCGGTATTAGTGCTCAACGCAAATTTCGAGCCCATCAATGTATGCAACACCCGGCGCGCCATTACCCTCATCATTGATGGTAAAGCCAGCCTGATCTTGAACGGACGTGGAGAGATCAGGACAGTGACGCAGGTTTACCCGCGCCCATCCATCATCCGCCTGGAGAAGATGATCCATCGCCCGCGGCCACGGGTCAAGCTCACCAAGCGCGAGGTCTTGCGCCGCGATAATTACACCTGCCAGTATTGCGGACAGCATGTGCCTTACCTCACAGTGGACCACGTCATCCCCCGCCACCTGGGTGGCGAGCACGTATGGACCAACCTGGTGGCAGCCTGCCCGCATTGCAACCATCGCAAGGGCGGGCGTACCATTGAACAAGCTCAAATGCACCTGCTCCACCCGCCAACCGTTCCACCGGCTTCAGCCGGCTATTTATTTGCCCACCATCTACGCGATAACCAGGAATGGCTGCCCTTTATAAGCGGCTGGTAAGCATGCCCCGGGATGATTTTATCCCCCACCCAGCAGCCTGGCCATCAGGTGCGGGCTGACAAAAACCTCGAGTATTGCTGATAATAAGAATAGCGGCACAACTACGCCCAGGGTGACTTTTGCCCAATCTGCCAGGGCGCTGATCAAGCCTTCTCCGATCGATGGGCGATAATGGGGGGTTACAAAGCTGGCCCCCAACTGTAAAATGGCTGCCCCTGATAGAATCAATGCGGGAATTTCTAGCAGCCCATGCGGCATGCTGAAAGCTGCCCAGGTGGTGAGCGGGCTTAACCCGGTTAGGCTGGCAGCCCCGGTTACAAACCCAATGATTCCCATGGGCAGCATCAGCACCAGCACCCCCACTACTCCCAGGGTGAAGATGCCCAGCACTGCGGCGATGCTCACCGCCCGCAGGTTATGCCACCAGATGGCTGCCACGCTGCTGGCGGTGAAAAACCCGTACTGGCGCAACTGGCCGAGGATTTGGCTGTCAATCACCTGCAGGCGATCTAAACCAAGCGTGCCGGGTGAAATGCCCAGATTTTTCACCTCCACTGCCCCAAGGAACGTGACTGCTGCCAGCACCAGGATCATCAAGCCGGCCGGCAGCAGCAGCTTGCGCAAAGTACGCGGGATTTCATGCAAGTACCACTGCTTCACGGAGTGCGCCTCGCCGATAAATTGGGTGGAAAATGCTCGCCAGGTCCAACGCAGGTTTAGGGTGTCTAATTCATGTCCCAGCAATTCCTCGCGGTTCATGTGGGTGACACCCATACGCACCAGCAAGCCAGCCAGGACCACCTGACCAAGCACTGCCCACCATAACACCTGGTAATCTGCCCACAGCATCATCACCGCTTCCACCTGGATGAGCAGGGCTACTGGGATGATAATGAAGGAGGCCAGCAGGTTGGCAGCCCTCACCGAGGTGGTTTGGGTGGAGATTACCACAGCCCCGCTGACCATCACCAGGGCTTGCACACCGGTCAGCAGGCCAATTAGAAGCAGGAATTGCGGCTCCGTCCTCCAACTGGTGGTGTAATAAATCCCCACCAGGTACACGCCCATCCCCAGGTAAGAGGCGAACAGGGGCGTGAGCACGCATGCCAGCAATTTGCCAATGTACAGCTGGCTGTCGGTGAGCGGGCTGCTCAACAAAGGCTCGATGCTGCGCCGCTCGGTCTCACCGGCAAAGCTTTCCAACGCAATCACCAGTGAAATCGAGATTGGAAAAAAGCCCACGATCATCAGCAGAAAGGGGATGAACCTCTCCGCCAACAGGTTGGCACCATATTTTTGCACAAAGCCTAGAATCCGCTGGGTGGTAAAGTTTGCCAGAAATGGGAATATCAAGGTGAGCACCACGATGGGCAGCACAATACGCCAGTCTCTCAGCTGGTCACGTATCTCACGGCGGGTAATAATGAGCGCAGGGAGAAGGTCAGCCAGCATGTTCGGTCTCAGCTTCTGCGCCTGGATATTCATTCATTTGCAAGGTATCGTTGCCCTCGCTGCCCACGGCTTGCAGGTAGACCTTCTCAAGACTGCGCGGCACTTCATATAAACCAACTACAGGCAGGTTTTGGCTCACCAGGCTCTGCACCACCTGTGGATTTGCCTGCCGCGGGTCATCCACCTGGTAGCGAATCCAATCCTCACCCTGGGCGGTTTGCCGGGCGGCTTCAGGTAAATGGAAAGTAAAACCGTCAAGATTAACCCCCAGGTGGACTTCATATTGCGGGGTGCCCAGCAGGCGATTTTTTAGCTCGCCGACACTACCCGAGATGATGATACGGCCGCGCTGGATGATGGCGATTTTATCGGCCAGCTCCTCAGCCTCAGGCAGGTTGTGGGTGCACACGATGATCGTCCGCCGGGCGTTGCGCAAGCCCTGGATGGCATCCCTGACCAGCCGGGCACTTTCAGGGTCCATGGCAGAGGTGGGCTCATCCATTAATAACACCGGTGGATCGTGATATAGGGCACGCGCCAGGGCCAGTTTTTGCCGCATGCCCTTGGAATATTCCCCGATGCGCCGCTTGCGCTCGTCTCCCAGGCCAAATTGTTGCAGTAGAGTGTCAGTGCGCTTCCTGCGTATATTTGGTGACATATGGTAAATCTGCCCGAAGAAATCGAGGTACTCCACAGCGGTCATGCGGCCGTATAGCCCGTGTTGTTCGGTGAGGATGCCCACCGAGGCGCGCACTCGGGCTGCCTGTCGCACCACATCGTAACCTGCCACGCGCGCCCAACCCGTGCTGGGCTTTAATACCGAGGTGAGCATGCGCAAGGTGGTGGTTTTACCGGCGCCGTTTGGTCCGAGCAGTGCCAGAACCTGCCCCGAGCTCACCTGCAACGACACCCGGTCGACCGCCAGGAAATCATTAAACCGCTTGCTCAGGTTTTCAGTCTGGATCATTCAACGGTCACACTTGATTGAGAAACCTGGCTGTACCAGGCATTGCTGCAGCCAGAGAGGAATTATGAATGGGCTTCAGGCGCTGTCTGTTCGGCTTCGTCTTCAGCGATTTCTTTAGTGGGCGCCTGCCTGTGGTGCCGCCAGATCAGTAAGAAACCTGCCACGATTGCCACCGCCAGCATGAAATATTGGTTAATGTTAATCGTTGCGTAGGTTGGCGAATCAATGCGCAGAAATTCCAGGAAAAAGCGGATGATCGGGTAGCCCACCAGGTAAATCAGGAAGAGGTCCCCTTCTTTGAGTTTTCCGGGTATCTTCCTGGCCATCCATAATAACAATCCTGCGAGGCACAGGTTCAGTATCGATTCATAGAAAAACAGCGCCTGGAAGGTATGGTAGTTTTGATAACCTGCGATGGGGTTTTGGATGTATACCGAAAGAGGAAAAGGCAGGTTGGTCGGTTTGCCGTAAAGTTCCTGGTTGAAAAAGTTACCCCAGCGCCCGATTGCCTGTGCCAGGGCCACCCCGGGGGCAGCGATATCCGCCCATAACAGGAAGCTCAGCTTTTTGACCCGGGTATAGATATACAATGCCAGCCCGCCCCCAATCACGGCCCCCGCAATGCCCAGACCGCCAAGGCGTGTATCGATTAGCGCCAGGGGATGTGTAAGGTAGTATTTGGTGGTGTACCCCATGGCTGCCATCGAGGGCGGTGGGGTAAATACATGCCACAGTCGAGCACCGATAATGCCTGCAATCAGCACCCAGATGAGCGCATCCCACACATATTCGGTCTTCAAACCACGGCGACGGGCTTCATGCTCTGCCAGGAAAGCTGCCGCCACCGCACCACTCATCAGGATGATGCCGTACCAGCGAATGTAAAGGCCCAAGATATGGATTCCGAATTGATCAATTG
Source organism: uncultured Anaerolineaceae bacterium (assembly GCA_964385625.1). Taxonomy (GTDB): domain Bacteria; phylum Chloroflexota; class Anaerolineae; order Anaerolineales; family UBA4823; genus FEB-25. Next base: position 42,598 of record CAYLPS010000005.1, on the reverse strand, counting down.
ACATAGGTATCCTTTTTTTCGGTTAGACTTTTGGTTTCAATTTGGTCATGATGCAAATAATGTGTCCGTGTAAACCATAAACGCTGAATTGCTGTAATATGAGATATTATACCGATGATTATAAAGGTATATTCAGCCAGATTAGCCAGGTTTACTCCCAGGAAAACAATCCCCAGGAAAAGCAGGATTAATTTTTCCGCCCGCCCAGCGATGCCCACCGTGCAATCAAGGATGCCGGCTGAGGCCTCGGCCTTGGCGCGCACATAAGAGGCCATGATCATCCCCGAGATGGCCAGGATGGCAGCAAATGGGCTGATACCACCCCCAATCAGCAAGCCTCCGATGAGGATGAATTCGGCATAACGGTCTACAGTGTGGTCAAACACTGTACCAAAGCCACTAACTTTACCGCTGGCGCGTGCTGTTGCCCCATCCAACCCATCCGCAAGATACATGACGATGCCCAGCCCCAACCCTGCCCAATAATGGTCAAGACTTAGCAGATACCCGGCCGCGATGGCAAATAGCAGGCTGATAATCGTCCACAGGTCTGCGGTAAAACCGAGCCGGCAGCTAAGATTACCAATCGGGGCAATGATCTTGTTATAGAAGGGCCGCAATCTGGCTAGCATGTAAATTTACACTCCTGTAAGCGATAATCGCCTCATAATTTTACCCGCAAAGGTGCGCTTTGCAGGACTTGAGCGCGCCGGTCGGCTTCCTGACGGGTGAGGGGGAAGTCAGGGCCAATATTCTCTACCATTACCGAAGCCACGCCTGAAGCAAAGCAACCTACCGCGGTCAGATCATCGGGTGTTTCCAGGTATCTCACCATGAATCCTGCGGCGTAAGTATCGCCTGCCCCGGTAGGATCAAGGGCTTGGGTGGTGTAGGGCGGAATGGGGTAGATCATGGATCCATCATAAATGATCGATCCCGCTTCTGCCAGAGTGACCACGGCAATTTTGCACCCATAGCCGTACAGCGCTTTCACCGCACCATCTGGATCCTGGCGCGGGTTGATGCCAGTTGCCACGCGGGTTTCCAACTCGTTGGCTTTGATAATTGTGGCGTAGGCTGCAATATCGGCGAAAGCCTGCGACATCACGTGCTCTACTTCTCCATCGTGCAGCGTGCGCAGCAGGCCTTGCGGGTCGAGCAGGATGGGGGCGGAATACTTTTTACGCAGGTTTTTCACCAATTCCAGGGTTATCTCGCTCAGGATGGGTCCCAGGAGGATGAATTGTGCCTCATTATCCGGGATCAGGTCCGCTGGGAGGGGATCGGCGATTCCTAAAATCGAGAGTGTCCGGTTGCCCTGGTCATCGATGTAGTGTAGCGCAAAACCTCCGGTTTGCCGGGTTTGGAACAGGCAGCTGTTAATCCCGCAGGCGTGCAATTCGTGTTCCAGGCGCTGGCGGAAATCTGCACCAACACCTCCTACCAGGGTGGTTGGGTAACCCAGGCGTGAAGCCGCCAGGCAGGCGTTGGTGGAGCATCCGGATAAAATGCGCTCCTCGGTTGAGATTAACGGGGTGGTGATCAGGTCAAAAACCGGGTTGCCAAAGGCAAGAATGCGGGGTAAAGTCATGATTTCAGGGTAGCCTCGTGTTTTCGTTATCGTCGTTGCTGCTCGCGGCAGTAATGCGGCCTACGGATTGGCGTGATGATGCATATGGGTGAATGCCAGTCGGTAAACAGCGTATATCTTACTTGCGAAAGGCAGGCTTGTCAACGAAAGAGAGGAAAAACCAGCTAAGTAAGTCCTTAATAATTCCTCACCCAGGTAAGGAGCGTTCCGGTGCTGCGCATAGTCGCTCCATCCGCGGTTATTTCTTTACTCAACGGGTGGGTTGTTCAGCAGTGATTACTTTTCTTCGTCTGGGTCTTCGCTCTCCAGCAGCACTTCACGCTCGCGCCCGCCGGTTTGGGATGGACCCACCACGCCCATATCTTCCAGCTTATCCATCAACCGCGCCGCGCGCGGGTAGCCAATGCGCAGGCGGCGCTGCAGCATCGAGGCACTGGCATGTTTCTCGCCGCGCAGCAGCTCGATAGCCTTATTCACCAGCCCATCCCGGTCCGCCATCACCGCATTCTCACTGAGCAGCTCTTCCCAGGGTGGGGTGGCGCCCTCTTCCGGCGGATGGACAGTTTGCCAGTACAGGATCAGCTTGTCGATCTCTGCATCCGAGACCATCACCCCCTGCACCCTGACCGGAGCGGCAACTTCGGGCGGCATGAACAGCATATCACCGTGCCCCAGCAGGCTCTCTGCCCCTCCCGTGTCGAGGATCACACGTGAATCCACCGATGAGGCCACGGCAAACGAGATACGCGCCGGGAAATTGGCTTTGATCAACCCGGTGACCACGTCGGTGCTGGGGCGCTGGGTTGCCACCACCAGGTGGATGCCCGTGGCGCGCGCCAGCTGAGCCAGGCGGATCAGCATGGGCTCGGTCTGGTCGGGGGCGGTCATCATCAGGTCGGCGAGCTCATCCAGCAACACCACGATGCGGGGCAGCGGCTGAATGTCCTTGCGCCGCCGCGCCTTACGATTATATGAATCGATGTTGCGGGCGTGCATCTCTTCCAGCAGCTTGTAGCGCCGGTCCATTTCCACCACCACCCAACGCAGCACCCCCAGGATGCGCTGGATGTCCGTTTCCACTTTGCCAAACAGGTGGGGCAGGCCGTTGAAGCGCACCAGCTCCACCATCTTGGGATCGATCATCACCAGGCGCAGGTCATCAGGAGTGTTGTTCATCACCAGGCAGGCGGTGATGGCAGCAATGCACACCGATTTTCCCGAGCCGGTGGTGCCGGCGATCAACAGATGCGGCATGGTGCTCAGGTCAGCTACCACTGGCAAGCCTGAGACATCTCTCCCCAGGGCGATGGTGAGGGGCGAACCTACCTTATAAAAAGCTTCCGTCTCGAGGATGGGACGCAAGCGCACCATGCTGGTGCGCATATTGGGCACTTCGATGCCCACGTAGGGACGCCCGGGCACGGGGGCTTCGATGCGCAGCCGCTCAGCAGCAAGGGCCAGCGCCAGGTCGCGCCGTAACCCGGCAATTTGGGCCACGCGCACCTTGATGCGGTTTGCTTGCTCTTCTTCCGAGCCGCCCTTTTCCACGAAGCCCGGCTCGACCGCAAATTGGGTCACGGTTGGCCCCACCCGAAAGCCCACCACCTTGGCCGGTATGCCAAACTCTGCTAGTGATTTCTCGATCATCCCCGCCGTCTGGTTGATGTTGCGCTCGTCAGGCCGGTCGAGCTGGTCTCTCACCAGCAGCTCCAGCGAGGGAAGGTGTTCGTCGCGCGGAGGCGGAGGCTGGTATTTGGCTTGCACAGGAGATGGATTCAGGCGCTTGCGAAACTCGGCGGGTATGGACGGGCGGCGCTTTTTACGCTCTGCTCCCGGCATTGATGCCCCGGTTTGGGTGGCTGCGGGAGCAACACTTACCACTGGCTCATTCACCACCAGGCTGGCCGGCTTCGAAGCGCTGGTTTTTTGCAACCACCTGAGCAATGGTGGCAGCAAGCCCAGGCCATATCCCAGGCAGGCAAGGGCAATCAGGCCGAAGGCTAATCCTCCCCATAGATTTCGGTCCAGGCTGAGGTATTTCAAGCCCGTTGCCATTAACTCAGCCAACCCCCAACCCACGAAACCTCCATCAAGGCCCAGGTCAGCCCGGTAGGCCACCCTTCCCCCAATCACCGCCAGCAAACCCAGGACGGAAAACCCCGCCAGCTCCAGGGCGATGACCCGTCCCCAGTGCACCCTCTTGGCAGGCGGAGCACCAGGCGCGGTCTGCACTCCCGGCCTGTGAGCTGCATGGCGCAGCACCATCACACCTGCGGCCAACAAGCCGATCACCACCAGAATGGCTCCATACCCAAAACCACGCTGCATCAGGCTGCGCCAGAACGTGGTGAGCGTGCCTTGTGACAGGCCCGGCATGTACAGGGCGAACAGGGTCAGTAATGCCGACGCCACCAGGATGATGCCGACAAAATCGGAGCCGAAGCGTTGGAAACGAGCGAAAAACCCCATCCCCTGGTGGACGAGATTTTCATATTCGCGCTTTGCTGCGCCGCTGATTTCTATCGTGTCTGGTTTTTTCTTGGCTGGCATGACCTACTTCTTAATCGAAGATCCTGGTTAACCACTTTTTCACCTGCCGCTTTAGTATACATCAATTTACCCTCTCACCTCCAGCCCCACTTCCCGGCCAGCTTCCTGCCGGGCAACCTGGGCTGTAAGCCTGCCTGCCTCCAGCTTAGCCTCTGGTGCACCATCCTTCAAAATCTTGGCGCCTGACTGGCGGGATTTTTCTTTCCTTTTTTTCCCCAGAGTGTGGAGCCATTCGTGCATATGGCTGGCATGCTTCTGCCCTTGCATTCAATGGTCTAATCGGGGAGCTCGGGTTGTTTGCCCGCCTCCGAGCGGGAGGCAATGTAGATGCCTGCCAGGATCAACACTCCTCCCAACAGTTTGACCGGACCGGGCACTTCGTGCAGGAAAAAATACGCCAGGATGGTCGAGCCGATTGGCTCACCCAGCAGGGTGATGGATACATAAGCTGCCGAAAGATAGCCCAGCGCCCAATTGAAAGTTGAGTGACCGATCAGCTGCGGGATGATTGCCAGCAATATCAGCCACAAGTAGATTTGTGGGGAATATCCAAAGGGATTTTCCCGGGCGGACAGCATGATAATTATAAGCACCACCGCTGCCATCCCATACACCAGCGAGATGTAGCTGACCAATGACATTTTCGCTCTCAGCCGGCGGCCGATCAGTAAATAGCATGCCCCGGCGATGGCACCGGCCACCGCCAACAGGTCGCCCACGAAGGCCCTGTCTTGTAAGAAATCTCCCAGGCTGGGGCAGCTGAAGGCACCCGATGGGGTGGTGCAAGAATCGTTGAAACCCACCACCACCACTCCAATCAATGCCAGCACCAGGCCGATGCGCACGAGGCGCTGGATGGGTTCCTTGATGGTGAATGGGGATAGCAGTGCCACCCATAGGGGGGTAGTGCTCACCAGCACCACCGAGCTGGCTACCGTGGTGTATTGCAGAGAGGTGATCCAGCTGGCAAAATGGGCTGCCAGGAAAATCCCAGAAAGCAGTGCCAGCAGCAACTGATTGCGCTGCAAAGTAGCCAGCTCGCGTTTGTGGGTGGAGGCGGCCACCGGCACCAGCACTAGCGAAGCGATGCTGAGCCTCCAGGCGGCAATCACCAGCGACGTGGCTTCGCGCTGCGCATAGCGGATGAAAATAGAGGCAGTGGATACCGCCAGGATGCCGAATAGGATGGCAATGAGCGGTGAAACAGGAGGCCGTTTAGGTGAATCCATGTACCGCGGCTAATTATAGACGAATTCACTGAAACAGGCTGCCGGAGGATATGGGTTTCAGCGCTTGCGGATGTGCCAGACCACTTTGCCCAGCAAATCCGCCGGCCTCACAGCGCCAAAAACGCGGCTGTCGACGCTGTCTGGGTGGCTGCCGCTGACCATCAAACCGCCGTCAGGGTCAACAGCCTGGATGCGCTTGATCAGCAAGCCATAACCAGGCTGACGGAAAGCCACCACATTGCCCGGTGCGGGTGGAGAAAAAAGAAAGGGGATTTTGCTGACCAGCACAAAATCCCCATGTTGAAATTCAGGGGCTAAGCTCAGTCCCGATATTCTCAGTAGCCTGAGCATTACAGGTTGGGATAAACCATCTCCAGCGCCGGGGCATAGGGAGCCTTGGCGCGCTTGGTGGCGATCCCCTTGGTTTCCCAGAACATCTGGGCAAATTCGTTAATCGCATCCACCAGCTGCAGTGCCTGGTCGCGGTCGGCGGTCTGGCGCGCCTTGGAGCCCAGCTGCATGATTTTGTGCACCAGGGCATGCGCATTGGGATATTTCTCGATGTGCTGGGCTTTGAAATAATCTCCCCAGATGATGCGTATCTCTGATTTAGCCCGTTCGGCATGCTCTTCCTTAACGGCGATGTAACGCGCCATGCTGTTCATGTAATCTTTATTGTGCTCGGGGTTCTTGCCCTCAAACTCCGTCATTAAATCGATCATGCGCACCACTGTCAACGCGCTGATCTGGGCGACGATGGGGTCGTAAATGCCACATGGGATGTCGCAATGCGCCTGGGCCGTCTCGATATGCATTTTTTGATCTAGCTTGGATAAAACCTGGTAAATCATATGTCCTCCTTTATAGGTTTTTTTGATGTTGTAAGCATAATAATGAATACACGGTTACTTGTCAAGCAAGGAATGATTATGAACTATTAATAATTCAACCGCATGCTGAATCTGCTGCACTTCTGACACCCGTTAAATCAACAGCGGTAAATTTCAATCAGCATACATGCGGTTATTTTCAGGATTAGGATTTCCGAGTTACCCGGTTTGTAAGACCATTTTTCGTATTTTTCAACTGAAAAAAAGATTTAACCAAAAAGTGGATAATAATCAATCGCAGACCAGCATTTGTCACATTTCAATAACCGTAAACCCAAATCATCAATAATGATAGGGGGTTTCCAACTGGTGAGGTAACGAGTTTATCGAGGAGGAGTATATGGCTACGCGTGAAGGAGTAGAAGAAGTTTTCAGGCAGGTGGTTAACGAAAACGCTCCAGTGTGTTTAAACGCCATCGCACTGCATGATTACGTGCGAGATCAGGTAAAGTTTGGCTTCAACAAATATTTCGATGCTCCTTCCCCAGATTACACATTGACCTGTGACTACGGACATTGCAATCCTAAATCTCACTTGATGACGGTGCTCTTTAAAATGCTGGGTTTAGAAGCTTACCAACATTTCATTGCCATTCCCGAAGATATTATTAAAAGGTGCCATTCCTCCCCGTCAATAGCAAAAAGTATCGAAATATGGTGCTTGGCATGAGGTTTAATACCGTCTTCAAGCTCATGGGAGAGCTCGGCGTATCTCCAATCAATGCCAACACAGAGCGGGTGCGACAAAATTAGCCCCGATAATCTTTTTGTTTCGTGGCAACGACTGAACCGGAGATCGATATTTTCATGTTAGAATCATAACCACAATTCATAATCCGAGTAATTTATAATAGAAAGACAGACAAAAGGAGGAACCTAATATGACCCATATTATTACAAGCTTGTGCCTGCGTGATTCTGGATGTGTGGATGTCTGCCCGGTGGAATGCATTGTGGGGGGAAAGCCGGTGGAGCAATATCCGTGGTTTTACATCGATCCCGACACCTGCATTGACTGCGGAGCCTGCATCCCCGAATGCCCCTTCGAAGCGATTTTCCCGGAAGATGAAGTGCCCTCAGCTTACACCGCCAAGGGCGGCGAAATGGTCAGCCAGGTTGGGTTGACCGGTCACTACGAGGGAACCGACCACCATGGCAATCCGGTGGTGCTCAACAGTGTGCGCACGCTGAAAGCCGGCGAGGTGGTGGACCTGACCCAAGATATCCAGGCCAATTACGATTTCTACACCAAGGGTCCTGGCTATAAAGCCAACGAATAAAAAATCGGGCAGCCAGAGGTGAGTTTCCTGGCAACCCGAGCATCAAACAAGAGATATAACGATTAGCTGGCGGGTCATTTCGCCAGCTATTTTTTCCGCTTACTGGCTGGTGTCGAGCTTAAGGCTGCCCGCACCCATTTGGACCTTTATAACAATCGTGGAACCTGATCCACTCAGCTGGTAGAGGTTGCCGTGCTGCTGCCAGCCGCCGTTGCTGCTCACCGAGATCAGGCTGTTAGATGTATCCACCTGGGCGGAGGTGCCGTTGGGGACGATAATGGTGACGCTGCTCACGCCTGAATCGATGCTCACGCTCATGTCGCGTTGCAGCAGTCCGCTGAACTCTAACGTGTAGCTGCCGGCCCCACCATTGAATGAAAGTGTGTCGGCATTCGCATTGGCAAGACCACGCATCGCTACGCTGGATGCACCGGTGGTGTAATTCAGGCTGGTCATCTCGATCAGATTGGGTTTGGAGAAGCTCAGCTCGACCTTGGAGGCGCCATCGCTGATTGCCAGGCTATGCAAAGAAATCCCGCCCAGCTCGTAATTACCCGTATAAGCTCCGGCTTTGATTACCAGGCTAATTGGGCGATCGCCCAGCGATAGATTCCAGTCATTAACGATGTCAGTGTTTATGTAGGGGATGCCGGTCAGCTTGATATTCCCCTGCTCGATGTTGATGTTGTTGCTGTCGATGCTGATGGTGGGTTTGAAATCGGCCACATTGAACATTGCGGTGCCGCTGAGCAGCTCATTTGCAGCGCCGGGTTGCAGGGTAAGGTTTCCTGCACCGAAATGCAGCGTGACATCGGCAATGGCCTGCCGGTCAGTAAGATTTGGCACATTGATATTCTGCGTTACAGTTGGCCCGGTTTTGACCTCTGCGCCGGGCAGGTTGATGGTAAACGAACAGGCCAGGCTGGCAAGGACCAGGGCTGTGATGGCCAGAATGATGATTATTCGGTTCATGGGCACCTCCAATTTTCTGGGTTTGTTCATATATACGGATTTATTCCCCACAAGTCGCGAGTTTGAATGGGTATACGGTAAATCCGGATGCACTATTTCAACGACAAGCACTGGTGTAGCATTGGCAGGTAGGTGGTTTTGCTGAAGATATACACCCTTGCCTCACTCAGCCAGCTGTGCCCTGTGCCATCGTCAATCGTTGCTGAATTACGTATGACGGTTGGTGAGACGATACCCGCACTAACAATTGCATCGAATTGGATGGTAACCTCTACATCCTGGGTTACTGAGCCTTCCCAGCTGACCGTGCCCACCGAATAGCTGGCAGTGCCCGATGAGGCCCACAAGTTGCCGGCATAAGTCAAATCGGATGGGAGTGGGTCGAGCACACTGGCATTGTTGATGGTACGCCCGGGATTACGCAGGGTGATGGTAAAGGTCAGCAGGTTGCCAGGCTCGGCGTTGACCAGGCTCGCGGTCTTAGTTGAAGCTTGCAGGGTTGGTTGGATGGTGCTTGCCTGGTTGCCATCGCGAAAGTAATTTCCCCGCCCGGTGCCCCATAGCAGCGCAGCATTCTCTGTTCCGGGCAGGTCATATGCCGCCACTCCGGAGTGCGCAGTGAGCAGCACCACTTCCAAATCTGGATCGGCATCGATATTTGCCAGGGTCGGAGCCGGCAAAGCCCCGTTCCAATCCTCCCCGCCGAACGAATCGGGCAAGCTGATTTCATAGATTGGGTTACCCAGGTAATCCAGGATGTGCAGCATGCCGGTATGGTTTGAGCTTTTCTGAGTCCAGGAGGTGAAGATCACCTCGGCGTAACCGTTGCCGTCCAGATCAGCCACCACCGGTTCCGAGGCAAAGCGGTAAAAGCCTTCTGCCGGGTGAAAGACTGCATAAGGCCAATTCCCGTGCTCGGTTTTATCCAGCCAAAAGACATGCACCCGCCCATCATAAGCACTGTAAAGAATTTCCAACTTTCCATCCCTGTCCAGGTCTGCCATAGCCGGGTTGGGCTGGTTGCTCTCGATCATGTTGTAGTCCTCGCTGATCGGCATCCCCGTATCAACCGGCACGCTTTGCCAGTCAAACTGGCCGTCATTGAAGCGGCTGCGATCAGCGTTAAATATGTAAACCCCATCATAGCGGCTGGGTGGATACCCTGCATGACAGTCGTAAACATTCCCTACGGCTATCACTTCTGGTACGCCGTCCCCATTCACATCGGCAATCACGCTGGGTCCATCGGCGAAGTTGGTGCGGTAGCTTTCCGACCGCTCTCCGTCACAAGCTCCCCAGCCGCGCAGCTCAACAGCCAGGCTCTCCCATACCCCCACCTGGCCCCAATTTTTACCCGCGTAGATTGGGCTGGCGGGTATCTGGCTACCATCCTCTTCATATGCACAGATATAATGCACATCGGATGGTACCAGAATCTCTTTCTCACTATCCCCATCGAGATTTCCAACCGCGGCATTGGCATTGTATACCCCCCAGGCATAACCACTATCATCGCTCAATTGAGGCCACCCCAGGCGGATCGTGCCGCTCGCTTCATAAACCCAGGTATTGGTTTTATCCGGGATAGCTGCCATGGCGATAATTTCCATCTGGTTATCGTCATCAAGGTCGCTGACCGATAATCCACGCAGCTCATAACTGGTGGGATGCTGAGGCCAGCCAGGCTCGAAGTAGCCCTGGCTGTTGTACACAGAAATCCAGCCGCCGCTATGGGCGGTGATGATTTCCAGGTCACCATCGTCGTCTATGTCAGCCACCGCAATGCCCGGCCAGGTACGGCCAACATTCGGCTCACCAGGCTCGTCACGGTCGTGCCCGGATGATACTCGCCATTCCAGTTGCCCGGTTGACCCATCCAACACGAAAATAGAATAGGATGAAGCGATCACTTCGACCTGCCCGTCGCCATCGAGGTCAGTCGCAGCTGGTGAGGAATACCAGCCCGTCTCGCACCACGAGTTGTAACACCCCCCCAACTGCCACTTCAATAGCGGGGCTCCGAATGCAGCATAAGCCTGGGCATGGTTTTGAAGCCCGCTGCCAGCCAACATTACCAACAGTGCAAGACCTGCAATCAGGTCTGGGATCTTGAAAGCATAATTTTTATTAACCATAAGTGCGCAACCTCCTCCAGATTCATTATAGACCAGCCCGTGGTTTAACACAAAACGGGAAGAGGATTTTACAACTCGTTACGTATTATGCTTGCATTTTGGAGAATTTTGCTGTCATTTTTTTTAATTTCAACAGTACCTGGCTAAAAAAATCAGCGGCCAGCAAGCTGGTGCTGGTCGCTGATATACCAACCTATGTATATTAATTCACGATCCATCCCGGTTAAGGGGCATAAGATTTATATCGCGGCCTTTGATCAGCTGCCAGCTCATGCGGATAATCTTTACTGCACTGGTGATGATGGTAATTACCAACGCCACAATTAAAACCTGATTTAGCACTGAGCTAAGGATTCCTGCCACGCCCAGCTCGCCGAGAGCGCCCTTGAGCGTGTACAAGTATTGGAGATTGGTCAGGATGCTGGCTGTGATCCCGATACTGAACAAATTCAAGGCAATGGCATAAATCCGGGTGCTTGTTTTCCACGCCCCGCGCCGCAATAAGATCATATCCATGATAATGGTAAGGATCCACAATAGATCCAGCCAGGGGATATAGGCATAGAAAGCGGAAGTGAGGACGGGTGTGAACGACCACTGGCCATTGAAATTGTTATAGATACCGATCTTATCAGCGTAGAAGGTGAAGACGATCAGCCCCACCAGGGTGAAGAAAATCTCCGTGATCAGCTCGCCGGGCTTGATCTTATCGGGCTGGCTGATGGCTTTCAGGCTGTGTGGGTCCCATGCTTTTTCCCTGGCCGTAGATTTAAATTCTGGAAGGGTCCACTGCAATATGGCGAAGATGATCACGATGTTGCCAAAAGCCTGGAATAAGCTCGTCACCGTATTTCCCAATGATTTGAGGATATTAGCCGTGAGCTCAGTTCCGGTGTAGGGGGATGCCTGGTGTACTCCCACCCAATAGCCCACCAGAGCCAGGACAGCGATGATGGGCAGGGCAATGCGCAGCACCATGATGAAGATGGGGAATAAGCGTGGCCCAATCAGGTATTTCTCGGGCAGGTAGGGCGCCACGATTTTCTCCGGGGGGCCAAACTGCTTCAACACTTCTGCTTCCATCTCGCCATCCACTTGGCGGCCTTCTGCTTTGCTGCGGTCATCGAGAGCGTCGTGGATCAGCGAGCGTATCTCAGTGACAGTCTCTGCTCGCTGCCTGCCCGGCAGCAGCTCGCTGACTGCCGCCAGGTAACGATCGACTAATGTATCATTATTTTTCGTGTCCATTGTTCTTCTCCTCAAGATTTTCCAGCAAGCGTCTCATCATGCTGACCATGCTTTCCCATTCGTTAACTAGCCTGGGTAGGGTTTGCCTGCCTTCCGGGCTGATCACGTAATAGCGGCGGGGGCGGGCATCCTCCAGGCGCCAGTTTGAACTGAGCAGTCCTTGGGTTTCCAATCGCCTCATCAGCGGGTAGAGCGTGCCCTGGTCGATCTCCAGTCCCTTCTCTGAGAGTGACTTCATCAGCGAGTACCCGTACTGTTCTTCGCTGCACTGGCTCAATACTGCCAGCACGATCACCCCACGGCGCATTTCCAAGATCAGGTTATCAATGACCTGTACATTCTCCATGGCAACTATCCTTTATTGCATTATACTGTATATAACACAATATGTCAAGATAATTAATATTATTTGTTGTCCGATCGATGAGCTGAGATTTTTATGGATACATGGCTTGCTGGAATAGGCGCTGTCCGATATCTTGTGCCAGGCCGGGATTATTTTCCTCCAATAAGATTGCCACCGCCAGTGGAGCGCCTTTCCAATCACCGGAGGTGCCTCCAAGGTACCAGGAAAAGCCCTTCGAGCCATCATTTTCCGCACCATCAGGGGCTGAAGCACCACCCCAGGAGGCCACTGATTGCCAGATGGGCAGGTCATCAGCCAGCAAGGCCTGCACAACACTGCTGGTGGATGAAATTTCCAGCTCCTGTTGTGCATCCTGTTCGGAGGGTAACATCACCCAGCCCGCCAGAGGGGTATCCACGGCTACTGCCAGTCGCGGGACAGGCATTTGCCCTCCGTTGCTAAGCGCGGCCGCTGCCAATGCCATTTGTAGGGGGCTCACCTTGAGTGCATCCTGCCCGCCAGGCCCCGCTTGCTCACCGGTAAGGTAGGAATAGGCTGCCGTCAGGCTCTCAGGGATGCTGGAGGAGAGCGCTTCCACCGGGAAAGTGGGGGCTGTGTAAAACCCCATTCTGTCCAGAAAATCCACCAGCTGCTGGCTGCTCATCGAGCTCAACAGAAGCCTGACAGGCGCGCTGCACCCGGCAGAAATCACGCCTGCCCAGCTATGCCCTGTGGCGACCGTAACACAATCGGAAAAGTCGGTGCCGTCGAATTGGCTTGAAGGATCTACCTGGCTAGCGGCGAGCAAGAATACCCCCATGGCATTCACGGGTGGGTACAAGCCCATCGCAGCTCGGTCGAAGAGCGGTGCTGAGGGGTCATTGACCAGCCGGTCCCAATTAGCTGCCAGCTGGTTGGCATCGAAGGTGGGGCTGGATGCGAAAACCAGCACCTCACCCGTGGCAGCGTTCAGCAGCACAGCGGCTCCCCGCTGACCTGTCAGCATATTGTCTGCAGTGCGTTGTAAATCGAGGTCGAGGCTCAAGCGCACATCCAGTCCTGGAGGTGGTTGGCCGTAAAGCAGGTTCTGCCACCACATGGTCAATGTTGGGTAACCTTGCAATCCGCGCAGGTACAGGTCCAGGCTGGCTTCCAACCCGGCTTGCCCATATGCCTGGTCGGTGTATCCCAGCAGCGGGCCGAGTGCCGAATAGGGATAATGGCGGTAGAAGCTGCCCGAGATGCCGGTGGATTCGGCCAGGATGTTCCCGCGGCTGTCAAAAATCGTGCCACGTTTCACGTAGCGATCGGCAATGGAACGCCGGGGGTTGTCGGAGCGGCTGAGCAGGGCGGGCGCGCGCACCAAGCTCCACCAACCAACAGCCAAGGTGCATCCCAGCAATCCTGCTGTCATCACAACTGAGAGCAAGCGGATGAGCCCGGTTTGAGCTTTCAGCTGGGCTGGCTGGAAAACCGGGTCTTCCTGCTGGCTGGCTCCAATCAACAGCAGGCATAGCAGCTCAAAAAAGGATACCAGCAGCGAGGATCCTCCACTGGATACGAAGGGCAGGGTCACTCCGGTGAGGGGTAACAGGCGCAGGTTGCCGGCGATGATCAAGATACTTTGCCCCACCAGGTGGGCCACCAACCCAACCGCTAGCAGGCGTTGAAAAGTATCTGTAGACCTTAGAGCCATTCGCATACCGCGGTTCACCAGCACCGCCAGCAATGCCAGGATGCCCACCGCCCCCAGCAACCCGGTCTCTTCGCTGATTGCCGAAAAGATGAAATCTGATTGGGCAATTGGCACCAGGCTGGGGCTGCCCATGCCTATGCCGCGCCCCAGCAAGCCGCCATTCGCCACTGCCAGCAACGATTGGACGATCTGGTAAGAACCCCCGGCCGGGTCGATCCATGGGTTGATCCAGGCATCCACGCGCTGGCTTACCACATCAAACAGCAGGTAACCGGCCACCATCGCCACGATCAGCACAACAAATCCCGCTAAAAACACCTTTTTATTACCCGTTCCGCTGAATATGATCACCGCATAAAGCGCAATAAAGATCATCGCCGTGCCCAGGTCGCGCTGGAACACCAGCAGCAGCAAGGCGATGCCGGTCATCACCAGGGTGGGGGCTAACAGGGGCAGCAGCCTGGTGGGTAGGTTGGGTGAAGCCTGGCGATCTGCCAGATAAGCTGCCAGGTATATCACCAGCAGCAGCTTGAGCGGCTCGGATGGCTGGAAGTAAATCCCGCAGCATCCCAGCCATAAGCGCGGGCCTGCACCAAGCGGGTTCGTCCCCAGGAAAAGCGTCGCTGCGGTGAGCAACAGCCCACTGGTGAGCCAGATGTACTTGAAACGCCGCAACTGGAATAAAATCCTTCCACCCCTCACCTGGCCGTCATAATGCAACGCCAAGAGCACCAGCATGCCAATCAATAGCAGCCAGGCAACCTGGCGAATGCCATACACATCGGATAGGCGCCACATGGTGAGGATGCCCCAACCTGTGAGCAGCATGGCAACCGGGAAGATATATGGATCTCGATTGGGCAAATGCCTGGATAATTGCCGGTGGGCCAGCCAGGCGATTGCCAACCACACTGCCAGGCCCAACCAGTGCGACCAGCGATAGTCCACCTGCCAGCTGCGTAAGCGGGCTGCGTTGGAAAGCGTCAGCGCCAATGAAAACACTGCCAAAAATGCCCCGGCGACAATGAGCAGGCGCCGCTCCGTATGGTCGGTTGTGGAAATTAGCTGGTCAGACAAGACAGGTTTTATCTCAGGTATTTGCGCACCAATAAATCCAGCTTGTGGCGGGTTTCAGCCGGGATGTGGGCTGTTTGGGTGATGATGGTGTTGGCCAGGGCATTTTCGCAATTGCAATGGCGTTCGCGGGGCAGGGCTTTCGCCAAATTAATTATCGCCTGTTGGGCGACCTTCGTGTTATGGTTCAGCACGGTGATCACCGCTTCCACGCTCACTGGCTCAAGCTCCTGGTGCCAGACGTCATAATCGGTTACGTGTGCCATCACGCTGTAGCACAGCTCAGCCTCACGGGCCAGGAACACCTCGGGGGAGGTGGTCATGCCGATCAGCGACATGCCCCACAAGCGGAAGACGTTCGACTCAGCCTTCGTGGAGAAGCGCGGGCCTTCCACCGTCAGGAATGTACCTCCCTGGTGCACCCTGGCCCCGGTGGCTTTCACCGCCTGGTATACATGCCTCGAAAGGTCGGGACAGAAGGGGTCTGCCACACCGATGTGCGCCACCAGTCCATCGCCGAAGAAGCTACGCTTGCGATTGCGCGTCAGGTCGAACACCTGGTCGGGCACCACCAGGTCGCCAGGGGTGTAATCTTCCCGCAGGCTGCCGCAGGCAGAGGTGCTGACCACGCGCTCCACACCCAGGTTCTTGAGGGCGTAGATATTGGCGCGGTAATTAATTTCGGAGGGCGAGATGTGGTGGCCAATGCCATGCCGGGCCAGGAATGCCACCCTTTTTCCCTCCAGAACACCGCTAATGATGGGGGCGGAGGGTTTCCCGAAAGGTGTGTCCAGGTCGTGCTCGGTGATATCTTGCAACCCGGGCATATCGTACAGCCCAGAGCCGCCAATGATCGCCAGTGTGGGTATTTCTTCCATAGTATGCCTGCCGGGTGCCGAGATTTTGTTTATTGTACCCGAAAAGGTAGCCTGGCGTGGTACCGGGGAGTAAAAACCATTAAAGGTCATTAATAATTAATTTAAGGAGGCTGCTGAAGGAACTATTTTTTTCCGTCTATCTTGTTAAATGAGCCTTCTAATTTCTAAAGATTTAGTCTATACTATGAAGTAAGAGGTGGCAGTGATGATCCCTGATGATGAGTTAACCGAACAAGAGAAATTCAAGCAATGGCAGCACGAGCAGCGCGAGCAGCGCGAGCTGGAGAAACAGCAGGAGGTAAAACGCCTGCAGCGCATGAAAGAGCAACACAAGCTCGAGCAGCAACAGGAGAAGGAGCGCCTCAAGAAGCAGGAAGAGCGCCTGGTTTTGGATCGGCAACAGGAAGAGCTTCAAAAGAAGAAAAAAGATAAGCGCCTGCAAATCGACCAGCAACAGGAGCAGGAGTACCTGAAGGAAAGGCGAACCCAGCAAGTGCTGGAAGAGAAGCAGGAGCAGCAGGAGAAGGAAGAGCTGTAGGAACAGCAGGCATCACCAAGATCATACTGCCCATCTTCGATCCAGATTAATCCGCAATTAGACTTTTCCCAATCATTATTATTTAAAGGCATTGAATACCTGGCGCTATATTAATAAACCATCTACGATGATGGGCACGTTGTAGATTGGTAATACTAAACTTATGGGAGGAAATTCAATGAAAAAAATACTATCCATTACATTCGTATTCGCACTCGCCCTGAGCTGGATATTCGTCTCAGCTCCATTGTCACCCGCCCAGGCAAATGTAGGGAACATCCTGCAGTTCAACAACATGGCTGGCCTGCCCCAGGAATTAACCGGTGATCAGTTTCCCATTCGTGATATGAACGGCGGTGGTCTTCCATGGATGCTGACCTCAGCCAACGGCGTTTTTAGCAGCAACGGAAATCTCGTGGTAAATGTCAGAGGATTGGTATTCGCAGCCGGACCAAATGAGGGGTCTAATACCCTTCCTGAGTTCGGCGTTGTGGTGAGTTGCTTAAACACGGATGGCAGTGTCAACAATTTCTTCGGTGGCGCGTTCCCGGCGACAACTGGACCAGCTATCATGGGCGGTGGGAATTCAAATATCCATGCCAGGATAGCTTTGCCCGAGACCTGCATCGCCCCGATTATTTTCATCACCAATGGCGCAGGCACTGCCTGGTTCGCAATTACTGGTAAATAAGCCTGGTTACGTCATGCAATCTCCTGACCTGTATAGCAGGAAGTATTGTTGTCTCTCCCCATTTTTCTATTAATGCGGAGGGCAGAGTAAAGGTATACGTGCCCCTTATCGCTGTTGTCAATGAAACTGGAGAGGTGTGATGGGCACCCATCACACCTCTCCTTTTATGCTTCCAGATGAGACTTCGCGGAGGTTAAAGATCTCCTTTTTCCATGTATGGTGCCCCTGAAAAAAGTTGAGCCATCAATTATTCTGCTTTATTGCCAGTAAGAGATTCTCACCCTCCAGCTCAAATTGTTCCACGTAAGACCCCTCGATGGGTGGGGCATCCAGCAGGCGGGTGGTAAGCGTCTCAGATTGAATGTAATCGCCCCAGGTTGTAATTACCTGCACCAACACACCTTCTGCCTGGTAGCAGGTGGTGATGCGATCCTCGATGTTGAAGCCGGCTTTCTTGCGCATATCCTGGACGAGGCGCACCACTTCGCGCGCCAGGCCTTCCAGCTTTAGCTGGGGGGTGAGGGAGGTGTCGATGCCCACGGTGGCATATTTATCACCTGCCACAGCCAAACCCGGGCGCGGCTCGCTGCTCACCAGGAGGCTGGTGGATTCCAGCTCGACCGTTTCACCGTCCAGCTGCAATGTGACTGGCGACCCGGCACTCACGCTGGCAACCACCCTGGCAGGGTCTAACTGTGCCAGGGCGGCACGCACTTGCGGGAAGCGTGCCCCGAACCTGGGACCCAATATCTTGTTATCTGGCAGCACCCTGTAATTTACCAACGCGCCTTGCTGTTCGACGAACTCAAAGACCTTGACATTCAGCTCATCTTTCACGATCTCCACCAGCTCATCGCGCAGCAGCGCTTGACCGGCATACACCATCACCTTGCTGAGCGGCTGCTTCACCTTGATGCCGGTGCTTTTCCTGGCGCTGTGCCCCAGGGAAGCGATCTTCCTGGCCAGGCCCATCTGCTCCTGTAAGGCTTCATCCACGCTGCTCTGGTCCACCTCGGGCCATGCCGTATGGTGGATGCTATCGTAGGCTTCCGGGCGAATATTGCGCACCAGGTTTTGGTAAATCACCTCGCTGGTGAAGGGGATAAAAGGAGCAAGGACCCTGGCGAACTTGACCAGCACGTGGTACAGGGTGGCATAGGCGGTGTTCTTATCTTCGTCGTGCTCCGATTTCCAGTAGCGCCGCCGCGAGCGCCGGATGTACCAGTTGGTCAGGTCGTCCAGGAATGCCTCGCAGGTCAGGCTGGCATTCATCGGGTCGGAGGCCTCGAGATAAGCGCTTACTTGCGCCACCACCTGGTTGAGGCGTGCCAGGATCCAGCGATCCAGCAGGTTATCGCTGCGTGGGGTATCACCTTCGGGAAGGCTTGCATCGAAGTCACCATTCGGCAGCCAGCCGTCCAGGCGGGCATAATTGGTGAAGAAGCTGTAGGCATTCCATAAGGGCATGATGAATTCCTTACGCACATCGTTCCCACTCCTAAAAGTGTGCAATGCATCAGATTCATAGCCGAATATCAGGTCACTCTCGGGCTTGTGCGTGCAGAACAGCCAGCGCATCACGTCCACCCCCATCTTTTCGGCGGCCTCGTTGAACTCGATCATATTTCCCCAGCTCTTGTGCATGGGGCGTCCATCAGGCCCGAGCAAAGTGGCGTAACCGAAGTTCTCCAGGAAAGGTGGAGTGCCATCCATCACCGTAGCCATAGCCAGCAGGCTATAAAACCAGTTACGAAACTGCCCGGGGAATGATTCGCTGATCCACCTGGCCGGGTACCAGGTGCGCCAATAATCGGGATCCTTGCGATAGCTGAGCGTGCTGAAGGGTACGATACCGGCATCCAGCCAGGGGTTGCCCACATCGCGCACGCGCTGCATGTCTCCCCCGCACTTCGAGCAGGCGATGGTAACTGCATCGATATACGGCCGGTGGGGGGTATGTCCGTCCAGCACATCCAGGCCGGCGGTGGCGCGCTGCTGTAGCTCATCGTCGCCACCGATGACCTCGAAATTACCGCAGGCCTCGCATTCCCAGATGGGCAGCGCTAACCCCCAATAGCGCTTTTTGCTGATCATCCAATCGTGCATGTTGCGAAGCCAATCCATCTCACGCGCATAGCCGAAATCAGGGATCCACTTGATCTGATCCACCACATCCATGATCTGGTAGCGCAGCGAGCGGGCTTTTTCCTCGGAGCTCAGCTCTTCACGCGGCTTGTCGTAGGTCTTTCCCATGCTGATGAACCACTCATCCACCAGGCGGAACACCAGCTCGGTGCCACAACGCCAGCATACCGGGTAACGGTGGGTGTAGGGTTCCACGCGGTACAGCAAACCTTTACGGCGCAGGTCATCGAAGATTAGCTCAGCCACTTCCAAAACGTGCCTGCCGCTCAACCAGCCGAAACCGTCCAGGAATTCACCCTCCTCGTTCAAGGGGGCGATGATCGGCAGGTGGTTCTCTTTGCCCAGCTGGAAATCTTCCGCGCCAGCGCCGGGGGCGATGTGCACGATGCCGGTGCCCTCCTCTTCGCCCACCGCATCCCACAGGATCACCCTGTGAGCCTCTACCGCGCTTTGCTTCACGTCCCGGATCAGCACGGTGAGCGAGGTGTAGCCGCCCGGTCGTTGAGCCGGTGGCAGGTCATCGAACGGGCCGGCATAGCGCCAGCCCTCCATCTCGGCACCTTTTAGCTCTCCCAGCAATTCGTATGGCCCTTTGAGCATATCCAGCGTACCCCTGGAGAGGTACAGAACCTGGTCACCCTGGCGTACTCTGGCATAGGTGAGCTCAGGGCCCACCGCAGCGGCCACATTGCTGGTGAGCGTCCAGGGTGTGGTTGTCCACACCAGCAGGGATTCATTTTCGCGTCCCAAAAGCGGGAAGCGCAGGGTTACTGAGTTGTGGGTCAGCTCCTGGTAGCCCTCGGTGGCGATCTCGTGCTGGCTGAGCCCCGTGGCGCAGCGCGGGCACCAGGGCATCACGTCATCCCCCTTGTACAGCCAGCCGTTCTGCCAGCACTTCTTCAGGAAGGCCCAGATCATGTAGTTGTTCTCGTTGGAGAAAGTGAAGTAACTCCCACCCAGCTCCGGCAGGCCCAGGTGAGCCACCACCTGCTCCACCGTGTCGGTATACGCCCCTTTTTGCCCGGGGACGGTGATTACCTGGGCAGGGTCTTCCATTAACTTATCCGCCAGGTCGTTAAGCAAGGTGGGGTCATTCCAATCCATCCAGTATCCCAGGCGGATGGATTGCTCGGTCTGCACGGCGGCATAGCGCAGCACGCGCTCCTTGCACTTGAGTACGAACTTCGCCAGCCCGAAATCTTCAATGTCCAGCTTGGTCTTGAAGCCCAGGTCGCGCTCCACGTTCACTTCCACCCACAGCCCCTGGCAATCAAAGCCGTTCTGGTAGCGCAGCTCGTGCCCCTGCATGGTGCGGAAGCGCAGCATCAGGTCCTTGTAAGTGCGTCCCCAGCCATGGTGCACGCCCATGGGGTTATTGGCTGTAATAGGCCCATCGATGAACGACCAGCGAGGCTGTCCCTTGTGTATGGCAACCATTTTCTCGAAGGCATGGCTGTCTTCCCAAAACTTGAGAATCTCACGCTCCTGCGCCTGGAAATCAACTTTATTAGACACTTCTTGAAATGGCATATTTCCTCCAATCTTTTTGTCATCGCGTGGGTTGGATGAGTTTACCAACCTGAAGCAATCTGCTCTTGCAACGCAAACCAACAACTATTTCGCACCCTGATCTATTAATAAAGTGCAGATTGCCATGTCACTAAGCCCGCTTCTAGCGATGGACAATTATTAATGAAAAACTCTCATCCCAGCTCAGGGACGAGAGCAAATAATAACACTCCCGCGGTACCACCCTGGTTCTCGCTATTGGGCGAGCACCTCCGCTGCGCAGACAGTCTACATATTTAGCAGGAGACGATCCACGTGCCTGGGGTAACGTCTGGCAAATCCGGCTTTCTTACTGGCGCCTCAGCGTGTTCAGATTGCAGCTCCGGAAGGATTTTCAGCCTGTAGCACTGCCCCGGCTCGCACCATCCCCGGGGTCGCTGGCAGGCAAGCAGGCATACTCGTTTCCATCATCGCTTTTCAAAGACCAATTGCGCTGGATTATGCCATAAATTAAGGGATTGGTCAATCGGGGAGAGAAGGGATTGGTGAGCAAGCAACGAGTTACCAGGTGAAAAAGGTGAGTATATCCTGGAAATTCAGCTTTAGTGACGGCATGACATATAATAATGAGAAACCGGCGAAAAGCCGGTTTCTACACCTGAAAAAATGGACTGGAATGCTTCATCCAGTTTGATGACCTCAGCAGGTCATTGGTGGTCGTGCTTCCCCCTATTAGGTTGGACGAATTGCATTGTAATAATTAGCTTACCCGGTCCCTCCTTTCATGATAAACTGATGGGCGAGAAGAGGAATAGTGTGAATTCGAGTATAGCTTGCAAGATGTATTTTCTTATGGGCTGTCCTTTTTTCTATCTGTCAATAAATGATTTATTTCACTAATCCCTTGCGATTTCATTATAGCAATTGCACACAAAAAGTAAATGACAGAATTGAAAGGCACGGGCATCTATGTCAATTCCTGGCAATTTAGTTAGCTCTTGTTTTAGACACTCCGATTTTTTCAACACGGCAGGCGTCGTGCTGGGGTAAAATTAGTATCATGAATCTCACCCCCCATCTCCTTTCCAGGTGATTCCCTCATGCCTCTGATTTCAGACATCCTCACCTTGCTACTGGCCGCTTACACCGTGCTGGTTGAGCCGTTTCTGCGCACCAATTTTTACCGCAACCTGAAGAAATCGCTCACTAAAGATACGAGCGCCCGCCTGCTTTTTTATCGCACCCAGGTGTTGTGGGAGTGGAGCTGGGTGGTGTTGATCATCATCATCTTCATCCCCCGGCCAGAGCCGCTGCTTCAGCTGGGCATTACTGTGCCCGGCCTGCTAGGGTGGATCATCATGGTGGGCCTGCTCTTGGGGGTGGCGCTGTCCACCTGGCTGATCCGCAGGAGCCCGGGCGCTTTGCAAAATATGCAACGCAGCCTGGAATCGTCTGCGGTGTTGCTGCCTTCCACCTCCCAAGAGCGTAAATGGTTCGCCATCGCAGCCATCACCGCCGGCATCTGCGAAGAACTGCTGTATCGCGGTTTCCTGCTCAACTTCCTGGCCATCACTTTCCCAGGGCTGGATTTCCTGCTGGCCTCAATCATCTCCGGCATTGTTTATGGTCTCAGCCACGCATACATGGGAGGCCGGGGCATCCTGCAAAACTCGCTCAATGGGTTCAGCTTCGCCGTTGTCTACTTTTTGAGCGGCAACCTGCTTTCCGTAGTAAGCAGCACCCAGCCGGTTGGTATTGTTGGCAGTCTGATACCTGCCATGGTATTCCACACCCTGGCAGAATTACGCACATTGTTCCTGTGGCAGCCAGAACCCCTGAAGAAAAAATCGAGGTGATTGGGATGAATAACAATCACAGAGCAGTAAGCTGCACCTTCCGCTGACTGGGAGCAGACGGGAAGATGCGTTCTTATCGGTCAGGACAATTACTGTTGCATTAGCCTCCTGGTAATTTGAAAAACCCAGCCGTTCCGCGCTGAGAATTAAATACTAATCCCCGTCTAATCATATTTTGGTATTCGCTGAAGATGATTACGCTATACTTTTTTAACGTAATTGGGAATTTTTTTGAGATTTAAGTTGGCTTATTACCAAAGGGTGAATTTTATGCAATGATCGCAGGTTCAAGCTGACAGGTTTGGGAAAATAAGGATCGTCTGCACATGCCCAGGGTTGCTCTGGTATTCCCATATTTTCGCACGCGTGCGCCCACCGAGATGTTATTTCCTCCGCTTGGAGCTGCTGCACTATTAGCCCAGCTGAAACAGAGGCAAATCGAAGCGCGCATCTTCGATTGCACCTTCCAGACTTTTTCACGGATTGCCAAGGGCCTGCTAGCTTACCAGCCGGATATTGTTGGGCTTTCATCAATGATCCTGCTGAACCAGAGTACCTTCCGCTTCGCCGAATTGGTGCGCGAGCGCCTGCCGGGAGCATTGCTCGTTGCTGGTGGGCCAATGCCCACCCTTTACCCGGAGCGCTACATCAGCGCCTTCGACCTGGTCTTCCGTGGCGAAGCCGATATAAGCTTCCCGGATTTTTGCAGCGATTATTTTGGTTACATGGCCAGCCGAAAAGCCTTGCATAAGCTCGACCTGCGAGAATATCCCGGTTTATTCTCCCACAACCTGGACGTGGTCGTGGATAATCCGCTCATTCACTACAGCCAGCAGGAAATCGGTAAATTCCCCATCCCCGATCGGAGTAATTTCGAGCATGCGGCTTACCAAAAAGCCTGGATGGAAAAGAACGGCACCCGCACCACTTCGATCATGATCACCCTGGGTTGCCCCTATAATTGTGATTTTTGCTCACGCCCGGTTTTCGGCAGCATGTATCGCAAGCGCAACCTGTTCGTGGTTTTTGAGGAAATCCGCCAGGTCAAAGCCCTGGGTTACGACCAGCTGTGGATCGCTGATGACAATTTCACCATCGACCTGGACCTGTTGCGCCAGTTTTGCCAGCATATCCATGGTTTTGGAGTGACATGGACCTGCCTATCGCGTGTATCCGGCATCACCCTCGACATCGCCCGCCTGATGAGGGCAGCCGGGTGCCAGCGGGTTTACCTCGGGCTGGAATCAGGAAGCAACGCCACCTTGCGCTTGATGAACAAGAAAGCGACCGTGGAGGAAGGCATGCAAGCAGTGGAATATTTTCGCCAGGCAGGCATCGAAGTGGCGGCATTCTTCCTGGTGGGTTATCCAAACGAGACGCTGGCGGATATCGAGAAAACCTTCAGCCTGGCTCTCAGCTTGCCTCTTAATGATATATCCTTCAATGTGCCTTTTCCCTTGCCTGGCTCTGCCCTTTTCGATCGCGTGAGTGGCATTGACCCCAGCCGTGATTGGACGCATGAGAATGATGTGAGTTTCGTCTATGCCTCTGAATTCGACCAGCAATGGCTGAGGCGGCGCATCCACCAGACCATGCGTGCATTCAAGCTACGCAAGAATTCAACAGCATGAAGCAGTTTCCTGATTGGTCAGCGCAAATGCAGCAATATCCAGTCTGTGACCTTTTCGGTAAACCGCAAGACCAGCTGGCCAATTTTCCCCCAGCGCTGTAACCTGCGGGCAATCTCAAATTGCCCGCGCCCCTTGATCATTCCAAACCACATTTTGGTTTCAGAAAACTCTGACTTATAAATCAACATGTGGCTGCCAAACACGCTTTCACCCGGGCGCCAATCCCGGTATATTTTATCTTTCACCCTGTCATATAGCGGCGTGCCAGGAAGCGGGTAGGGCATGCTGAGGCCCAGGTAATCCAGGGGCAGGGTGTTAGCGAAGTGCAGGGTGTTGAGTACCGTCTGGTTGGTATCGCCTGGATAAAATAGGATGAAAAAAGCCCCCACTTCAAGGCCGGCTTGATGAGCGGCGATCACAGCATGCCGCGCCTCTTCTGTGGTGATCTTTTTGTTCATCAGCATGAGGATTGAATCATCCCCCGATTCGATGCCAAAATATACCCGCCGGCAGCTGGCATTATACATTCGCACGTAAGTGGCATCGCCGAGTGAATCGACCCGCGCCAGGCATTCCCAATTAAAATGCAGGCTACGCCTGGTTACTGCCTCGCAAAATTCCAACACGCGCTTTTGGTTCAGGGTGAATACATCATCAGCGAATGAAATTCGCTCATAACCCAGGGCCAGTGCCTGTTCCACCTCGTGAACCACATTCCGGGCTGTGCGTTCACGATAGGTGCCGCCAAAGATCACATTGCTGCAAAACTCGCAGTGATAGGGGCAACCGCGCGTGCTCATTACTGTAGTGATCGAATAACCATACTTCTGCTTGGCATATTCGATATAGCTCTGGTTGGGAAGCAGGTGGCGGGCAGGGAAAGGCAGCCTGTCAAGCCGGGTATTAAACTTGCGGTTTGGGGTGGAAATCATTTCTTTACTGCTTTGCCCTTGGCCCGATGCTTCTGCCAGCATGCATATCCCTGCGACGGTGCCATAGCCCTTTTTATCTGCAAATGCCTGTAGCAGTTCAACTACCGTGGCTTCGCCTTCGCCGCGTACCACCACATCGAAGTCCTGCACAAAGGCTTGTGGATCGCAGGTGGGCAATGGGCCTCCAGCCAGTAATAATCTTGTGCCCGACCGCAACCGCCTGGCAAACCATAGGCAATCGTCCAGCATGGTGACCATGCAATATATCCCCACGACTTGCGCCTGGAATCCCAGGGCTTGCTTCAAGGCTTCATCTTTTTCAAGGAAAGTGCAATCCAAAATCTGCACCTCGTGCCCGGCCTTGATCAAGCTGGAAGCCAGGTAGGCCACCCCCAGGGGTGGAAAACGAAACACTGAACGGTCATTGGCAGGCTTGAAATATGGGTAGATCAACAGCACTTTACTCATGGTAATTTGCTTAGTGTTATCGAATACGAGAAATCAGTAAGGTTTGGCGGGAAGGTGTATCCAAACCCTGCCCAAGCCAGCCTTGATTCGACGATCTCCCTGCCGCGGTAAAGCCTGGCTGCCTTCACCTGTGGCAGGCAAAAGGAAATGTGCTGCGTGCTGCTAAGAAATGCAGCATGGTCTCCCGTCACTAAATCCCAGCAGCCAATTTGGTTGCCAGATTGGATGTTCCCTCCGGCTTCCTGGTATAAGTTGAAGGTCTGCGCTCCTTGCTCATTCATCACGATCACTTCACTGATATCTGGTAGGGGACATTCTAATTTGATCAGCTCGATGAAGACCTTGCCCATATCCCGATATATAGTATACGTCATTGTGATGAAAATAGAAAAATCCAACGGCTCATAGGTGGTTGTCCAGCCAAATCTGGTGCGTAACCAGCTGGAAGCGGCGGAAAGCACCCTTCGTGAGATAGGCCAGTTGCGAATCAGCGCAGCGAGAAAATATTTACAAGCATACACCCATCGCTTATCGATGGTCCCCGTGCCATGATTGGATATTTTTTCTTCCAGGTTGAGCTTATAGCGGGCTGTAATGCCTTGATGAGGTGCATCTCTTGAATGGGATAATTCTACCTCGCCAGGAAAGATAGCCTGTAATCCGCGTTTGAGTATCGGCACACCATAACCGACCGCTTCTTCTGAAAGATCGCGGCCATTACAGGATAGCAACAAGCCTCTTTGGATCATTGCAGTTGGGAAGGTTGGATTCCCACTGCTGCCTGAGCATATCTGCAATTGCATGCAATGATTCAGCGGAAGATCGATTATCATGCCAGAACCGGTTTTCCTTTATGCGCGGATTTCGAGCGGTAATAGTCTATCACAATCCACCAGCCGGCAACCTGCCAAGGAATGATCACTGCCATGCTCGCCCACAAGCGCTCGAGGCGGTAGGTTTGGGCAAGCTGGAGCAATTGGGCCATCAGTCGGGGAAGTATCGGGAATAAAAGCTGGGCTGGCGAGGTGTTGAAGATCGTGAAAATCAGCGGTAGGATCCACACTGCATGCAGGATCAGCCTGGGTAGCTTATCCATGTACACCAATATTAGCACCAGAGGTAAGACCAGGCTGATGTTCTGTTCAGAAAGCCAGGTGCGCGTCAGGTAGAACACCAGCACTAATACCAGGCTCTGCTGGAACAGGTTTAGCAAGCCGTGTTCGCCTCGCTGCAGAAATGCTGCTGCAATAAACACTGCCGGTAGCCATGCCACTCCCAAAAGCCACCAATTACCCGGCAGCAGGCTGGTGTCGGAAAAAAGCACATAAAGCATGGCTAATGACATACCACCACTCACCGTGAATTGCGCATTCCAGCCATGATATATCGGGCTGGCGCTCCAGCCAAATATCAAAAAAGGAAGCACGATGAATACCACCAGGCTGAAAACAAATCTCGCGCAATAACCCACCATCCTTTTGCTGGGTGCCCCCCACAGGTATAGCACTGCCGCAAGCACTACAGGCACTGAGGTGGGCTTGAGCGCAATGGCTAATGCCAATAATATCGACGATGCAACGAAGCGGTGTTTATACAATAAGTATAAAGCCAGCATGGTTAATACCACCACCAGCGAATCGAATTGCCCCCAGGCAGTGGTGAAATAAAACAGGAAAGGGTTGAGCAGCAGGAACAGCCAGGCTTTATGTACGAGCTCCGGCCCTGCACCCTGGTCTTTAAGGATATCCCTCACCAGGTACGCCAGGCAGATATTGGCGGCGATAATCGGCAGCTTAATGGCCAGGTTGTAGGCGAGGAAATTATGCGTCCATGCATAACTCAGCAGGTAAACCAGCCCCAATACCAGCGGCCATGGCGGGGGATAGCCAATGCTGTTCAACCCCTGGAATGCCGGGTTGTGGAATACTGTGCTGAGGTCGGGCAGGGAATAGGGATCGCGCCCGCTGGCCACCATGTAGCCAGTGGCCATGAATATTTTCATATCATAGGCGTGACCGAAGAAATATCCCAGCACCAGCTGGAACACGATGCTTAGTAGAAGGAAAGCCAGGTCCTTCGTTTGTCCCTGCTTCCTGGCTTCTATAATTCGGCTCGCACGATTCTCAGTCGCCATCAGTCGCCTGAACCTGGGGCCGGCTTTGTGTAAAGGTTAGATAGGCGATAAATATATAAGCAACTGTATATGGGGCCAATATCAGCAATATAAAGAATAAATGGTGCGCCAAGGCGAGGCTTACTGCCGCCAGGCCCAGCAGTACAGAAATCACTTCCAAAAGGAAAACACCATCCAACGGAACCTGGTAAGTGTGATAACGCAGTGCCTCATCGTTGTTGACCGTGGCGTATTTTGGAGTCCGCTTAAACTCCCATTGCTTGTTGGTGAATAACGCTTTTAGAGCCTCAATCGTGTTGCTTATGCTGATGCCGCTGCCAAGCAGAAAAAGGTACATTAATCCGGATAAGTTTTTACGGATGGATAACTTTTGTAATCTCAAGCTAACTATCGGAGATACCCAGGCCGCAACCAGGCTTAATAGGATCATGGTATCCAGCGCACCCCACGACAGGTTATGCAGAAGGACATCTGACTTCGTGGGGGAGGCAAGTAATATGCCTCCAAATGGCGTCAATATCTGGGTATGATTCAGGTAGGTATCCAACCCAAGGATGGTACCCAGAGCTGCCAGTAGAAATGAGATGTACATCATTGGATGCAAGACATACCCTGTCAGGTGGATATAGGCTTCCACACGCTGGTATAGCTTGAGCTGATGATTAGATAAGATGGTTGGCAATAGTTTTCGGGCGGTCCGTAATGATCCATTAGCCCAACGCGCCTGTTGCTTTTTAAAGCTCGGCACGGTGGGTGGCACTTCCCCGGGGCTGGGAAGATCTTTGAGGTACAGGATCTTATAACCTTTTAGCTGCATTCGATAGCTGGCATCCAGGTCTTCTGCCAATGTATCCGCTTGCCAGCCACCTGCTTCCACCAGCGCACTTTTCCGCAGCACGCCGCCGCTACCATTGAAATTTTGAAGACAGCTTGTGGCGTAACGGGCGGTTTGCTCGATCAAGAAGTGAACATCAATACCAATGGCGATGGCACTGGTTACCAGGTTGTAATCGCGATTCAAGTGCGTCCACCTGCTCTGGATGATTGCCAGTTTCTCATCCTGGGAAAAAAAGGGTATGGTACGCAGCAGAAAATCCGGCGCAGGTGTGTAATCAGCATCAAAAATAGCGACGAACTCCGCCCGGGTGTGATCTAATGCCACCTGTAATGCCCCGGCTTTGTATCCCTCGCGGTTTGCCCTGCGCTGCACATGGATGTGATAATCCTTCTGCTGCAGTCCGCTTACGATGTCATCCACCTGCCGGCTGGTGTCATCTGTCGAATCGTCCAGGATCAAAATTTCAGCATGCTGCTTGCCATATTGATCCACCATGCGAACGCAGGTCTCAACCAGGCGCCGAACCACATATCTTTCATTATATATCGGCAGTTGGATAGACACATATGGTCGTTTTAATTTCGATCGTGGTAATAGCTCTGGGTGGTGATAACGGTGCATAACACTCAATAAAAAATATTGGTTGAATCCGTAAAGAAAGAACGAGAAGGTTAATATAAGCGATAGTACCAGGAATAAAATTTGTACGATTGACATGGGACCTTGTTAGATGATGCTCAGCTGCCCTTGCAGCCTGGTGAGGTTACCTTCGTATGGCATTCTGCTGACAGGATAATCATTCGTAATGAGCTCACTCCCCATCGATCACCTTTATTTATGAGTAATGCATTTTAGCAGAAGACCTACCATCTGATAAGTCTGCTACATTATTTGTAGATTAATGCCTTTTACTCCACAGCATTGTGGGTGGTAAAATCAAAGTGGAGGGAATTATGCGGTATAAGAACAAATCTGAGCTGATGATTTCGATCCTCACCGAGCGACAAAAATTGGAGACGAAAGTTGCGGGATTAACCCCTGCTGAGATGTAAACACACATTCGATATTTCATTGATAACCGGGAGAGTAAAACCATGGCAGAGCAGGACAAAGAGGTCAAAAAAGTCGAAGAGGTGACACCTCCATTGCCCAAAGACGAGCTGGTGGAAACCAGGCACAGTATCGTCATGGATGGCAGGGAGCTCAATTACACCGTCACTTGTGGGACGATTGTATTGAAGGAGGAGACGGAAAAAAAGGGTAAGAAAGAAGGCGAATCGGAAGGTGATAAACCGCGTGCCTCGATATTCTTTACCGCCTATACTCTGGATGGCGTAGAGGATAAGCATAAACGCCCCCTGACTTTTTCGTTCAATGGCGGCCCGGGGTCATCGTCAGTTTGGCTTCACCTGGGCTTGCTGGGCCCTCGCCGCGTATTGCTCGATGACCAGGGTTTTGCCTACCCGCCCCCCTACAAGCTGGTGGATAATGCCTATTCATTGCTTGATGCCACCGACCTGGTGTTCATCGACCCGGTAAGCACGGGTTTCAGCCGGGTATTGCCAGGTGAAAAACCCAAGCAGTTCCATGGTTTTAAAAAGGATATCGCATCGGTGGGTGATTTCATCCGCCTGTATACCGCCCGCTACCAGCGCTGGACTTCTCCCAAATTCCTGATCGGTGAAAGTTACGGCACCACGCGGGCTGCAGGACTATCAGGATACCTGCAAGACCGCCATGGCATGTACATGAACGGGATCATGTTGATCTCCTCCATCTTGAACTTCCAGACGGCAGATTTCCACACCGGAAATGACCTGCCCTATATCCTATTCCTGCCCACCTATACGGCCACGGCTTGGTACCATCACCGGCTGAGCGATGACCTGGAAAAAGACCTGTACGCCACCCTGGCGGAGGTGGAAGCCTTTGCACTGGGTGATTATGCCCAGGCCCTGATGCAGGGGGATGACCTACTGGATGAAGAACGCCTGCTAATTGCCCGCAAGCTGGCGCGATATACTGGGCTATCGGAAGATTACATCGACAGCACCAGGCTGCGGATCGAGATTTTCCGCTTCACCAAGGAGCTGTTGCGCCACGCCAAGCGGACAGTTGGCCGCCTTGATAGCCGCTTCAAGGGGATTGACCTCGATTCTGCCGGCGAGCACTTTGAGTTCGATCCCAGCATGACGAACATCACCGGGCCCTATACTGCCACGCTCAACGATTACGTGCGCGGAGAGCTCAAGTTTGAGTCAGACCTGCCTTATGAGATCCTGACCGAGCGTGTGTATCCGTGGAGTTATGCCGAGTTCGAGAATGAATATGTGAATGTGGCTGAGACGCTACGCAAGGCCATGACCATTAACCCGCACCTAAAGGTTTACGTGGCCAACGGCTATTTCGACCTGGCAACCCCCTACCTTGCCACGAGATACACCTTTAAACACCTGGGCTTGGATAAATCATTGTATGAAAACCTGCGTATGGGCTACTTCGAGGCTGGGCACATGATGTACATCCACATCCCCTCCCTGGCAAAGCTCAAGGGCGAGCTGGTTGACTTTATTAATTGGGCAATTACTCCATCCTAAATCAGGATGGGCACACACCCAGCGTGTTTTGTTGTGCTATTACATGAGGTTTACCGAACAGAAACCAAGCAGCATCTCATAAAATCACGGGGGGAACAAACCGGTGACATGGTCCATTAAATATCCCGGAACAAATTGGTTTTCCGCAACGTCCATATCATTGCGGTCGAATATCCTTTATTGTTATATTAAGAGGTCCCTATGATGTTATCGATGTCCAAGCGTATCATCCCCTGGCTTATATGGGTGTTATTGTTGGCTGCCTGCACCACTGCCAGCCCGGCAGCCAGCCCCACTACCCAACCCACCCGGCCGGCTGCCAACACACCAACTCAACCTGCCGAACAGCCTCCCACGGCCACCACGCCACCCACCGGAACTGCTGTGCCCACCCAGACCCAGGCACCCACCCAGACTGCTTTGCCCACCTTGCCCAATGGGACAATCGTGTTCGGCTCGGACCGCAATGGCGACTATATCAACATCTACTTGATGAGCCTGCCAGATAGAAGCATAACCCAGCTGACGAACAATGATTCCAATACTTTCCCCGGGCCATTCTCACCCGATGGGGCAAAGCTGCTCTTCACCGGATTCGGCCTCACCCACAGCTACATTGGCGTGATGAACGCAGACGGCACCAACCCGGTGGATCTCTCGAACCGGCCGGATGTGGATGAGGGCTTCCCTTGCTGGTCTCCTGATGGCACGCAGATCGCCTTTACTTCCCGGTTGAGCGGCAATAACGACATTTACACCATGAACGCCGATGGAAGCAATGTCCGCCAGATCACCACCAACCCCGCCGACGACTTCGCCCCTGCCTGGTCGCCCGATGGCAGGCAAATCGCCTTCGTCTCTGACCGGAACAACCCCACCGGAGTGAGTAACCTGTACCTGATGAACAGCGATGGCTCCAACATCGTCCGCCTGACCAACAGCGACGAGATCGACTACAGCCCGTCCTGGTCGCCCGATGGCACTCAGATTGCCTTTCGGGCTGACGTGGATGGCGACAGCGATATCTATGTGATCAATGCCGACGGCAGTGGCAGGCTGGACCTATCCAACGACCGGTCGAACGATTGGTCCCCGGCATGGTCGCCCGATGGAAAATTTATTGCCTTCCAAACTGACCGGGATGGCAATTGGGAGATCTACATCATGAATGCGGATGGCAGTGACCCACGGAACCTCACCCAGAACAGTGCTGACGACCAGATGCCATTCTGGAAGCCGGCTGCTACTGGAATTAATTAGGAGCAAGCAATCTTCCTTGCCCGGGTGCGGATACATGCCTCAGATGGGGTCGAGCATGGTTTGATCTCACCGCATCCATTTGACCGAGGGTTTAATTATTCCTAAATCTGAGAAGGAGAACTGATACTGCCGAGCCTGCACATTGATCCTGGTGATGAGATCCTGAAAAGCGCAGGTTGGATAGAATAGGGAATTTGAGGGATGAGTAAAAAAACGTTGATCAAAATTCTGGGGGCAGAGCTGTTTATCGCTCTGGCCGGCCTTGCTTTTATACTGGTCGCCCTATG
Organism: uncultured Anaerolineaceae bacterium; assembly: GCA_964385625.1. Lineage (GTDB taxonomy): Bacteria > Chloroflexota > Anaerolineae > Anaerolineales > UBA4823 > FEB-25. The sequence goes on along the minus strand of CAYLPS010000005.1, from coordinate 9,823 downwards.
GTATAAACCTCTTGGGCCGGTTTTGGATCAGGACGTTACACCTGCTTCCCGGGTGCAGGATGATCCTGGATTGGCAGCGTCTACCGAGGACAGCTCAGCGATGATCACTGAGCCCACACCGACCCCCTCTTCGCTGCTTGACAAAATCGTATCCATATTCAAGCCGCAACCCACTGCCCAACAGACGCTTTGCGGGGGACCGCCGGTGATGACACTGCTGGTAATTGGCTCTGATACACGCGAAGATGGGTATTCATACGGGTTATCTGATGCAATCCGCCTGGTGCGCATCGATTTTACCAAGCCTGAAGTGATGTCTCTGGACGTGCCGCGTGATTTATGGGTCGAGATTCCCGACATCTCTGACCATTACGGGGTCGATCATGGAAAGCTTAACGAAGCGTACTTTTTTGGCAACCCCGGAATGGGTTACTATGATGGGTCTGGAGAAGGTCCCGGCTTGCTTGCCCGCACCCTTCAGGTGAACTTTGGAGTGACGGTGGACCACTACCTGGCGGTGAATATGCAGACTTTTAAGCAGCTGGTGGATGCCATCGATGGGATTGATATCAAGGTCTCCTCGAAAATTGATTTAAATGAAAAACAGGATGGAGCCAATCCGGATTATGTATTTGAGCCGGGCGTTCATCACCTGGATGGCCAGATGGCCCTTAAGTTGGCCATGAACCGCAACCCCACCATTTTTCAACGGGCCAGGTACCAGGATATCGTTCTGCAGGCCATCCAGGCCAAGCTGTTGACACCTACGATGATCCCCAAGCTCCCCCAGCTATTCTCTCAATTCGCCGGAACCGTCCAAACCGACCTCAGTCCCAACGATATCACCAAGCTGGCTTGCCTGGGTCACTCGCTGAATGATGATAATACCAGCATGGTGGCCTTTCCCGAAGATATTTTCGGCGCCGGGCATATTTATGACCCTTACCGCAAGGTGACCACCTGGATTCTGGAAGCGGATTTTAACCAGCTGAGGCACTATTTTGCGGATTTCATGAACGGGGTCTGGCCTTAACAATATTGTTAGCGTTTTCCGGGTTGTTCCCTGCAACATTATGCATTGAATGGAGTAAAATCAGCTTAGAGTGAGCGAATTTGCGCAGATATAAAGTAATCCTGCTGGTTATCTCCATTGCCTTGCTGGGGATTGCTGCTTCGGGGATGTACATATTTTCATTATGGTATAAACCCCTGGGGCCGGCACTGATCTATCCCAGCTATACCGCAGTCACCCAACCGGTTGCTTCCATTCCCGGGGGAACAGTTTCGCCCTCGGGGCAGGCGACTTTACCATCCGGCACTCCGCTCCCACAGGCCATTTCAAGCCAACCAGCCGGAACCGTTGCCCCACCAACGGCCACGCCTGCCCCTTTGTGCGGCGGGCCGGCTACGTTGACCATCCTGGCAATCGGTTCGGATGAGCGCAGCCCGGGATATTTGTATGGACTGGCCGATTCAATTCACGCCGTACATATCGATTTCACCGTCCCCAGCATCATGGTCATCGATTTTCCGCGTGACCTGTGGGTGGAAATCCCGGGTATCTCCGAACACCATGGAATTACGCACGGCAAGCTGAACCAGGCTTATCTATACGGCAACCGGGGCATGGGATATTATGATGGTCCGGGTGAAGGTCCGGGTTTATTAGCCCAGACGCTGGATGTCAATTATGGTTTGCGGGTGGACCGTTACTTGGCGGTGGACCTGACAACCTTCGCGCGCATGGTGGATGCGGTGGGTGGTGTGGACGTGGTGCTCAGCAACGTCGTTGACCTCAATGGGAGCCACGGGACGCCCGACCCCACCCTCATCTTGTCTGCCGGCTCCCATCACCTGGATGGGCGGTTCACCTCATTACTGGCAAGGAACCGCATCCCGTCCACCTTCCAGCGTATGGAATACCAGAAGATTATTATCAATGCTCTGCGAGAAAAATTACTTACCCCTGCCATGCTGCCCAAATTGCCTTTGTTAGTGGCACAATTTATCGGCTCGGTGCAAACCAATCTCAGCCCTAGCGAGATCAGCAGCCTGTTGTGCATCGCCCGGGCAGTGCCTGCCGAGAACATCAAAGTTGACTCGTTCCCCCAGGAAATGTTCACCGCGGCCGTCACCTATGATGAAAACCGGAATGTCACCACGTTCATCTACGAGGTGGATAACGCCAAGTTAAGGGGAATGATCGCCGATTTCATGAACGGTATCTGGCCCATGCCGTGAAACGGGGATGAATTAAAAAACAGCTGGCAGCCCTATTACAGGGTTAAGATAAAATAACCAAATAGGCGGATTGATTTACCAGCCATACTCTGCTTGGTGACGAGAGGGATGTGCATGACAGACCTGCATTCGCTGATAGGAATCACGCAGGCAAGCCAGGTAACTGGTGGTTTACTGGTGGCAAGCAGGCGCTCGGTGCCCCAGCTCAGCATAAATAAGCCTGCGCCCACTCGAGAACAGCTTACTGAAAAAGAATCTATGAACAATGATCCTGAAATGCAGGGAAAATGAGTGCGGCTTTGATAGACCAGGCAGCCCTTCAACCTCAGCTGGTTGCGTTGCTGAAGCAGACAATCGGGAACCGAGTAGAACTGGTGCGGAAGACAATCGTCAAGCAAAGATTGGACTATCTGGTCGCCGTGGTATGGTTGCGCCATCCCTCGATGAAATTGGTGGTAAAGCTGGCAGAGCCAGGTGCTGCCATGGCCAGTGATTTCGACCGCACAGCCATGCTGCACCGCCTGGTGGCCTCGCGCACCACCATTGCTATACCCCAGATTCTGACTGTCGATGTATCTTGCCGGGATTATCCCTGGCGCTACCTGGTGAGGGTTTATCTACCAGGTCGTGAATGGTGGAAAGTGCAGCACCACCTGCCTGCGGAAGAATTATATAGCGCCTACCAGCAGTTGGGTGTGGCTGTTGCCCAGCTGCATAGCATCCATTTTCCCGCTTTTGGAGAGTTGGGCGTGGATGGTAATCTCGAGGATGGCCAACCATTTTTGGATGCTTTCCGGAAGCGTGCGCAGCATTCTATTCGAAACCCGCGCTTGCTTGAGCTGTTTTTACCCTTGTTGGACCTGCATAAACATCTTTTCCAGGATGTGCATGGTCCCTGCCTGTGTCATGAAGACTTGCATGCTCATAACATCCTCTTTCATTTTCGGCACGGGCGGTGGCAGTTGGTTTCACTGCTTGATTTTGACAAAGCCTGGGCGGGTCACCATGAGATTGACCTGGCCCGCATGGAATTCTGGAGAGGGGTGATTGGGCCGGCATTTTGGCCAACCTATCAATCCATCATTCCCATCGATTCCAGATATCAGCAGCGGCGCTTGATCTACCAGTTCCTGTGGTGCCTGGAATTTGCCCAACCTACCCCGCAGCACCTCAACGACACCCAGGCCCTATGCGCACAATTAGGCCTGCCGCCTATCGCAAGTTTTTAGTGACCAGTCAGGATTTCGGTAATCTCGATCATTCATATTCCCAGCGGTCATTCCCCTGGAGCAGGGTGCGCAGGTGATTGATCTCACCGGCATGGTAGTAATCGTGGGCGATCATGATCTGGATGATTTGGCGCGTGGGTAAATAATCTCCCCAATTGGTAAGGCGCATGCAATCCAGCTCACTGTCGTCGGGAAGGTTACGCACTGAAGCCAGCCATTTTGCATGCCCTTGTTTTAGCCAGTCCAGGAGCTCATCGCCTGGCCTCGACTTTGCGCCTTCCGGCGGAACAAGTGGAGGCTGGTCACCTTGAAGGTTGGCATCACCAAAGGCGTAATCTTCATACATCCACTCGCACCAACCCACGTGTTCCAGGATATCCGCGATGGTCCTGTGGCCGCCGGATGGCGGTGTTTTCCAATCTTCAAGGGAAATATTTTTCAGGTTCGCCAGCAATGATTGTGAGTCAGGTGAATCAAATGCAGTTTCGATTTGCCAGCAAAGCAGGTCAATCACTTGATGAGATGGATGAGATGGACTGGACATTCTTCCTTCCTTTCCTACGCTGACGCCCCGGAATGTTTCTTCAACCCCAGGCGCCATTTGATATGTCTCCATAGTCAGCGAGGCATTATCAATATACACCCGACATTTTTGCTATAATCCAGCTAGTGGATAAATTAACATGAAGGTTAAATTTTCTGGCAGTGTCCATTACGCAAATGGCGTTCCGATGCCCAACGTGGCTGTGCGTATATTTGACAAAGACGCCGCCGGCAAGGGTGATGACGACCTGACCATTACACCTGGCCTTTCCGATGACCAGGGGCGATTCGAGCTGACTTATGAGCCATTACGGTACCTAGATTATCACACGCTTCATCTTCCAGGCATGTCCGATCATACTGAAAAAGCCTCCTCGCTGCGCATACCGGATTTGGCAGATATGTATTTACCATACCTGCTGTTTAATTATTCGGTTAACAGTACAGATCACCAGCATACAGCCAGCCTGGGCTTATTCCACCCTGAATATTACCTGCCCGTCAATCCAGCTGTTGACTTTCTCCCCTCCCGAGATGGCTTCCGGTTCGCCAACAGTTTTTCGGGCTATTTTCTGCCCTATTCCACCCCGGCTTTTATGACTTCCCGCAAGATTTCTTCAAAATACGGCCTTTGTGGTGGTATGTGCGCCGCCGCCTATGATTTACTGCTGGCGGGCAGGCCAGTACCCCGGGAAATCGATGTACCCCGCCAGGGGAGCCGCCTGCAACGCTATCTCTTCCGGCGGCAGATGGATAGCCTGGGAGGACTGGGTCAACAGGCCATCAAGGTGGCCCAGTGGACCAGCCTACCCGATGGCACACCACTGGGCACCATGCGGCGGACGGCTGATGAATTTGCCAGTATCCGTAACAAGCTGGATGCGGGCAATTTGGTGGTGCTGGCGTTGATCTACGAACACGCCACATCAATTAAGCAGCTTTCAAAGCTAATATTCTCCAATCACCAGGTGCTGGCATACGGCTACCAGCAGGATATCACAGGGAGCATAGAGATTAGGGTTTACGATCCCAACCTGCCAGCAAGAGACGATGTCATGCTCAGGTGTAAGCCGGTGGAGCTGAACGAGCAAGATGCTGTTTCTACATCGGTGAAGGTAACTGGCTATCAAACTTCCCAGCTGGTGGGAGGGGAACACCATCGGGAGGTGCGGGGGTTCTTCGAGATGCCATACGCAGTGGTGAAACCCCCTGAAAAAATATGATGTCAGCGATTTAGAATTAAGAAAAATCTGAATGCGCGAGGGTATTCATGGAGTGGCAAAGGGAACAATACACCATCGACACCGATAAATCGAAATTGGACCTAGGCATGATCCACCACTTCCTGTACACCAGCGCCCATTGGTCAGTGGGCAGGCCGATGCAGGTGGTGCGTAAATCCATCGAAAACTCGCTGTGTTTTGGCATGTATGAAGGTGATGGGCAAATTGGCTTTGCGCGCATCGTCACCGATGCCGCCACGGTGGGCTGGATTTGCGATATGTTTGTGCTCTCCTCCCATCGCGGGCGGGGGCTGGGCCGCTGGCTGCTGGAATGCATGATGCAGCACCCCGATGTGAAGGGCTTGCGGCGTATCCTTCTCAACACACGTGATGCCGGCGAGCTGTATATCAATTACGGTGGCTTTCGCCCATTGCTTTCTCCTGAAAGCTGGCTGGAAAAGTTCAATGCTTCTTCTGTTCATGCCATGAAAAAGGCGGTTACGCCCGGGTCGAAGAAACCGGCGGGTATGCGATTCGATTGAAGGTAGATGTTGAACCCGGCAGCCATTTTACGATTTGTAGCAATCTGACTTTTCCTTGAAAAATTAACCCGGTTTTTTAATCTACATGAATTGGCGAATGCTATAATCATATCTGAGCCATAAACTACCAATCGGAGATTTCACATATGAGTCAGCGCATTGAATTTACCCGTAATTACGAAGACTTGAGCAACAACCAGGGATTTCAATTTGAGTTCAAGTGCGACCGCTGTGGCAGTGGTTACCGCACCCGCTTCCAGGCTTCAGCATTGGGCACGGCAGCCACAGCCTTGAACACCGCAAGCAATCTCTTCGGCGGGCTGTTTGGCGGCATGTCGAATGTCAGCGAAAATGTTCGCTCCGCCACCTGGGAAAAGGCCCACGACGATGCCTTCCTCAAGGCCATCGAGGAGGTCAAGGCGGATTTCATCCAGTGCCCGCGCTGCACCAGCTGGGTGTGCCGCAAGAACTGTTGGAATGAGAAGCGCGGCCTGTGCAAGCAGTGTGCCCCCGACCTGGGAGTGGAAATGGCTGCCGCCCAGGCCAGCCGTACAACCGAAGAGATCTGGGCACACTCCAAGGTGGCCGAAGAGGACCTGGCGATGATGAAGGAAGCGGCCTGGCGTGAAGGCGTGCGCGCCACTTGCCCGAATTGTGGCAAGCCCCTACCCGCTAAGACGAAATTCTGCCCTGAATGCGGGGCCGAAATCCTGGTTGAGCTCAAGTGCGCTAAATGCGGCGCCAAGCTGGCTGCCGGCACCAAGTTTTGTCCCGAGTGCGGCGCACGGGTGGAAGCCGAGCTGATTTGCGTTGGATGTGGCGCCAAGCTTGATCCTGGGGCGAAATTTTGCCCGGAATGCGGCCAGAAAGTGGCAGCATGAGGCAAATCAGGTATCCTCTTGATGCGCATTAAATCTATCCTAGAATATTACCCATCCCCGCTTTGAGGAGCTTCCTCGATGTTCCAAACCTTTGAGCAGGCTAGACATTACCTGGATGAAGAGAACATCCTGATGGTGGATCTTAAATTTACCGACTTGTGGGGGCGCTGGCACCATCTGACCATACCCTCCAACCAATTTACCCCTCGATTGATGGAGAACGGGATTGGTTTCGATGGCTCAGCCGTTGGCTTGAAGAGTGTAAAAGCCGGGGATATGGTGCTGGTGCCAGAATTATCCACCGGGATGTGCGATCCTTTCTGGGAAGTGCCCACGCTCAGCTTCATTTGCGTCACCCTGGAAGCGGACACACATGATGTGTTCACCAATGACCCGCGCAATATCGCCATCCGCGCCGAGGAATACCTGAAATCCACCGGGATCGCCGACGAAAGCCGTTGGGGCCCTGAGTATGAATTCTATATTTTCGATTGTGTATCATATGAATATGGTGTCAACCGCGCCAGCTACCGTGTGGATTGCCAGGAAGCCGATTGGGCTAGCGTGCAGAGCGGGCATGGGCATTACATTCCAGCCCATGGCGGCTATCACGCCATCCCACCCAAAGACCAATTCTATAACCTGCGTTCTGAAATGAGCTTGCACCTGCAGGAGATGGGCGTACCCGTCAAATACCACCATCACGAGGTAGGCGGGCCGGGCCAATCGGAGATCGAAACCCCAATGATGGGCTTGCTGCAGGCGGGTGACGCCACCATGGTCATCAAGTACGTCAGCAAGATGACTGCGCAGGCACATGGCAAGACGGTTACCTTCATGCCAAAGCCGCTGTATGGGGAAGCAGGCTCGGGAATGCACTTCCACCAGCATCTGTTCAAAGCAGGTATCAACGTGTTCTACGATCCGCAGGGTTATGGCTGCCTGAGCCAGACGGCCCTGTTCTACATCGGCGGGTTGCTCACCCATGGGCCAGCGCTGTTGGCTTTCACTAACCCCAGCACCAATTCGTTTAGCCGATTGGTACCCGGTTTCGAAGCCCCGGTGAATGCCTTTTTCTCCCTCGGCAACCGCAGCGCAGCGGTGCGCATCCCCAAATATGCTACCCGCCCCGATTCTGCCCGCCTGGAATTCCGCCCACCCGATGCCACCTGTAACGTTTACCTGGCACTCTCAGCCATGCTGCTGGCTGGCATAGACGGCATCGCTAACCAAATCGATCCCTCGAAAGCCGGCTTCGGCCCCATCGACGCCAATATTTTTAGCTGGAGCGCTGACCAGCGTGCCGATATTAAAAGCCTGCCAGATTCACTCAACGCCGCCCTGGTAGCCCTGGAGCAGGACCATGACTTCCTGCTGGCAGGCGAGGTGTTCAGCGAGCTGCTGATCAGTCAGTGGGTAGACTTCAAGCGCAACGAAGAATACTACCAGGTGCGCAACCGCCCCCATCCTTATGAGATGAGCCTGTATTTCGACGTTTAGGGACTATTATTCCCTGTCCAGGAATTCAAGCGCCTCCTGCACTAAAAACACCGGCCACACCAGCCCCTTCAGAAAGCCGATAAATTTCTCGCGTGGTGTCGTGGCTTTGCCCATGTAGAATATGCAGGCGCCGATAATCCCCAGCCCGTAAACTGCGCTGGTCGAGCCTCCTTGGACCTTCACTTCGACGTTCTTATCCTTCTTTTCATCCTGATTTTCATCCTCGTTCATTTTTCCTCCATAACTTTTTACCCATACTTGATGCTGGTTGATAAGCCCCACCATGGCATTATTGATCGAGCTGTTCATTTCTACTCCTTCATGATGCTATCCTGATCAAGCTAAAAGTCTCTTCGTATCGGTATTTTGCTCGTAATGTACGATTTTGGCAATGGTATTTAGCAATTCATCCCGCACCTGGGCCTCACATTTTGGTATACCTCTCCACACTCATACGTATGAAATGCCCACACGAATAGAATAGCCGGGATTTCGTGAGGGTAAGTTATAATCATCGCCATGAATTCACAGCTACTCTACCAGCAAGACCCCACTATCCTGGAATTCGAGGCCGAGGTGGTGGAGCTTCTCTCTCTGCCGGGTGAGCGCCGCGCAGCGGTGCTAGACCGCACCTACTTTTACCCAACCGGCGGGGGGCAAGAGCACGATACCGGTGAGATTGGTTCCGCTCGCGTGGTGGACGTTTTCAAGGATGAGCAGCACGACCGCCTGGTACACGTGGTGCAGGGCACGCTAGATTTGGGCCCGGTAAAAGCCCGCATCGACGCCGAGCGCCGCTTGCGTGCCATGCAGCACCATACCGCCCAACATTTGCTCACCCAGTGCATCCTGCGCCAGGCCGGCTTCGAAACTGTATCGGCCAATATCAACGGCTATTCCCCTTCGACATTGGATATTGTCGCCAGCGAGATCAGTAAGGTGGATCTCGACCAGGCCGAGCTGATGGCCAACAGCATCATCTATGAAGATAGGCCGGTAAAGACGTATATCGTTTCTCCGAAGGAGCTCTCGTCGATTCCATTACGCCGCCCGCCCAAGGTGACTGAGAATATCCGCATCGTGGAAATCGACGACTTTGATTATTCCCCCTGTGGTGGTACCCATGTGTTGCGTACGGGCAGCATAGGCCTGCTCAAGGTGGTGAAAACCGAGCGCCAGAATGATAAGCTAAGAGTGCATTTCATCGCCGGCTTGCAGGCCATGCAGGTATTCGACGCCATGTTCGATGCCCTCACCGGGATGGCCGGGCAGATGAGCACCGGCTGGCAGGAGTTGCCCGAGGTGGTGCAGAAACTCTTCGAGCAGCACAGCACCGCCCTGAAGGAGCTGCAGGCGTTACGCCAGGCCAGCGTGTGTTACGAAGCCCGTGAGCTGGCAGAGCAGGCCGAGGACAGGCAGGCTATCCGCCTGGTGCGGGCCAGCTACGAGGCTCGCCCGGTGGCTGAGCTGCGGTTGCTGGCAGAACAGTTCAAGCATCTTGAGCATGTGGTGGCCTATCTCTCCACGTTCGATGGGCAGAAAGTGTCACTGGTGGTAACCTGTGGTGCAGGTACTGGCAAGGATGCCCGCCAGCTGCTCAATGCACAGCTGTCGCAAATTGGCGGGCGGGGTGGGGGTGACGCCAGCCTGGCTCAGGGTGGTGG
>CAYLPS010000004.1:0-81942 GCA_964385625.1 uncultured Anaerolineaceae bacterium | reverse complement strand
CTCCCCTGGCAGCCCTGAAAGCCCTCACCGAGACCCTCCAAACGGGCGCTTTAGAGGATCCTCCTGCAGCCCGTCGTTTTTTAGAGCAGATGGAGATAGAGGTTGATTCACTCAGCCTGCTGGTGAACGAATTATTCGAGCTTTCACGCATCGAATCGGGACGCGTGCCGCTTAACCTGGCGGCAACCCAGCCGATCGATATCGTCGCCCCGGCAGTCGAACGCCTGCGCTTGCAAGCCGAGCGTAATGGGTTATCTCTATTGGTCGATTGCCCGGATGATCTGCCTGCTGTGCTGGCTGATGCACCGCGGATCCAGCAGGTGCTGGTGAACCTGCTGCATAATGCAATTAAATTCACTGCTTCGGGCGGGCAGGTGGCCGTGCGGGCCATGCGACAGGATCAGGCGGTTCAATTTTGTGTATCTGACAGCGGAATTGGCATTTCACCGGATGATCTGCCACGCATTTTTGAGCGCTTCTACAAGGTTGATCGCTCACGCGCCAGCAGCGGCACTGGCCTTGGGTTGGCTATAGCACGCCACCTGGTAGAAAGTCATGGGGGGCGAATATGGGCCGAGAGCCAGGTGGGCAAAGGTAGCACGTTCAACTTCACCATCCCGCAGGTAAGTCAATAATCAGCTCCAAATAAATTACGAAGACAATAAAAACGCATAATGACGGGTGCCATCCCGTTTTTTTGTTTTTCTCTTTGCCCAGTTTTGTTAACCAAATGATAACAAATTGGTGACAATTCAATAACACACCATTGATGGAGTGTTAAACATCCTGCTGTATCCTTAGAGCATATGAATATGAAAATAATGAGGAAAAATATAATGTCTAAAAAAAGAATCACACCATTTGTAATTACGGTCATCTTTGCTCTAGTAATAAGTGCCTGCGGGACGGCAGCAAATGCGTCTTCCCCGACATCTCAATCGAGGGGTGCGATACAGATCAATGGCGCTGGATCAACCTTCGCCCAGCCTGTTTACAGCCAGTGGATCTACACATATAAATCAGTCGACTCAATGGTCAGTATAAATTACCAGGGGATTGGCTCAGGTGGCGGAAAGAACGGCATTATCGATAACACGCTGGATTTTGCTGGCTCTGACTCGGTGCTTACTACTGATGAGTATGCAGCCGGCAAGGATTTACAGATGTACCCCACGCTGGCCGGTGCTGTGGTAATGATCTACAATGTTCCTGAGGTGAGCCAGGGTTTGATTTTTAACGGTGCCGTGTTGGCGGGCATCTACAGCGCCACCATTACCAAATGGAATGACCCGGCAATTGCAGCACTCAACCCGGGTGTGAACCTGCCGGATGCAGCCATCACTGCCGTGCATCGCTCGGATGGCTCGGGCACCACGGAAATTTTCACCAATGCCCTATCGGCATTCAGCACTGATTGGAAAAACAACGTAGGTGCTGGCACTTCGGTTGAATGGCCGGTGGATAAGGCGGGCAATGGTATCGGCGGAAAGGGAAGTCAGGGCGTTTCAGCAGCAGTTCAGAATACCTCTGACTCCATCGGTTATGTCGAGCTGTCTTACGCCGTGTCTAATAACATCCCATTTGCCGACATGATCAACAAGGCAGGCAATAAAGTCACCGCCAATGCCGACACTTTGCAATCAGCGATGAATGACTTTGCTAGCAGCTTCACCCCCCAGCTGACCAATATCATCGTGGATGGCTCGGGGGCCAATAGCTGGCCGATTGCCGGATATACGTACCTGATCCTGCATACCGACATGACTGATTGCGCTAAGGCCCAAAATATCGTCAAATTCTTTACCTGGGCACTCACCGATCCCACGCCTGCAAAAGAAGCTGCCGACCTGGGATATGCAGTACTACCACAATCGGTGCAGACGCAGGTGCTGGCGAAGCTGGATCAAGTCAGCTGCAATGGAACCCTGGTTGCGCCGTAAACAGCCTACCCGCTATCAGGTTCGACCTGGTTGCACAGCTATCAAGACTGTGCAACCTACTTGTCTTGAATGATTAGAAGAGCAAATATGGAAGAACATGCTCCATCACTCCGCAACCGGCCTCCAACCCCTCGTTGGTTGGCCCGCTTGCGATTAATCCTGCGGTATGGAGACCGCCCGTGGAATGCTCTGACCATCAGCATGGCAGGCCTGATCATCCTGGTGGTGGTATCCATAGGTGTGCTGTTGTGGATTAATTCCGGCCAGGCGCGTTCAGCCTTCGGTTTGGGCTTTCTGCAACCGACGGGTAACGCTTCGTGGAACCCGGTGAAGGGGATTTTTCAGGCCTGGCCGTTTATCTATGGCACCTTGATCACTTCTTTCGTGGCGCTGGTGCTTTCGGTGCCCATCAGCATCGGGGTGGCGGTCTTCCTGGCAGAGCTATGTCCTAACTGGCTACGACTTCCACTTGGCTGGCTGTTTGAGCTATTAGCCGCCATTCCCTCGGTGGTGTATGGCCTGTGGGGAATTTTCGTATTCCTGCCGGTGATAGTCACTCCCCTGGGGAGTTTCCTGGCCTCCACACTGGGAGATGTACCAGTACTGGGCGTATTTTTCAAAGGTCCTATACCCGACAGCGGGGCTAGTTTGCTGGCGGCATCTTCGGTGCTGACTATCATGATCACCCCCACCATTGCTTCCATATCCCGAGATGTATTCCTGGCCATTCCACGCACCCAGCGAGAAGCTTCACTGGCGTTGGGTGCCACCCGTTGGGAGACTATATCGAAGGTATTGATCCCTTATGGACTCTCCGGCATACTCGGGGCGGTAATTTTGGGGTTAGGACGGGCACTTGGGGAGACCATGGCAGTCACAATGGTAGTTGGGAATAGCATTGGCGGCACGCTTTCGTTGATGCGTCCCGGCTATACCATGTCGAGCATCATTGCCAATGAGTTTGCGGAAGCTGTGAGTGCGCTTCACAGCTCAGCGCTCATCGAAATAGGCATGGTATTGTTTATTATTACCTTGCTGCTCAACATCCTGGCCAGGCTGCTGGTGTGGCGAGTGGGGCACCGTGTTCCACAGGAGGTACATGAATGAGCACTGGAACTCAATTATGGATGGGAGCTTCTTCCCACCAATTTTTCCAATCGAAGAGACGGTACCGGCAGCGACAGCTTACCAACCAGTTGATGCTTAGCTTAACCGGTCTCTTTATGTTTTTAGCCGTTATTCCCTTGTTCTGGATCATCGGCTATGTCATCCTCAAAGGGGGCCAATACATCAACCTGAGCTTTTTCACCCATTTACCCACACCGCTCGGTGTTGTTGGAGGGGGGGTCTTAAATGCCATTGAAGGCACCGTGGTACTGACTGTGCTGGCCAGCTTGTTCGCCGTTCCGCCCGGAATACTGGCTGCCTACTACGTGGCTTTCCGTCCCAACTCAGTGCTGGGAACCATTGTCCGCTTTGGCACAGATGTCCTGTCGGGGGTGCCCTCCATTATTGTTGGTTTGTTCATTTATGCCTTGGTGGTAAAAAGCCAGGGACATTTTTCTGCGCTGGCTGGGGCCATTGCCCTGGCCATCCTGATGCTGCCCATTATCGTGCGCACTACCGAAGAGATGATCAAGCTGGTGCCTAACTCACTGCGTGAAGGTGCCCTGGCGTTGGGCTCACCCGAGTGGAAGACTGCCTTGAGCGTCACGCTGCCTGCTGCTGCTCAGGGCATCGTGACTGGCATATTGCTGGGGATTGCACGTGCATCGGGCGAGACTGCACCCCTACTTTTCACTGCATTGGGAAATGATAACTACGATATAGGCAATATTATCCGCTCGGGGATTGCGACCCACCAGGGAGTTTTCACAATACTGGGAAGCATCATTGGCCAGCCCGTTGACTCGCTGCCCCTGACCTTGTGGAAGTATGCCCAGCAACCCTACCCTGAGCGCATCAATCAAGCCTGGGCGGCAGCCCTGGTATTGATTATCGTTGTATTGTTAATAAATATACTGGCGCGGGTGTGGGTGCAAATCCAGACACATCGCATGCAAGGAAAATAAGCTAATGACCCTCAAAATAAGATCCTCCATCGCTATGGAAAATAAAGCTCCCGCGGTTGTACTGCCGATGGATACTGCATCTATCCCAGGGACAATACAACCCGTCAATGAGAATAAGATCGAGATTCAGGATTTTTCGTTTTACTACGGTAACTTTAAGGCTTTGGGAAATATCAATATGCTTGTCCCTGCCAACCAGATCATAGCCATCATCGGCCCTTCGGGATGTGGAAAATCCACCTTTCTTCGCTCGATCAACCGTATGAATGACCTGGTGCCCAATATCCACACTGAAGGACAGGTTTGCCTGAATGGGGAGGATATTTTAGGCCAGGGAGTGGATGTGGTCGACGTGCGGCGCAGGGTTGGGATGGTATTCCAAAGACCTAACCCATTCCCAAAGAGCATCTATGAAAATGTAGCTTATGGGCCGCGCCTGTACGGGATTGGTAAATCCCATGGATTGGATGAGATTGTTTATAATGCTTTGAAGCAAGCTGCCCTTTGGGATGAAGTGAAAGATAAGCTGCATCAATCTGCCATGGCGCTTTCGGGAGGCCAGCAGCAGCGCCTGTGTATTGCCCGTGCCCTAGCGGTTGAGCCTGAAGTCATCCTGATGGATGAGCCGGCTTCCGCCCTCGACCCGGTGGCCACTTTGAAGATCGAGGAGCTGATGCAAACATTAAAAGAGACATATACGATTATAATTGTCACGCATAATATGCAGCAAGCAGCCAGGGTTTCCGATTTTACTGCTTTTATGATGATCGACAACCCTCAAACCCGCACTGGTGTTCTGGTGGAATACGGGCCCACCGCCCAAATATTCACCAATCCAAAAAATAAGCAGACTGAAGATTATGTAACCGGCCGGTTCGGCTAAGCCTGCGGAGATAATCATGGCCCGTGAAACATTCGAACGACAAATGCAGACGATCCTTGACCAGGTGCTTGTCCTTGGGAGCATGGTCGAGCAGGCTGTTCTCGAAGCGCTCGATACCCTGAAGAGGCGCGATCAGACCGCCGCCCGGCGTATCTATGAAGCTGATTTGCATATCAACGAAAAACGCTACTCTATTGAAAGCGGGTGCATCACCCTCATCGCCACCCAGCAACCGATGGCGCGTGACGTGCGTTTTCTGGCGGCAATCCTCGAGATCATCACCGAGCTTGAGCGCATCGGCGATTACGCCAAGGGAATCTGCAAGATCACCCAGATCATCAGTGAAGAGGCTATAGATCCGGTGTTAATCGATGAGCTGCAACAGATGGCAGACCAGGGATTGGACATGCTGCGCCGCGCCCTGGATGCGTTCGTAGCCAGTGACGTAGAGACGGCGCGAGAGATCCCGCTTGAAGATGCACGCGTTGACGACCTGTATAACCAAATTTATCGGCAGCTGATGGAAGAGATGATGGCTGACATCACCACCATTGACCGTGCAAACCACATCATGTGGGCAGCGCATAACCTGGAGCGTATGTCAGACCGGGTGACCAATATTTGCGAACGAATCGTTTATGTAGCAACGGGCGAGATGAAAGAGTTAGACACTGAAGAGGGTGGAAACACAGGATTAAATTGAAAGGCAAATCCAGGGTATTATTTTTGTGCACGGGAAACTCCTGTCGTTCGCAAATGGCTGAAGCCATTGTGAATGCGCGTCTGGCAGACAAATGGCAAGCTTACAGCGCAGGATCACGCCCGGCTGGTTATGTTCACCCTATGACAGTGCAGGTCTTGTCGGAAATTGGGATAAATTTCATGGGTCGATCAAAGCACCTGGACGAGTTTCAAGGCCAGTCATTCGATTACGTAGTTACTTTATGCGACCCGATGGCGGATGAGTGCCCGGTATGGTTGGGTGGCGGTCGAAAAGTACATTCACCATTTCCTGACCCTGCCAGCCTGAGCGGCACACAAGAGCAGAATCTGGCCGCATTCCGCCAGGTGCGCGATGGAATTGCTGCCTTGGTGGTCAGCCTGTTAAACAAGTGAATACTGGCAAGGAAGAAAATTACTCAGCTTTACGCACGATCAGCCGCAAGCCATCCACCCGCACCACGAAGACCCGAGTTCCAGCCACCAGTTTTAGACCTTCTTCTTCCAACTGAGCAGTCCATAATTCACCACCCACCTGGACACTACCCTTGGGGTTGAGTGTGCTGCGTACGATACCCACACGACCTTCCATGCTTTCCTGACCGGTGTGGATGGGCGCATGAAGTGCCCGAACGGCAATCATCATGATAGCAAAGAATATCCCGCCACTGACAATGGACACCCCCACCACCAGCGGTACCGACACGTGCTGGAAGCTTGGAGTGACAGGTGTGTTGAACAGCACCAATGCGCCTACGATCAGGCTGCCTATCCCAGCAGCTGTCAATGCACCATGGGTAGGTGCTTTGATATCCAGGAGGAATAACACAAATGCAGTGACAAAAAATAACAAACCGAACCAATTAACTGGTAAGACACCCAGCCCAAAAGCAG
This sequence comes from uncultured Anaerolineaceae bacterium, assembly GCA_964385625.1. Lineage (GTDB taxonomy): Bacteria > Chloroflexota > Anaerolineae > Anaerolineales > UBA4823 > FEB-25. The sequence goes on along the minus strand of CAYLPS010000004.1, from coordinate 75,433 downwards.
CCAGCCCCAGGAAAACCACCCCAGTAAAACCTGCCACCCAACCGCCAGGAGTGGAAATCTCGATGATGATCGCTTGGACACCGATAGTGATCAATAAGAATACGATATTGGGGTCGGTGACGATCAGCAGTATTTGCTCGATCAGGGAGATGTTGACTGGTACAAACGTGGCATTGGCAGTATGGAGGGTTACAGGTTGGCCTTTGACATTCACCACCATGCCATCCAGCTGGCTGCGTAGCTCGTTCAAATCGGTGGAGATGAAATCGATCAGCCCGGCTTGCAGTGCTTCATTCGATGTAGCGGCAACTGCATTCATGATCGTGTCCACAGCCAGAGCCTTGGCTGCTTCTCCGCGCCGCTCGGTGAGTGTTTCCGCCACGTTGGACATGGCGTTTTTCGTTTTGGCTTCTTCGGTAGTGGGGAGATCCTCTCCCTGGCCACCCACTGGGCTGGCAGCGCCAATGATAGTGTTGGGCGCCATAGCTGCGACGTGCCCGGCCAGGGTGATGATGGTACCGGCACTGGCTGCCATCGACCCGGCTGGGGCAACGTAAACTATCACAGGAATGCTGGCTTGCAGGATGTTTTGTTCCATCTCGGTCATGGCGTCTAAAGAGCCACCCGGGGTGTTCAGCTGGAATATCAAAGCTTCGGCTTTACGGTTCTCTGCAATCTTGATCCCGCGTGATAAATATTGCGACATGGGTGGGGTGATAGGCCCATCGGCGGTGAGCAAGATAATCTCTGGGCTCTCGTTTTGAGCAAACGCAGTGCCGGCAGCAGTGAAGACCAGCCCGCAAACCAAAAAAGCCAGTAGGAACAAGTTGTGCCTGTGCATGTCAATCCGATTTTTATTGTACCTTATATTGGAGGAGATAAATTTTATTAACATAAAAAGCTTATCTAAAAAGCTTGAAATATTGGACACCGCAATGGTAAAGGCAAGTCGCAACTTGCCCATGCCATATGATGGTTCTTTCCTCTCATGTGCCGGTGATATAATGCCGCCATGCGCCGACATTTTTTGCCAAAATACCTGCTCGCCATCCCTGGTGCAATCCTGCTAGCCGTGCTGGTATACAATATCCCCTTTTTCCACAGCCGGCTGGCCTGGCGCCTGGACAATTTACGCATCCGCATCCAGTATGCCATAAACCCGCCCGAGCAGGTGGTCTTCCAGCCCCAGGAACAGGCGCTGCTAGACAATCAGGCCAACGAAATCGTCAATGCCACGCTGACTGCCCTGACCCCCACAGACACCCGGATGCCGGTGATCCCTACAGCCACGCAACCTGGCCCGACTACGACTCCAGTGCCCACAGCAACCCCCACGCTTACCTCTACCCCGCTGCCTGAAGCCGTCAGCCTGGCAGGGGTAAAATATGAAGACCAGCACAACCGCTATAATTATTGCGGGCCGGCGAACCTATCGATGGCCCTCACCTTTTGGGGTTGGGACGGCAATCGCGATACGGTGGGCGAGTACGTCAAGACCAATAAGGATGATAAAAATGTCATGCCCTATGAACTACAAGATTTCGTGCAGAGCGAGACAGATTATTATGCCCTCATCCGGTATGGCGGCGACATCAGCCTGGTGAAAAAGCTGGTGGCAGCCGGCTTCCCGGTAGTCACTGAGAAAGGCTATTATACATATGACCTGACCGGGCGATATGGCTGGCTGGGGCATTACCAGTTCATAACCGGCTACGATGAAGCCAAGCAGGTATTGATCGTGCAAGACACCTACGTCGATAAAGGCGAGGATCATGAATTTACTTACGAGGATTTTATAAAAGGCTGGCGTTCGTTCGATTATGTATTCATGATCGTTTATCCGGTGGATAGGCAGTTACAATTGTTCTCGCTGCTGGGCAATTACACGGATACCGACTGGTCAAGCCGACATGCCCTGGAAGTTGCCTCCCAGGAGGTCTCCAGCTTGAACGGGATTGACCAATACTTTGCCGCATTCAACGTGGGTACCAGCCACGTCAACTTGCGGGAATATGTGGATGCAGCCTATGCGTACGATTATGCCTTCCAGCTGTATGCCAACCTGCCCGATGACGGCCTGCGCCCGTTCCGCATGCTATGGTACCAGACGGGACCTTATTTCGCCTATTATTACAGCGGACGCTATCAGGATACCATCGACCTGGCTAACGCTACTTTCGACACCATCGGGGATGACGTGCTGGAGGAGAGCTGGTACTGGCGCGGGATGGGAAGGCTGGCTTTAGGTGATAAGGCCGGGGCTACCAGCGATTTTCAGGAAGCTGTGCGGTTACACCCGGGTTTTACCCCGGCGGTATACCAGCTTTCGGAACTGGGTGTATTCCCATAGTTCTATCGATCCAAGCAGGAGGGTCTGGCATGCTGAACATCCTTCATTTTGCTGATGCGCACATCGATATAGCCAATTACGGGCGGCATGACCCCATAAGCGGCCTGCCCCTGCGCGTGCTTGACTTCCTGAAATCTCTGGATGCCATCATCAATACTGCCATCCAGGAAAAGGTGGAGCTGGTTTTATTCGCAGGAGATGCCTACAAAGATCGCAACCCCTCGCTAACTATTCAGCGCGAGTGGGGCAAGCGCGTGATGAAGCTTTCACGGGCAGGGATCCCCGCCCTCCTGCTGGTGGGTAACCATGACACCTCACCTGCACTAGGACGTGCCCACACCCTCGATCCCTTCGAAACCCTTGAAGTGCCGAACGTGCGCGTGCTGGATAAACCTTGTTTCCTGGGCCCGGATGAGTTGTGGGGGCTACCCTTGCAAGTGATTGGACTGCCGTGGATATCTCGTTCGGGTTTTGTGGCAAGCCAGGAATTAGCCTCCACTGAGCTGGAGAAAGTCGACCAAGCAATCGAGGAAAAGCTTACCTTTATCGTCAAGGAAATGATCGCGCAGGCTGACCAGAAATTACCAATCGTGCTGACTGCGCATGCCTCGGTGCAAGGAGCTCTGTACGGTGAGGAGCGCACTGTAATGCTCGGCGCCGACCTGGTGCTGCCGGGCTCGTTGGTGAGGGATCCCCGCCTGGATTATGTTGCCTTGGGGCACATCCACAAGGCGCAAAACCTGAATGAAAATTCACACCCACCTGTGGTCTATCCAGGTTCTATAGAAAGGGTGGATTTTGGGGAGGCCTCCGACGACAAATATTTCGTCATCGCCCAAGTGGAGCGAGGACATACCGAGGTGGAATGGCGCAAGCTCAGCGGCAGCCGCCCGTTCATCGACCGGCACTTGCGGTTGAAGAGTCAGGAAAATGTCACTGAGCAACTGATGAATGCCTTGCCTGCCAGGGATAAGCTCGATGGAGCGATTGTGCGCCTGGTGCTGGAATACCCGCGCGATTGGGAAGCGCTCATCGATGAGGCCGCCTTGCGTGAGCATACTTCTGGAGCATTCGAGTTCCACCTGATCAAGAGGTCCACGGTGGAGGTCCGCGCTCGATTAGCTGCCGAAGAAGGCGTGAGCAGTCTAAACCCATTAGAGCTGCTCGACCGTTACTGGCGTTCCAGCCACATTTCACAAGAAGAACAGGAAAGCTTGCAAAAGCTGGCCGAGAAGATTATGGAAGAACCCGAGGATGCGGGTTGAAATGCAGGCAACCCCACAGAGAGCATGCAAGCGATTATTTTTATCGGTATTCAAGCAACGGGAAAGAGCACCTTCTTCAAGGAAAGGTTCTTTGATACACACGTGCGTATCAACCTAGACATGCTGAAAACCAGGCACCGGGAAAAACTGCTATTGGACGCCTGCCTGCAGGCCGGGCAGAGTTTTGTGGTGGATAATACCAATCCGACCCTCGAGGATCGGAAGCGATACATCATCCCGGCCAAGGCAGCCGGATTTGAAGTGGAAGGCTATTATTTCACCTCACCCATATCCAAAGCACTTCAGCGCAACCGCCAGCGGGAAGGCAAACAGCGTATCCCAGAAGGGGGTGTGCGGGCATGGTACCATAAGCTACAGATGCCCGCATACCAAGAAGGCTTTGACAGGCTTTATTATGTCTGGATAGACCCACAGGATCAATTTGTAGTCGAGGAGTGGCGAGATGAAGGGAGGTATATTGGACCAATGCACCAATTTAAGGAGCACGGATGATCCCAATTAAGCTTGCCCTCTCCGGTTTCTTGTCGTACCGCGACCTGGTGGAGCTGGACTTCACTGCCTTTGAATTAGCCTGCATATCTGGGCCCAACGGTGCCGGCAAATCTTCCTTGCTGGATGCCATCACCTGGGCTTTGTTCGGGCAGGCACGCAAGCATGATGAGTCGATCATCAACCTGCAGTCGAAGGTGGCGGAGGTGGCCCTGACTTTTGAATATGAAGGCAATACCTACCGGGTGCAAAGGGCTTTACCGAAAGGCAAAACTACACGCCTGGAGTTCCAGATTTACCAACCTGCTGATGTGAAATGGAAAGCCCTTACCGGTGAAACCCTACGCAATACACAGGCGATCATCGAACGCACCTTACGGCTCGACTTCGAGACCTTCGTAAATGCCTCGTTCTTCTTGCAAGGCAAAGCCGACCAGTTCACCCAGCAAAAAGCCTCCGATCGCAAACGCATCTTAAGCAGCATCCTGGGCCTGGAAGTGTGGGAAACCTACCGTGCGCGGGTGATTGAGCGGCGCAGGGCTACCGAAGCAGAGATCCAGAACCTGGATGGGCGGACAGCAGAGATCAACTCTGAGCTGGGCGAGGAGAAGACGCGCAAAGCGCGCCTGGCTGAGCTGCAGGCAGAACTAAAGCGCCTGGCCAAATCTCGTAAAGCCCAGGAAGAGCTGCTAGAGCAGGCACGCAAGGTGGAAGCCAGCTTGTCTGAGCAGCGCAAGCTGGTGGATATGTTAAGCCGCCAGATGCAATCAGCCCAGCAAAACCAGGATAGCCTGGAGAACCGGATGGCAGAGCGCGTGCAGGAGCGCGAAATCTTCGCTCAACGGGTAGCGAGGGCACAGGAAATTGAGGCTGCCTATGCAAGCTGGCAAGCCCAGCGTGCAGAGTTGGAACGCTGGGAACAGGTGGCTGCACAATTCAGGGAGCAAGAAGGCCGCCGGCAAGCGCCGTTGATGCAAATTGAAACAGAACGAGCGCGCCTGCAGCATGAGCTAGAAACCTTACAGGCTGAAGAACAGGAAGTCGGTACCCAGAATGCTGCTAGTGTTGAACTGCAGGTGCAGCTAATCACTACCCGCAAGGAGATGGAACTGGCTGAGGCGGGCTTGAAACGCAAGGAGATGCTCGATGAGCAGCTCCAAACTGTTCGCACACGGCTGGCTGAAGCTCAAGCTGAGAACCCCAGGCTGAAAACAGAAATGGTGGAACTAAAGGCGCGCATCGACAAGCTTTCTGCCACGGAGGGTGCCGAATGCCCGTTATGCGGTAGGCCATTGGATTCCTCTGACCGCCTGCGCCTGGTTGATGAGCTTAATGCACAGGGAATCGAGCTGGGCGATCGTTTTCGCTCCAACCAGTCATTTTTGAATGAGGCAGAAGAAAAGGAGCGCGCCCTGCGCATGGAAATCAACCTGCTTTCCCGTCACGAGAGCGAGCGCCTGGCTCAGGCAAAGGTCATCAGCCGGTTGGAGAGCCAGATCGAATCCATACAACAGAAGGCGGAGAAATGGCAGCAGAAGGGCGCCCCGAGAATGGCTGAGCTAGAGCAGATTATGCGCGAGAATGAATTTTCGGGGAAAGCCCGCCAGCAGCTGGCACAGATTGATGATGAGCTGAAAGCCATTGGCTATGATGCTGCGGCGCATGATGACTGCCGACGGCAGGAAGCCGATTTGCGTTCAGCAGATGAAGAATACCGCGCCCTGGAGAGTGCCAGGGCTGCACTACAGCCACTGCAGCACGAGATCGATGGCCTGCGTGCCCAGCTGGAAGCCTTGCGTGATGAAGCCACCCGTCAGCAACACGATTTCGACGAAGCTGCTGCCCGGCTGGCTGCAGCTGAAGCGGTCGCACCAGACCTGGAGGCTACCGAGCAGCTCTTGCAAGACCTGCTCGAGCAGGAAAATACCCAGCGCATGGAAGTTGGCGCTGCCCAGCAAAAGGTGACGGTCCTGAAAGACCTTAAAATACGATTGAAGGAGATCACTGGCCAGCGTGAGCAGCTTGCCCGCCTGGTGGGACAATATAAGCTGCTAGATAAGGCTTTCGGAAAGGATGGCGTGCCTGCATTGCTGATCGAACAGGCCTTGCCTGAGATAGAGACGCGTGCCAATGAGTTGCTCGACCGACTTAGTGAGGGTAATATGTCTGTGCGCTTCATTACCCAGGCAGCCTTCAAGGATAAGAATCGTGCTGATATGAAGGAAACCCTTGATATCCTGATATCGGATGGCGCCGGTACGCGAGATTACGAACTATTTTCAGGCGGCGAGGCATTCCGGGTCAATTTTGCCATCCGCCTGGCGCTTTCCGAACTGCTAGCCAAGCGCGCCGGGGCGCGGCTGCAGACCCTTGTGGTAGATGAAGGCTTTGGAAGTCAGGATGCACAGGGGCGCCAACATCTAATCGAAGCCATTAATCTGGTCAAGCAGGATTTCGCCAAGGTGCTGGTAATTAGCCATATCGACGATCTGAAGGAAGCATTCCCCACCCTTATCGAGGTCGAGAAAACGCTACGCGGTAGCACAATAAGGGTGGTGTAGGCTTGTCATCCATAGCTATTTTCTCAACCCTGGCCATGCTGCTGGGGTTGTATATCACCCGGCTGGTGCACACCCAGGGAAGGTTCCAGGTTGTAGTTAAGCCACTGGCTGAGCAGCCGGAAGAGCTGTTGGCGAGACGGTTGCCTTTGATTTCTGTGATCATCCCCGCGCGCAATGAAGCCCGCAATATCTACCGATGTATCCAGGCATTGCTCAGGCAAACATACCCGCATTTTGAGCTAATCGTTGTGGATGACCGGTCAAGCGATGAAACGCCGCATATCCTGGCTGAGCAGGCTGATGCAGATGCGCGGATAAGCGTCATCCATGGGACCGAATTACCCAAAGGATGGGCCGGCAAGCCACACGCGTTGGTGCAAGGTGCTGAGTCAGCACGTGGCGAATGGCTGTGTTTTATGGATGCAGATACCTTCGCCCACCCTGACCTGCTCTTTGCGGCATATCTCGAGGCAAATGAAAACCAGGCCGATATGTTCTCCATCCTCTCCCGCCAGGAGCTGGGCACTTTCTGGGAACGGACCGTTCTCCCACTGGTTTTCATGGGCCTTTCCTTCGGTTTTCCAGTGGAACGCGTAAATGACCCTGCCCGCCCTGAAGCCATCTCCAACGGACAGTTCATCCTGATCAGGCGGGGTGTTTACGATCAGATTGGGGGGCATGCATCGGTAAAAGACCGCATCGATGAAGACAAAGCCCTGGCAATCGTGGTTAAACAGGCTGGTTTCAGGCTCATCCTGGCAGATGGGCGCCAGGTTGCCAGCACGCGCATGTACACTTCCTTGCCCGAGATGTGGGAAGGCTGGACCAAGAATATCTATCTTGGGCTGCGTGACCGGTTATGGCTGTTGTTATTCGGAGCAGTGCTGGGATTGCTGGTTTCAATCTTATTGCCCCTGTGGCTGGTAGGTGGGCTGATATGGTTGGCAGCTGGAGGAGGAATGGTAGCTAGTGTAGTGGTCATCGAAGCGTTGATCCTGTGGGGTTTCTTATTGGAAAAGCGGCTGCATGCTTGCCAGGAATTTGGCATCCACTCCGGGTATGCCTTTACTTTCCCCTTGGGAGCACTCATCTTCACCGCCATGATGGTAGCTTCGGTTTACAAAGTGGTGTCAGGGCGAGGGGTCAGCTGGAAGGGCCGGCATTACAGATAATTACATTCCCTGAGCGAAATAAAACCTGGACGGCAATTCACATTAATGGAGAATTAATATTATTACTCCTGGTATAATTTCCGTGCAGAGTAATATTGGTTCGAAAAGTAGCGTAACCCTGAGTGTGGCTTGGCAGCGACTGGGATTGTGACTGAATGCTTCACTTGTGAGGTACCTCCTGACCGAAGATCATTCCACCACCATGTTTTTTTAACTTTTTTCGAGGAGAGTGCTGATGGACCAACCTTCTGGACGATTTCGATCAATTCGCGTCCTGATCCTTGGCCTGATATCGACGCTGGTCATCGTGGGCATCGCATTCCTGGTGCTGGTAATCGGCCACTCAGGGACAAAGGTGAATCTGGAACAGGTGGACGTCCTGGCAAACAGCACAGATGCGTGTGTTACCTGCCACCGAGAAACCAGCCCGGGTATTGTTGACCAGTTTAGCCACAGCAGTATGGCGGCAACACAGGTAACATGCCGCAGCTGTCACGAGGTCAAGGCTGGTTACCCGGGTGCCGTAGAACATGAAGGTGCGTATATCCTGTCGGCCCCCACCACCGCCATGTGCCAGAATTGCCATGAAGCTGAAGTAGCCCAGTTTTATCAAAGCCGGCATGGATTGCCTGCTTATGTAGCTGTCGCCGGCTCGCAGGGTTTGTCATCCACGCTCCTGGCGATGTACCAGGCCATCCCTGAGGGTTCTTTCGCCCCTGATAAAGCTCGCAACGCAATCGCAGTTCTGGAAGGTCCGGCGATCACCCCCATCGCCTGTGAAGATTGCCACAGTATTGGTTTGCCAGCTGCGGATGAATCGGTTGGCCGTTGCCAGAAATGTCATATCCGTCACGCATTCAGCCTGGAGCAGGCACGCAAACCCGAGACGTGCAACAACTGCCACATTGGCCCCGACCACCCCCAATGGGAGATTTACCAGGAATCGGCACATGGGATTTCATATGCCACCATGGGAGCAGGTTGGAATTGGGAGGCGGAGCCCGGCAATCTCACTGTGATCGATTTTCCAGCTCCCACCTGCGCGGTTTGCCATATGAGCGGTTTTGGTAGCAATGGCACAACCCATGATGTAGGCGACAGGCTTTCATGGTACCTGTTCGCCTCCATAAGTACCCAGAGACCCGCATGGGAGGATAATCGCGCCCGCATGCAAAGCGTTTGTTTTGAATGTCATAACCAGACATTCGTCGAGAGTATATATGCCAAGGCTGATTCTGCTACTCACCAAGTGAATGCCTGGGTACAGGAGAGCAACGACCTGGTAGCCCCTCTCCAGGAACAGGGATTGGTTGACACGAATACTTTCGATGAAACGATAGATTTCACTTTCTTCAACCTGTGGCATTATTGGGGGCGCACGACCAAGTTTGGGGCATGGATGCAAGGACCTGATTACGCACAATGGCACGGCGCTTATCCTTTGCAAGAGACCCTGGCCAGCCTGCGTGAGATGGTCAATGCAAAGCAGCAGGCGGCTGGGATGACACCATAAGCATGTACTACCTGGCAACAATTTTCCCGAAGATAGAGCGGGTGCGCATACCGGTCACACGCGACCAGGCGATGCTCTTGATGCTGGCCTTGAATGAGTTTTTATTGGGTCTCGAAACCTACCTGGCACATTCAATCAGCGGGACAATTATGCCCAAGGAGTGGATTCCGATTATTTTTGGCCCACTGGCCGGCACAATGCTGGCAGCAGTGGGGCTTCTGGCCATCCGCAAACGCGCTACCGCGAATGTCGTTGGTACGCTGATCTATTTTGCTAGTATCGTGGTTGGGTTACTGGGGATATCTTTTCACTTGATGCGCGCCGTGCTGCCTTTTGCTCCAACCGGGGAGCAGGTTTCCATCCCGCTGCTAGTATGGGCACCCCCTCTGTTGGCGCCGCTAACCTTTGCGCTGGTCGGCTTGATGGGCATTTTTGCTATATGGACCGAACAGCCTGCCGACAGTGGCAGGTTGAAGCTTCCGGCTGGACGCAAAGTCACCCTGCCACTCAATAAATCCACAGCCTTCTTTTTCATGGTGGGGTTGGGCATTCTGGCTACCGTAATCAGCAGCGTCTTAGACCACGCCCGAACAAATTTCGAGAATCCATGGCTGTGGCTGCCAACTGGCATTGGCGTGTTTGCTACTATAGTAACAATATTACTCGGCATGCTTAAATCACCACATCGCGGCGATTTATTGACATACCTGGCTGCGATGCTTTTGCTACTCGCCGTAGGCATGGTGGGAGTTGTGCTGCACATCCTGCGCAACCTGGGCCTGGATAATACCATCGTGGTGGAGCGATTCATCCGCGGGGCACCCTTCCTAGCCCCCATGTTGTTTTCAGATATGGGCGCCTTGGGCTTACTCGTATTGCTCGATCCAAAAGAGAAGCCTTATCCACGAGCCGATATTCAAAAACAGTAGATCACACAGAGCTTATATTGTTCAACAATCAGGAATCTTTACAGCCTGGTGAAAACCAGTGTCAAGTTAACCCAGGCGGACCTTATCGGCTCCGCGCCGTCTTTCCCATGGATAAACGATATAGGCATCGGTGATGGCGGCGTAGTAATCGGGGCATAGGCTGCCAAACAAGGTGCGGTATGGATTGAAATGCAGTACGCAGGTGAGCGGGATGCCACCCGCGGCGACAATGCGGTTTTTCACGGCGGTTATGGTGCGCCCGGAGCCCCATACATCATCCACCACCAGGCAGCGTTTACCGTTCAGCAATTCATCGCCGGGGAATTCGATAAAGCGTGGCCAGGCATATAAGCCGGCTTTCTGGCGTTCAGCTTCCCCAGGGAAATCCACTGAGGCGGTCAGGATGGTCTGGATACCCATGGCTTCAGCCAACAACCCGCCAGGGATGACGCCACCCCGGGTGATGATCACCATCACCTCAAATTCCCCCTCAAACTGAGGCAACAGGTGTTCGATCAGCTTGTCCACTTCGTCCCAGGTTATCGTTTCATGGCGTATTTCTGGCATCCCAAACTCCGGTGGTTTAATGATTATGGGTAGTGTTCTTATTATAAGACTGCTGAAAGTGGTGATGGGGCACGAACTTCACCGGCTTGACCTGACAGCCTGGCTCGCTCGACATCGCGTGCCCACAAGTACAAGCAGGTGTGATAGGCAGTGGAGGTGTAAGTGGCGATGATGGTCGCTACCATGATGAATGGTGTGGCTATCAGAATCCCCAACGTCACTCCGCCAACCATGCCTGCCACAGACCCCTGGCTGGCGGAGACGATGCCCAGCCCTACGCCAAAACCAAATGCGATGCCCAGAGCACCCAACAGGAAACCAATCAAACCGGTGATGGTTTTAACACCCACAGTGCTAATACCAACCAGCAACAGGTTTTCCTTGATGATTTGTGTGGCGCGCTTGATGCCTCCTTTCAGGTTGATATCTTCAATCACCATGGCGGGCAAGATTAGAAAGGCGGCTTCCGTCCAGACTGTTTCGATGATTCCAGCCAGCAGGTTTCGACCTCCACTTTTACCTTTGCCCCGCACTGCGCTCTTGAGAAGATTGACTAAAGTTGATGCCGCGGCCAGGCTAGCGATGTCCCACAGATCACGCCTGACGATAGCCCAGGCTTTGTCCATCCTACCATCACCTTCGGCCAGGTAGCCGTAGATGAGATATACCGTCATGCTGGAAAATATATATCCCACCATGTATTGAATGAAGATCAGGATTGCCCCAAGCACATAGATGACGTATTGCCCACCATTGAAGTCTTGCAACAGGAATGATATCGCCCCAATGGGGATGACCAGGATGATCGTGATGATAATTCCTGCAAACAGGGCGTAGATGGACGGTTTGAGCAGGTCTTTATCGACCATGGCCATTTGCCAGGCTTGTTTTAAGAATCCCCACCCGCGATTGATGCTTTGCATACTGACCTCCAATTTGGATCATTTGCTTGATGGATTCCGAATTGGCCGTTAAATTGTAAGCTCGTAAACCTGAGAATATTATAGCAAAGAAGGCGGGTTCACCTCAACACGCCAGTCTCCCAGGTTGCGTCCACGCAACAGTGAAGCCGGGTTGGGCCCGCGTAACACCAGCTGCCAGCGGTACAAACCACCAATACGCGAAAAAAAGCATGGCACTGGGCCCACCAGCTCTGTCTCGAGAAATTTCTCCTCCACCAGCCAGGTTTTGATTTGTGCTGCCATCGTCTGGGCCGTAGCTTCAGCGCGTTGAGGGTCGCGGTGGCGGTATTCCAGTCGCACCAGCTGAGAGAAGGGAGGATAATGCAGCTGGCGGCGGTATTCCAGCTCCTGCTGGTAAAACGCCTGGTAATCATGCCGGGAAGCCGCCTGGATGACATAATGCTCGGGTAGGAAGGTTTGCAGAATCACCTGCCCTCCCAGAGGGCTGCGTCCAGCCCTTCCCGCCACCTGGGTAAGAATCTGGAAGGTGCGCTCGGCAGAACGTAAATCCGGCAGGCTTAGGCCAACATCAGCCAGCACCACCCCAACCAGCGTTACAAGGGGCAGGTCCAACCCTTTAGCGATCATCTGCGTGCCAACCAGCACATCGGCATGGTGGTTGACGAAGTGGCTCAGGATGATATCGTGCGCACCTTTCTGGCGGGTGGTCTCGAAATCCCAGCGCAGAGTGCGAACCCCTGGGATGAGTGCCTGCACTTCCTTTTCCAGCTTTTCGGTGCCGGTGCCATACTGGCGGATACGATCACTGTTACACTGCGGGCAATGCGTGGGCAGTTTGCGCTCATAGCCACAGTAGTGACAATTGAGCTGGTCTTCGGTGATCACTGTCTTTATGCCTAACTTCGAGCCAGCCACGTGGAAGGTGAGTGGCAGATCACAGCGGGGACACTTGAGGATATAACCGCAATTACGGCAGAAGATATATGTGGCACTCCCCCGGCGGTTAAGGAACAGGATGGCTTGCTGCTCGTGCTCCAGGGTTTCATGCAGCGCTGCCTGCAATGACCGGCTGAATATCGAACGGTTGCCTTCCTGGAGCTCTTGCCGCATGTCAACCACATCAACAGGCGGCAGGTCGATGAACTCAGTCAGGTGGCCGATGGATTGGTAGCGCGAGCTGATACCCAGCTTTTCGACTTGTTTTTGAACTGCCTGGCGATGCGCCAGGATACGTTGGGGAAGCTTCAGGTAATACCAGTGATGTTGCTCTGCCTGGTATCGACTGACAATATCCGGAGTGGCAGAACCCAATATGCAAACTGCGCTGGTAAGCTGGGCGTATCTCACTGCCATGTCACGGGCGTGATAATGCGGCTGGGTTTCAGATTGGTAATAGGTATCATCATGGAATTCATCTACCACGATCAGCCCAAGATTCGAAAAAGGGGTAAATAATGCACTGCGTGGCCCAACAATCACCTTGATCTCACCCAACCGGGCACGACGCCAGGTATCGAAACGCTCACCGGCCGATAAGCGCGAATGCATGCTTCCCACCAAACCGGGAAAGCGGCTGACAAACCGCCGGATGGTCTGGGGTGTAAGGGCAATCTCGGGCACAAGGATGATTGCCTGGCGCCCGAGGTCCAGGGTTTCCTTAACCGCTCGAAGGTAGACCTCAGTTTTTCCCGAGCCAGTTACGCCATGCAGCATATAAGGGAGAATAGGAGATCCTTTGGTAGCTAGTTTGATGCCACTTTCAATCACTTCCCATACTACAGATTGGTCTGAGGTGAGCTCAGGAGGTGAGCTGGACACGAACTCCATCCCGTCAAGGGGGTCGCGCCACACTTCTGATTTGCCCAGGAGCACCAGGTTGCGTTTTGCGAGGGCTTTCAGGTCTGCCAGGTTACCGCCGCTTTCGGCGTACAGCCAGGCCACCTCGACCTCACCGTGTTCGCGCAACAATATATTGAGCATGGCTTGCCGGCGCTGAAGTGCGGGTGTGCCGGGGCGTGCCAGGTCGGGCATCTCAGCCCGAGCCTGTTCTGGAGGGCAAGCCAGCAAGGCGGTACGCACGGTTTTTGCGGTGATGGCCGGTGGCGGCAACACGGTATGAGCGCTTAGCAAACCATGGTTAACCAGCGAGCGCACCGATGGACGCCAATCTACGTGCCTGAAGGCATTATCCAGCTGGCGCCCTCGCAGGGCACCTCGCTCATTCATCAGGTTGAGGATACGATTTTGCAATGAGGTCAGGGGGTGAGCGGGCAGTATCACGGGGGTGCTTTTCTGGTACAACGTATCTGCCTGTTGAGCCAGGCCGGGCGGGATCATGGCATCGATGCAGGCGGCCAGGGGCGCCAAAGTGGATTGTGATAGCTCTTCCGCCAGTTTGATTTGAGCGGGCGTCAGCACGGCTAATGGGTCGAGCAGGGAAATAACCGGCTTGGTCTCGGGAACTTCAGGTTGTTCTACCAGGCGAAATACCACTCCCTGCACCTGTTGGCGGCCAAATGGGATTTCCACCAGCATGCCAGGTTTTACCACGCCTTCAAGATCATTTGGCAGGTGATAGTGAAAGGTGCCGCTCACCTGTGGAACATTGACTGCAACTTCCACGTAAGTCATCATTTAATCAGGGGAGGAGTCCTTATCGCGCACCAAGCTGAGCTGCGAGATGCGAAGGCCATCCATAGATTCAACCTGCAGCCGAACACCAGCTGCCTCTACAGCATCACCGATCTTGGGGATACGCCCTAATTTACCCAGGAAGTAACCGGCAATCGTATCGTAGTGCGGGTCCGCGAGGTTAAGTTCCAATTGCTCGTTAACATCTTCAATTAAAGTCAAGCCGTTGATAAGCACACTGCCATCGGGCTGTTTCTGAATTTCGGGTGTCTGTTTATCAAACTGATCACTCACCTCACCCACGATTTCTTCCAAGAGGTCTTCTAAAGTGACTAAACCAGCCGTGCCGCCGTATTCATCCAATACAATGGCAATATGCTGGCGGAACTGACGGAACTGGTATAGCAGCTGATTCACAGGAAGGGTTTCCGGCAAGTATAGCGTCTCACGGGCCAACTCACGTGCAGTGGTACCCTGGCTGCCAGGCTGGTTCATCACATGCAGCACATCTTTGACATGCAGTATGCCGACGATCTGGTCAAGGTCAGATTCATATACCGGTAGCTTAGTGTAGCTGTATTTTGTCACCAAGGCAATGATGTCTTTTAATTTTGTTTCACCTTCGATGGCGACGATCTCGGTGCGTGGGATCATCACCTGCCGAACCAATAGCTCACCGAAGTCAAACACCGATTCGATCATCTCACGCTCAGGAGATTCTATGACCCCACTTTCCTCAGATTCATTAATCATCTGCTTAAGATCGTCGACAGTATAGATCAATGAATGTTCTCCAACCAATTTTAAGCCAAGGATGCGCAATACGAGCTTGGTCGACCAATCCAGGATGTCGATGAACCATTTGAAGATGTTACTGAAAACTTTCATTGGTTGAGCAGAGAGCATGGCAACGCGCTCCGGCTGCTGCAGGGTTGCCACTTTAGGCACCATTTCGCCCAGCACCACCAGCAAGCCTGTGATGATGACTAAAGACAGGATCAGTGGCAAAGCATTCAATATTGACGAAAGGAATTGAAAATTATTGGGAAGGTTTATTACGCTAAATATTGGTAGTAATAATCGCTGGAAAGTGTTTTCCCCAAGCGCACCAAGCGCCAAACCATCCATAGTAATCCCAAGCTGGACCGCTGCAATTATTCGGTCTCGAGCTGTTGGATTTTCAAGCCATTGTTTTACGAGGTTGGCAGCTGAATTACCTTCTTTCGATAGGAGCTCGATGCGATACCTGCGGGAGCTCACTGCGGCAAATTCCACGCTTACAAAGAATGCATTTATAGCAATCAGCCCTAGAATTAATAAAAAATTCCACACAAACATCTTTACATCAATCCGATCAAATAGCTAATTTGTAAATTTCTGAGAATTTCCTTCATGCAGCCTTTGATTGGCGCAGGATCACCGCCGCTCCGTATCCCACTACCTGCCCGGTATCGCCGGTGACATCCCCTGAGGTGGCATGATGGAGGATTGTGATGTGATCTGCCCCCAGATTCCTGGCTGCCCATAATACAGCCGCTAGAGCACCTCTACCACAGGCAAAACCTCTGCCCTCTTCCTCGGTTTGGATTACCAGATCTGGATCAAAAGATTCGATGGCTTTCAACATTTCAGCGTCTAGCTGGTTGGCGATTTCCTGGGGGTAGAAATGAGACAAGTCAGTGCTGGCAACTAGCAACGCATTTCGTCCACGCAGGGTCATTGCCAGGCACCGCCCCAGGATGCGGGTCACTTTATGGCTTTGCTCGCGCACCATGAGTGGCAAGAGCTTGAAGCCGGGCGCTATTGAGCGCTGCAGGAAAGGCAATTCGATTTCCAATGAATGTTCACGGTCGCGCCTGACATACGATAAACCGTAACCCAGCTCATCTTCCAGCTGGTGGTTTAACACTTCAACCGCTTCGCTATCTACTGGAATAATCCCGAGAGGCGTCTGGTAGGCCTGGTGTGCTGTGGTGAGCAACGGCTCATTGTACGGATAGTGCATCGGAGAAACAACGGCGACCAGCTCGGGATTCATGTCCTTAACAGCTGCGAAAGCGTAACCTGCCACAGGCCCCGAATACATGTGCCCGGCGTGCGGGGTGATGATGGCTATCACTTCTCCATCCAACTTTGGCAAAGTAGCGTCATGGATGTAGCGGTCCACACTCCTGGATAACTGCTCAGGATTGCCCGGATACCATTGCCCGGCAATTGGGGAAGGACGCACATCGATATTCGCGCTCATCATATCCTCCTTATAGCGGATAAATTGTAGCATATTTGGGAGAGGCTGCAGCTTGAATTTGGAGTGATTAGGTGCAGAAATATCCTCTTATTTGCCCGGCTCAGCTCATTCCACAACCACCAGGAAGGGCTACCTCGACCGTACGGTTGGCGCGACTTGTTTTCAAGGTTAAGCGAATACGGCTCAGGCGGGAAGGCATCGGTTATGATTGCAGCTGAGTTGGAAATTAAGAAAGCGCCTCCGATAGCCTGGATCAGCCTGAAAATAATAATTAATCGTGCGGCACGATTACCCCTCCCGGGTACCAGGAATAATAAGATCGACCCGGCTGCAAATATTCAAAATCCCAGCAAACGATAATGAGGTGATTATTAATCGTCAACAGGTCATATTACCCAGCAAGTTTATTTTTACATTAAGGAATCCCATATCCCGCCCAAACAAGCCTGTTCATGAGAGCATCAAGCACAAGGTGTAGGAAAAGCCATATCGGTCAAACCGGGATAATTTAGAAATACAAACTGATAACCATCCCTCCCCATAGCATAGAAAATATAGTAATGAAAAAAAACCCTTACAGGTATAGAATTTTCCTTCTCCAAACCTATTTATGTTATACTACCCTTCGATAAAAAATAGCGTTGACGAAGACGAGTATGCGCGGAAGCGGCGGAAAAGAGAGCGGTAGCTGGTGCAAATCCCGCCCGTGCGCCTGCGTTGAATGGACTTCAGAGCTGCAGGGTGAAACCTCTCTGGGATTATCCCGTGCCGGAGCTGCCACCGTTAGCCAGGCAAAAGGTATCGTGCATTGCACCGTACTTGAAGAGTGAAGCTGGCTTTTTTTTACCCCTGTCGCATCACCGGCAGGGGTGTTTATTCTTAGCATTTCAGAGGTTTGCAACGTTGATGAAAATTGAGCTGATTTATTGTGCGGTCTGACACTATACCGAGCGGGCTACCGGTCTGGCAGCCGAATTACTTGATGAATTTGAGCCAGATATTGAATCAATCACCCTGGTGCCTTCTGATGGGGGGAGGTTCGAGTTTTCGATAAATGGAAAGCTGTTGTATTCCAAGCTGGAAACCCATCGGCACGCAGAACTGGGTGAGATTGCAGGATTGGTGAGGAAATACCTGAGGCAAGAATAATTTCGATGGTTCTTACCCTGACAGTAAAAATGAAACGATGAGTGAAAGGAGAAGTTATGAGCTCTCAAAAGAAAGGGCGCGTTTTCTCGGGAGCCCGCCCCACGGGCCGGCAGCATTTGGGCAATTACCTGGGAGCGATCAAGAATTATGTGGCTTTGCAGGATGAATATGAATGCATTTACTGCATCGTCGACCTGCACGCCCTGACCACGGTTGAGGACACCATCAATCTCCGCCAGAACACCCTGGAGATGGCATTGGACTTCCTGGCGGCGGGCATCCGACCGGAAGAAACCATCATGTTCATCCAATCACACGTCCCGCAAGTTACCGAGCTGCACCTGATCCTTTCCATGGTATCACCGCTGGGCAAGTTAACTGATCTGCCAACATTTAAAGAAAAGGTGCGCTTTCAACCCAACAATGTAAACTATGGCCTGGTGGGCTACCCGGTGTTAATGACCGCCGATATTGTGCTGTACAAGGCGAATATTGTGCCGGTGGGTATCGACCAGCAACCCCACCTCGAATATGCTCGTGAGACCGTGCGCTCGTTTAATTTCCGCTACAACACGGGTGTTCTAATCGAGCCACAGATGAAAAATACTGAAATTCCCAAGGTGCTGGGCATCGACGGGGTGGAAAAGATGAGCAAGAGCCTCAATAACCATATCGAAATTGCCGCTACACCCGAAGAGACTACCCAACGAGTGAGGATGATGATGACTGACCCAGCCCGCATCCTGCGCAGCGACCCGGGCAATCCTGATATCTGCAATGTGTTCACCATGCACAAGATATTCTCTTCGCCTGATGAAATAGCCATGGTTGATCGGGAGTGCCGGCGGGCAGGGATTGGCTGTGTGGATTGCAAGATGCTGTACGCGAAAAACCTGAACACCCACCTGGCACCTTTCCGAGAACGTCGGAACGAATTAGCCAAGGACCCCAATTACGTGATGGGTGTGCTGGATGATGGTGCAAACCGGGCGCGCAAGATTGCCGAGCAGACCATGGCAGAAGTTCGTGGGGCGGTTGGGCTGCCATAAAGCGATCATGACTGCCTGGAAAACACTCAACCGACGCCTCATTATGGACCAGCCACCCTGGCTGAGGGTGGAGTATCACGAAGTGAAGCTGCCTGGCGGACGCATCATAACCGATTGGACATGGATTAAAACGCCTGATTACATCAACGTGGTGGTACAGACCGATGAAGGATTGTTTTTGTGCTTCAAGCAGCTCAAGTATGCGGTGGATGAGCCCATGCTGGCACTGGTAGGAGGTTATGTCGAGCCAGGGGAAACCCCTCTGTCAGCTGCACAGCGTGAGCTGCGTGAAGAGACCGGTTATATTGCACAAGACTGGCATTCCCTGGGAAGTTACATCGTAGATCCCAACCGGGGAGTTGCGACAGGTTATTTGTTTCTGGCTTGTCAGGCGAGACGGGTCACGTCAATTGAAAGCGATGATCTTGAGGAGCAAGAGATACTCATGCTGCGCCGGGATGATCTCGAAACTGCATTATTGAACGGTGAATTCAAGGTATTAGCCTGGGCAGCAGCGGTATCCTTCGCCCTGCTGCGCATTCCAAAAGGATAAGCAATTTATGCGCCTTGTAATGCAAAGGGCCAAATCAGGCAGGGTGCTGGTAGCAGGTCAGACCATTGCTGAGATAGGTAAGGGGTTGGTAATCTTGCTTGGAATAGGCCCGCAGGACGGAGAAGAGCAAGTGCGAAATTTAGCTGACAAGATCGCTCAGCTGCGGATCTTCGAAGATCAGCAAGGAAAAATGAACCTTTCAATACTGGATGTGCAGGGAGAGGCAATCATCGTCTCACAATTTACATTGTATGCCGATACCCGAAAGGGCAGGCGACCCTCTTTTACTGACGCAGCCTCACCAGGTGTAGCCCGTCCGCTGGTAGAGCGTTTCGCAGAGTTGTTGCGGGAACAGGGAGTGCCCACCCAGACAGGTGAGTTTGGCGCACATATGCTGGTTGAAATCGCCAACGATGGCCCGGTGACCATTTGGCTGGAAGCATGAGCATTTAGAATTGATTCGTCTTGGGCTGGTGAGCCAGCTTAAGCCCTACCGAACAGCGTGTTGATAAATAACTTGCGGCTGAAAGGTTGCCCGGATAAGATGGTTTGGGCCTGGAACATGCGCGCTACTGCCCGAACGATCAACACGGTTGTGATGAGCAATAAAGTAATCGCCACCAGGATTTGCCATAGGGGCACTTCTATTGCAGACAGGCGGGTGATCATGGCAATGGGAGCAGTAAATGGGAAGATGCTCAGAACGATAGACAGCATGTTATTGGGCTCATTGATCAAGACACTGAGCAGGAAGATGGGGATGATCAGCGGGAAAATCACCATGATGGTGGCTTGAGTGGCTTCGCGCAGGTTGGGTACCAAGGCGCCCAAGCCGGCCATCAGGCTGGCATATACCGCATAACCCAGCACGAAGAAGATGATCCCCCACACCAGGAACGAGGCAGGCAGCTGAAATGCAGCCGGCAGATTGAAAATTGAGCCTCCCTGAGCCAGCAAGATGCGTGCGGTTCCAACCCAGATGATCGTTTGTAGCAGGCCAAGCAATCCCAAGCCCACAATCTTGCCGGTGAGCAGCTGGCGCGGCGTGACAGATAACATCAAGATTTCAATCACCCGGTTTTCCTTTTCCTTGGCCACACTGCTCAGCAGCAGGCTGGCTGCGCTGAGGATGATAATGTAGAACAGCATCGTGGCGCCATACGGCAGGAAATAGGTGAGCGGGTTACTTTGTTCTCGCTGTGGTGCAGCCGAAAGGGGATGCGGTATTACAGAAGGGCCATTGACCAGATTCGCGAGCTGAGCATTCTCATCCAATAAATTGTAATTGATCACGTAGTCAAGCGTGCTTGATTTGCCTGTTGATCCGAGAGGGCTGAAATTCACCGGTATGTAGGTAATCTCTCCGGTTTGGATGTAATCGGGAGGAATGATGTAATAGCCCGAAATTTCACCTTTTTTCATCGCTTCCATAGCCGCTGCTTCATTGGGAAAGGCCTCTAAGACGCTGGTGGGCACATTGGCCGGTAACTTCTTGATTATCCCGCTCAGGTCCACATAGCCCTCGGTTTGCACACCAGGAGGGCTGCCGATCAACTGGCTGATTATATTTTGTGCCGGGTTGTCTTTGGAAAGCTGACCGGCGATGAGGAAGACCACCACTCCGATGATAGGAATGCCGAACATGGCAAATAGAAACGATTTGCGTGAAAGGGTATTGACGATTTCTTGGCGTAAAACCAACCAGATTTTGTTCATAGTTTATACTCTCTGACGACTAAAAATTTCATTCCAGCGTAATCGCTGGCCGTAGCGCAACATGCCCAGGCGAAAAACCCTGCCCGCCAGCCAAATTGCGCCAATCGCTGATAGCACCAACAGGACGATTGAAGCTAGGACCTGCCAGGAAGGAATATTCGTGAATCCGATACGCATGGCAACCGACATCGGGGCAGTTAACGGGAAGATGCTCATAGCGATTACCAGTGGGCTGTTGGGATTTTGGATAAAGACCGATATCAATAAATAGGGAATCCAGATCGGGATGGTGAACAAAGCCATGATTTGCTGACCCTCGCTGGCTTCCGTTACCGTTGCCCCCACGGCGGCCATCAGGCCACAAATCATAACAAACGCCGGTACCATCACTGCAATCAGGGTTACAATCATGCTGCCGGAAAAGGTGAGCCCACTCAGGAATGAGAAGTAGGGCTTGCCCAGCAACAATACCAAAACAATGAATATTCCCCAAACAACTAGCTGGGTGACGCCTATACCAATATCTGCCAGGATTTTTCCGCTCATAAGCTGGCCTGGTGATACGGATGTCACCACGATTTCCATGGTGCGGTTTTCTTTTTCTTCCACCACTGCTTGCAACAAATATCCCGAGCTGGTGCTCATAGCCACGATGAACAGGATGCCTGCTATGAAGGGCAAGATAATGTTGACGATGCCTTCAAGCGAAACTTCCCTGGATTTATCCACCGATTGAACAATCAGCTGGTTTCCATTGAGTATTCGATTGGCGATATCAGCCGGTTGTTTAGACAGTAAATTAGCGGTTAAAATGGTATTGAATTGATTGACTGCTAACTCTTCAGGATTATTTTTATAAAATTGGGTGACTTGACCAGATTGGAGAAAATCCGCCGGGACCACATAATACACCTGCAATTTGCCAGCTTCGAGGTCAGCCATGGCTTTAGCCTCATCTGGATAAGCCTGAATCGGTATCAAGCGCTCGGGGAATTTCACCGGCGGCCGCGGGACTGGATTTGCCAGTAAACCCGATTGATCGATGTAGCCAACCGGGGTAGGGGTCGATTGCATCCATATAATCAAGACAACCAATCCAATCGTGATTGCGATAAAGAATGGCACACTCAACAAAGCAAATATAAAACGCTTACGCAACACGTGCCTGGAATATTCATGCCAGGTAACCTGCCAGAACTTATTCATGACTTGGCTCCTAGCTCCTGGTTGTCTTTCTGCACCACACGGATGAAAATTTCATCCAGGGTGGGTGTGGCGATCTCGAATTGATCTACCCGGATGCCCTGTTCAACCAACCTCCGTAGCACATCCTGGGTGCTGGTTGATTGGGCCAGGTTGAGCCGAATTGCTGATGAGTTGTGTTTTTCGATATTAGTTACGCCAGCCAGCTCGGGGATTGCATCGGGTGTTTGAACGATGACCGCATGTCCGGCGAATTGACGCCTGATCTCGTCCAATCGACCATATAGGACAGTCCGTCCGTGGTCGATCAACACAATGCGATCGCAGAGTTCTTCCACCTGGTGCATCTGGTGAGTAGACATAAGGATGGTCACTCCCTTATCACGCTGCTCGCGCAACAGGTCTTTTACCATCTGGGTATTAACCGGATCGAGGCCGCCGAATGGTTCATCGATGATGACCAGCTCAGGTTCATGGATAAGTGTGGTGATTAGCTGAGCCTTTTGTTGCATACCCTTGCTGAGCTCCTTGACTTTTTTATAGCGTGAGGACATCAAGTCAAAGCTTTGAAGGTACCTGACCATTCTGGAATGAGCTTCAGCAGGTGTCAGCCCCTTCAGGGTAGCCAAGTATGTCAGGCAGCGATCTAGCGGGATATCCTGATACATGCCTCGCTCTTCAGGCATATAGCCGATACGATCTTTCTTCGCTTCGGTCATGGGTCCACCCAGGATATTGACATTGCCCTGATCGGGTTTGAAGATGTCTAGCATCACCCTTATAGATGTGGTCTTGCCGGCTCCATTTGGACCCAGAAGTCCGAATATCTCGCCTTTTTCCACTTCGAATGAGACATCATCAACAGCCTTCAAAGCGCCGAAAGATTTGCTGATATGTGAAATTTCAACTGTATGCATGAACAAGTCCTTCCTAGTAATACATCTTCATTTGGTCTCCACCAATTTTAAGGCATTCACAACAATTATGGCACAGATTATCCGAGGATTGTTCTTAGATCTTGAAGGCTATATCTTACTATAATTTGGATGATTTTTTAGGCGATATCTGGGGATGCTATAATTACGAAATTCGATCGATAATTATCAGGGAAAAGGTGCTATGAAATCGGTGTGTGTTTACTGTGGCTCGTCAGATAAAATGCGGGAAGCTTACTTGCAAGCTGCCTGGAAAGTGGGGAACGCCATTGCCAGGCGTGGATTAATTATGAATTACGGTGCTGGTTGCACCGGTATGATGGGAGCGGTGGCGGATGGTGCTTTAGAAGCCGGTGGTGAGGTAGTTGGCGTGATCCCCGGCATGTTTGCCACCCCAACATTGATGCATAATGGGCTGTCAAAACTCGAGATTGTGGAGAGCATGCATGCCCGCAAGCAACGCCTGGTCGATATATCGGATGCATTTATTGCCCTACCAGGAGGTTATGGCACTTTCGAGGAGCTTTTTGAGGTGCTCACCTGGTCGCAAATTGGACTGCACACCAAGCCGGTTGGCTTGCTGAATGCATATCATTATTTCGATGCACTACTGGCGGCCATTGAGTACGCCCACAAAGAGGGTTTTATGTATGCCGAGCACCATTCATTATTCGTGGTGGACGATGAACCACAGGGATTGCTCGATAAGCTGGAGAGTTTCCAGTATCCAACTGGTATGGATCGCTGGCTGACGCGGGAGGAATGATTAACTCGATAGAATTAAAACGGCGGCCATTATTCATTCCCCGTCGTTTTTTTCGCATCAGTGTACGCGTTTGCGCCGTTTGGTAACTTTGGTTGTTCCTCCCGTATAACCGGGAGCATCGATTAAGCAAATCGTACACAAGCGGGTATCATAAATGCGGCTGAGAATCCTGGGATCCAACCCATTCAAGAATTTAGCGGTGGTGATCACTGTGGGTAATTTGTTAAGGTGGCGGTAATCGATCAGCTGGAATAGTTTTTCATTCGCCCATGGTGTTGGAGACTGCTCTCCCAATGCATCCAAGATCAACAAGGAGGTGGTGCGGATTTCCTCGAAGCGCCGGTCGAGGCTGATGGGACTGTTGGAACTGAATGTAGCCCGAAGGTGATCGAGTAAATCAGACACGCTGATGAGCATGGGAGGCTGGCAAATATCGGCGCGAGAGTTTGCGATGGCCGCGGCCAGATGGGTTTTCCCGCAGGCATATATTCCAGTGAAGACCAACCAACCATTGGGTGATTTCGCATATTCCGTGGCAGTTAGGAGGGCTTTTTCCAGACTTTTTATTTCTTCCAAAGCCAAACCTTCGTTCCGCCGGTCGTCCCAGCTGCTAAAGGTTTGCTCGTGATGCATGGCCAGGGATGACAGGTCGGAGTGGGTGGTGTCATCGGTAGGACGCCGGTAATCGGGGGCCTGGATGAAGACGCGGGTGACCAGCTCAGGGTCTTCCAGGCGCGAGCGGATACGCCCCTCGATTTGCTCAAGCAGCAGGTTAGTGGTCACCACCAGGGGCAGCCTGTTGATGTAGCGATAATTAAGGATTTGGAAGAGCTTTTCCTGTGCCCAGGTGGTGGCATTTTGGGTACCAAAATCGTCCATGATCAGCAGGGGCGCGGCGCGGATTTCCTCGAAACGCTGCTCAAAAGTGCTCTCCGGGTTGTCATAGGCAAAACGCAGCGCATCCAGCAGGTCGGGGACGGTAATAAAGAGGGTGGGTAATCCCAGGCTGACGCTGAAATTAGCAATGGCGGCAGCCAGGTGGGTTTTACCGCAGCCAAAGCCACCCTGGAAGAGCAGCCAACCTTCGGCTTTTTGGGCGAATTGCTGTGCCTGGTTAAAAGCCCGTTCGAGCGAATCAGCTTGCCAAGGACCAAGACCGATCCGACCGCGTGGCTGGAAATTCTCAAAGGTCAGGTGCTGCAGGTTTTCCAGATTGCTGATGGAGAACAGGCGTTGGTGGATTTGCTGTGACACCTGATTTTGACGGCAGGAGCAAATTTGCAGCTTGCCAAAATCAGGGTGGCCGATGGGCAGGTCGCGGCGTAAATACCCCAAGCCATGGCAGTAGGGGCAATTGATATCACCTGCTAGGTTGGCAGATTCAAGATATTCCAGCTCACTCATTTCGTCAGCTGGTTCATTTTTCCCATTCTCTGTATTTTCGCCGAGCTTCTTCAGGGTTGTATCGATCCTGCTGATCTTTTCGGTCATTACGTCCTCCATCCTGCCAGCGCCGTAGGATTGCCTCAATGTAGTGCCAGTTACGCTTGTTATGCTCCACGGCGATGCGAAAGGCATCCTCGATCCAATCGGCCTGGTAGGTCTTTTCTGCATCCCGTAGGGTATCTGCCATCAGGGGTGTAAGCGGTCCGATATTGGCTTCGTATAGCTGGAAAATATTCGGGTGCTCTGTATAGATCTCGATGGATTGGTTTAAGCGGTCAATGACCCGCCATTCACCCTTCTTGATGGCTGCTACGGCCGCCCGACCCCTGGGTGAGTTTAAGCAAATGATCTTATCCTTCTCTTTATTTTTGATAATCTCTGCTTGCAAGATTGCGCCGTGCTTCACCGCCCGGTTCAAGGCAGTTTCCATGGCGGAGCGTGCTTTTTCTGCATCTCGCGCTATCGATTCCACCAAACGGGAATCATTCATCAAGTCACTGAAGCGCAGGTAACGAAAGGGTCCTTCCATGCCCTCCAAGCGCCAGAAAATATACAGGGTGAGCTTGAGTTCATTCAGATTGCTGATATCGAGCAAAATATGCCTAAAGAACTGCTCTGGTATGCGTATCTGAGTAGTGCCTTCTTCAGGAAAACCTTGAAAGGTCATGGCTAGATCTTCCGCAGGTCAATCACCTGGGTAGCGGCATTTTCAAACTTGGTGATGTTCTCTCGGAAAACGAGCTCGATATTACCGATAGGGCCGTTACGGTGCTTGGCTATTTTTATCTGTACCAAGTGGCGCTTGAGGGTATCTTTTTCATACAATTCGGGTCGATGGATGAACATTACCACATCCGAGTCCTGCTCCAGGCTGCCTGACTCGCGCAGGTCGGAAAGCTGGGGCTCCTTGTCGGTGCGTTGCTCGATAGCACGCGAGAGTTGCGCTGCAGCCAGGACGGGCACATTCAGCTCACGTGCCAGGATTTTCATATTGCGCGAGATATAGGATACTTCCTGGACGCGGTTTTCAGAGCGCACGCCGCCGCTCATCAGCTGCAGGTAGTCCACCAGGATCAGGTCGAGGTTGAACTCCATGTGCAGGCGGCGGCTTTTTGTGCGCAGCTGGATAGGGGTGAGGCCAGGGGTGTCATCCAGGAAGATGGAGGTATCGTTGAGCACTTCGATGGCCTGGGCGAACAGCGCCCATTCGTCATCGCTAAGCTTGCCGGTGCGCAGGTGGTGGGCATCGATGCCGGTTTGCTGGGCAATCAGGCGCTGGGCAAGCTGGTCGTTGGACATCTCCATGGAAAAAACAGCGATGTGTTTCTTGTGGATAAGGGCCGCATTCTTCGCCACTGACAGCATAAAAGAAGTCTTGCCGGTGCCAGGCCTGCCGGCGATGATCAAAAAATCGGAGGGTTGTAAACCACCCAGCAGGCGGTCCAAGTCGATGAAGCCGGTGGGCACGCCAAAAGTTTCTTCATCGCGTTTTGATAGCTGATCGATACGGAACAAGTAGTCGCTTAATACCGTCCTGATGGGTTGCAGATCACGCGTCATTCGTCGCTCGCTGACCCCAAAGATGGCTTTTTCAGCTTCATCCATCACCATCTCGAGGCGGCTTTCCTCCTGGTAAGCCAGCTTGGCGATCTGGTTGGCTGCATCCAGCATCCGCCGGCGGATGGCAGTTTGCTCAATGATCCGGCCATATGCCTCTGCATGGAGTGAAGAAGGCACGTTGTTGATCAGGGTTGACACATAAGCAGGCCCACCAACCTCGTTCAGCTTACCCGCTTGTTCAAGCTCCTCTACCACAGTGAGGAAATCGATAGGGGTGCGTTGTTCATGAAGGTGCATGAAAGCTTCCCAAAGCCAGCGATGGCGTTGAAGGTAAAAATCATCCGGGCGCAGGAAAGATGAGACCTCATAATACGCTTCGGGATTGATCAACACAGCACCTAACACCGCTTCCTCGGCCTCACGGCTGTGCGGCACCACCTGTGGAGCGGCTGCAGGAGTTTCATCAAAGGTAAATAAATCGCTCATCACCGGCCTTCATCAGTTTGATCGGTTGGGTGTAAACTATAGGATATCACGAATTACAATCTTAAAAAGAATCAGATTGAAAATTTCTAAAGTTTTTTCTTTTTACCGTTATCTTCTTCGTCGCCTTTATCTTCATCGTCAATGTCAAGATTTTCCAGGAAATCTTTGAAGACCGATAAATTCTCCTCATTGACCTCCGAGGCAGGCGTCTCCGCGTTTTGGCCTTTCCCTTGAGCAGTTTCTTGCATGTCTTCCTCGGGGGTAACCCCCACAGAATCCAGGATGGGGCGCGATACCAATATCGGCACATGAGCGCGGACTGCCAAAGCAATGGCGTCGGAGGGACGGGAATCAATATCGATATTTCGCCCATCGAGCTCGACAACGATATTGCCGTAATAAGTGTCTTCATGTAGGGAGGTCACTTCAACGCGCAAGATTTGTGCTTCCATAAGAGAGAATACATTTTTCAATAAATCCCAGGTGAGAGGGCGGGCTACTTCGACATCCTGAAGGGCTAAGGCGATAGCTTCCGCTTCATAAATGCCGATCCAGATGGGCAAATATCGGTCAGCACCCACTTCCCTTAAAATGACGATTCGCTGTTGTGATATCAGGCTAACGCGGATGCTATCAATAACAACTTCTACCATATCTGACATAAAACGCCTCCAGCAATATTCTCCGCGGAATGATTGTAACATGGTTTAGCAATGTAGAAATTGATCTCGGTAAAACCTGGATGAAAGAATGAATAGAGCAATTTTGTTAAAAGAATCCTTTAACATCTTGCTTGATGAATAGATTACGGTATAATACTGGCACTTTTAATAGGTCGCAGGGGATTATTTTACCCAGGGTAATTTTATTAATTGGAATATTGATGCATGAAAGCTAGGATTTTATGGGTGGAGGGAAATCGAACGGAGTATAAATCCTTCGTGCCCTCCTTAAGGAAAAAAGAATACTTGGTGGAGCTTGTGCCCACAGGCGCTGCTGCACTAGCGCGCCTTGTGGAGATTGACCCGGACTTGGTGGTGATCAACGCTGCCTCGATGCGCAGCAGTGGCAAGCGCATCTGCAATGAAATCCGTGAAAAATCTGCTGAATTACCCATTGTTTTGATCACCTCCCCTGAGCATAAGGCGTTGGGTGAAACCTCTGCGAATGTTGTCCTTGAGCTGCCTTTCACTTCGCGAAAGTTGCTGAACCGCATCGCGCCCCTGTTGCCAGGCGATGGAAAGAATATCCTGCACGTGGGTTACATCCGCCTGGATTTGGAACTGAAACGCGTACGCTGCCGGGGGCGCGAAGCACGCCTGACTCCCAGGTTAAATCGCTTGTTGCAGGTGTTACTGCTGCACGCCGGGGAAGCGGTTGAGCGGCAAAGGCTGTTCTCGGAGGTTTGGGATACGCAATACACCGTGGATACGCGTACCCTGGATGTGCACATCAGCTGGCTGCGCGAGGCCATCGAAGAAAACCCGCGACAGCCGCAATTCTTGAAGACCATCCGGGGGGTGGGCTACCGGCTGGATGCGTAAAGGTCGCAACGCTGCAGCAAATCACCCACTTTATCGTACAGGCGGGTTTTTTGTTTAAATAACAGTTCTCGATATAGAGCTAATTTAATACGATAGGATGCGAATTTTGCCGTGGATATCGACTATCCGGGCACAGACGGTGTACGAACAATTAGAACCAGGCAGGGAAATGTGATTACTGATGGAACCTTTCCTGGGTGGCCTGATCACCTGGCGGGCGCTGCGGAAAAGCTTCCCGTCCCAGTGAGGGTCTACTTCCCAGTAATCGATTGACCTGGCATCTTCTGATTGCAGCCGAACTGATTGGCCGTCGACAAACAGCGAGGTAGATTGAGATAACCTGGGATCGTTTTCAGCAAGATGGCTCCCCATGGCCTGGCGGATGTTGAATGCAGGCGAAACCGAGCCAACCAACCTGAGACGGGAAGTGTGGATGGCGCGGAAGCTTATATCATTAGCGATGAAACAGCGCTCGAGTTTTGCGGCCACCACCGGGGTGGTTCCAGAACCGCAGAAAAAATCTGCCACCAAATCCCCCGGGTTGGATGACGCCAGGATGATACGCTCCAGCAGCGCCTCAGGCTTTTGAGTTGGGTAACCACTGCGTTCGGAGTGCAAGCGGGCGATCACAGGAAAGTACCACCAGTCTTCAGGTACTTTGCCCCTGGCCAGGTTGGGGATTTTTCCAAACCCAGCCTTGGATGATGATGCAAAGGTTTTCACTGTGATGGGATCATAAGGCTGGCGCACGTCATCGACATTGAAAGTATACTTATCGCTCTTGGTATATACCAGGATTGTGTCGTGCTTGCGGTTAAACGCAGAACGAATGGGGGATGGGCCGTGGTACACCCAAATTATCTCATTTAGCAAGCGGTCTTCACCGAAAATCTCATCCAGCAACAGGCGCGCGTAGGCATCAGCGTGCCAATCGAGGTGCAGGTAAAGTGTGCCGGTTGGAGCGAGCAATTCGTGCATTAATTTGATGCGCGGGTAGAGCATGTCGAGGTAGGCATCGAGGTTAGCCCAATGATCTGGATAGCCCTCTTCGAGCTGCCAATCTTGGGGGTGGCGTGAATCTTCTCCCCTGCCGATGCGCACATGATAGCGCCGGTTGGTGAAAAAGGGTGGGTCCGCATAGATCAAATTAATCCTACCGCGATACTCTGGCAGCAGGGCAGCCATCACGGCCAGGTTTTCGCCCAGTATCAGCTGATTTACCGGTGTGGCATTAGGGTAGCCATTGCCCTGGGGATAGACGATAGAATCCATCTCCAGGGCGGTTGGTGAGGGTACGGATAGAAATTTAGAAGCCCAATTTAACGAGGGCATCTGGTCCTGGTTTCAAATATCCTGGTCTACTATTTGCCAAATTTTGCTTTTAGAACATCTTCCAAAGTCGGTTTGCCGATCTCCTGCAGCTCGTAGCGCACGCGCTGGGTGGGCTTATTGATCTTCATCACGCGGTTCATGTCTATAGGTGTGCCAATAATCACCAAATCCACATCGGCTTGGTTGATCGTGGCTTCCAGGTCACGCGTTTGAGCTTCGCCATAACCCATGGCGGGCAGGATCGGGCCGGTCTTGGGGTATTTTTCGTAGGTGGCTTTGATAGACTTGACCGCGAAAGGGCGCGGGTCGACGATCTCCGCGGCGCCAAAGCGGCGGGCAGCCACGTAGCCTGCCCCGTATGCCATTTCACCATGGGTCAGCGTAGGGCCATCTTCGATCACCAGCACGCGTTTCCCGTGGATGGCGTCAGGATTTTCAACAAATAGCGGGGAAGCAGCTTCAATCACGATCGCGCCGGGGTTAAGCATACGCAGGTTCTGGCGTACGATGATCACTTTTTCTGGATCGGCGGTATCCACCTTGTTGATCACAAATACATCTGCGGCATCAACATTTGTTTCACCGGGATAATAGCTGCGTTCATGGCCTGCACGATGCGGATCAGCGACTACAATTTGCAAGTCAGATACGTAAAATGGGAAGTCATTATTGCCGCCATCCCACAGCACGATGTCCACTTCCTGCTCGGCCTGGCGCAGGATTTTTTCATAATCCACGCCGGCATATACAATGACCCCGTTGTCCAGGTGAGGTTCGTACTCTTCGCGCTCCTCAATTGTACATTCATGCTTATCGAGGTCAGAATAATCGGCAAAGCGCTGGACGGCTTGTTTAGCCAGGTCACCATATGGCATGGGATGGCGAATGGCAGCGACCCGGTAGCCCATGTTGCGCAAGATAAGCGATACTCGCCGCGTGGTCTGGCTCTTACCAGAGCCAGTGCGCACTGCACATACTGAAACCACAGGTTTGGTGGACTTAATCTGTGTAGACTTAGTGCCCATCAGGCGGAAATCAGCTCCAGAGGCGAGCACTGCGGAAGCTTTATGCATCAGTACCTCGTGAGGAACATCGCTATAAGCGAAGATCACCTGGTCCACATGGTACTCGCCAATCAGTTTGTTCAGGTCGCTTTCAGCGTAAATGGGGATGCCCTTGGGATACAGCTTACCGGCCAGCTCGGTGGGGTAGGTGCGCCCCTCGATATCGGGAATCTGGGTGGCGGTGAAAGCAACAACCTCATAATCGGGGTTATTGCGGAAGAAGACATTGAAGTTGTGAAAATCGCGCCCGGCGGCGCCCATGATAAGTGTACGGATGGCTGACATAGACTGGTTATACTCCTCGAGATTGGATTTTTAAACAGGTTGGTGCAGGTTTCCTTGAAAACCATACCTGACTACATCTCTTGTGGTGCTTCGATATCCAGCAATTGTAATGCATTGGCCAGCGTCTGGCGCGCAGCTGCCACCAGCCGCAGCCTGGCTGCCCGTATACCCGGGTTTTCCGTTTGAATGACCTTGACCACGTGGTAAAAACTGTGGAACGTGCTGGCTAGCTCATAGGCGTAATTGGCAACGATCAATGGGCGGTACTCTTTGGCTGCTAACTCAACGGTGGATGGGAAGCGTGACATGAGATCAATCAGCTGGATTTCGTGGCTGGTGAGTGGATATTTGAAATTAGCTTGTGGCGGGATACCGTCGCTTTTCTTGATTATGCTATTAGCACGCACGTGGGCGTACTGGATGTACGGCCCGGTATGTCCATCAAAGTTGAGCGCAGCTTGCATATCATAGACCATGTCCTTATTATTGTCGACGGACAGCATGGCGTAAGCCATCGCGCCCAGGCCAACTTGCCTGGCAGCTGTCTGGCGCTGCTGATCGATCAGGTCAGGATTGATCTTCTCGATTTCCAAAACAGCCTTGCGGATGGCTTCATCGACCACATTTTTGAATAACACCACCCGGCCTTCACGGGCTGACATCGCCCCTTCTGGCAGGCTGACAAAGCCATATCCCAGGTGATAGCATTTAGCAGCCTGCGGGAAACCAAGCAGTTCCAGGATTTTAAACGCTTGTTGCAAGTGCAAGCCCTGGCGTACATCCACCACGTATACCGAGCGTTCCACATGGTATGTTTGGAATTTGATCTTGGCAAGGGCTAGGTCTTTGGTGAGGTACAGGGTGGTACCATCGCTACGCAGAATAATGTTGCTATGATACTTTTCCTTTTGTAACCCAAGTTTTTCATCGATGTGCACGATCACCGGACCACCCTGAGGGCGCTCATCTTCAGCTATGCCTTTCTGGATCAGCTCATCCACGATCTCCTTGGCGGGTTCATCCACATCGCTTTCAAAGAACCATACATCCATCCTGATATCCAGCATCTGGAAAATGTCATTGAGCTCATCCAGGCTCCACTGGCGGGTTTTCAACCAGAGTTCGCGTACTGCGGGATCTTTTTCATTCCATTTGCGGTAAAGCTCACGGCGTTCGGTATCATAGGCTTCGCGTTGGGCTTTCTGCTCGGGTGTTTCGCCTTCCTTAGGCTCGAGCATGGCGGTGGCTTCGGCATAAATCTTTAGTAACCACTGCCCCCGCTCGTGAATCCCTTCAGGTTCTAATCTCTGGTAATACTTTTGGTAGATCCACAAAACGGTGATGACGCCCAGGCCGATATCCCCCGGATAGGTGGCTCGGATGGTTTCGAAGCCGGCAAAATCCACAATGCGGGCGAGCGATTCACCCAGAATGGCATTACGGTAATGGCCGATGTGGAAGGAGTGAAGCATGTTGGGCTGGGCATACTCGATCATCACTCGCTCTCTCTTGGGCTTACCACGCCCAAAATCGTCGCCCTGCTCGATCACCATATCCACCAGGCGCTGGGAATATTCAGCCGGAGTGAAATATAGGTTCAGATAGCCTTTTACGGCTTCCAGGCGTGTAAAACCCGGTATATCGCCCAAGTATTCGGCGATGGCGATCGATAGCTCCTGGGCACGTTGGGAGACATTGATCGAATGCCCGGTGGCTTCCTTTACCGCTTTACTTTCCAGGGCAGCGAGTTGGAAGAAGGAAGTGGTGATACCCCATTCACCGGCGAACGGGATGGGGCTCCAAATGATCTCACCCGGTTGAGGCAGGTGATGCTCGCTGCAATACGAGCGGATTTTATCGGATATAAGCTGCTGTTGAAGCTCAAACATATGCCCAATTGTAACAAAAAGCGGGAGTTCCTGATACTCCCGCTGAGATTTACCATGCAATATGCTAGTGCCTTGCAGACAATGCAAGACCAGAGTAAGGAATATTAGGCTTCGGGCTTTTCCATTTGGGCAAGCCGGTGCATCAGGCGGCTCTTGCGGCGAGCGGCGTTGTTTTTGTGGATGATACCCTTTTCAGCCGCTTTGTCCAATGCGCTGATGGCGTTGAGGGTTGCAGTGCGGGCATCTTCGGGTGTGCCATTGGCGATCGTGGAACGGGCCTGCTTGATATATGTACGTGCCCGGCCGGTGAACAGGCGGTTGCGTGATCGCCGCTTGTGATTTTGCTTGATGCGTTTGATTGCAGATTTGGTGTTGGCCAACTTGTTCCTCCAAATAATCCATCTGAATAAAGGCACAATATTTTACTTGAGGGTGGCATTTTTGTCCAGTTTTCCTTGACCCGAATCAGTGCTGATGGTAAAATCCGTGCGCTTGGAACCCGCCCCCATCGTCTAGGGGACCAGGACGCAGCCCTTTCAAGGCTAAAACCCCAGTTCGAATCTGGGTGGGGGCACACGCAGTTCGCGTGTCTTATTGATAAAAGGGTACAGGCTTACGGCCACCGTAAATCAGTACCCTTTTATCAAGGCGAAACCTGTTGTGCCATACAAGAGGGTACGGATGCCAGACCTTAGAGACTTTGTAACAACCGAAGAAGCAGCGCGCATTTTGCAATTCCATGTTGAGCATGTGCGCCGGCTGCTGCGCGAAGGCGATCTCCAGGGGGAGAAGATCGGCACGGCCTGGCTGGTGCTCAAGAAATCCGTAGAAGATTACCAGGAACAAAATAAGGATTTGAGCAAGTTTGACCCAAGGCGGGGCAGAAAATAGTCAGTGGGCCTCAGGTATAGCTTGATCTTGAAATTAAAATTCAATTGGGAGAATGCGCGTGAATCGGATACCATCATCCGTCCCAGGTAAAAATATTGATCGCCCTCGGCTGAATCAATTGAAGCCAGTTGAGAAAGCGATTCAAGGTTTGAGATTGTCTCTGATCCAGTTTCGCAAATTGAATGGCATTCTTGGCGCGCTAACAATGCAGGTTGAAGATGGCGGAGATAACCCAGAGGTTAATGCTTTTCTTGTCAAGGCATTGCGTAGCGCAGTCATTCACCACGTGGGTGTAGATGCCGGTCAGTCGGCTATCCAGACCATTGATGCCTTCCAAATGAGCGAGGAAGCACATTGGGCACAGACCCGAAACGGAAGTTTGCCAGTGATTCAGCTAGCTCCTGAACAACGTTTCATAGACCAGATGCAAATCGGTTACCAATTTCTGGAAAAACAGGATTTCCTTGCCGCCTGCCAGACATGGATACAGGCATGGGAAATTGCCAAGACGATGGCCCGACCAGAAATGCGCACACGGGATGAATTCAGCAAGGCTCATCCGCAACTCAACCCGGATTTTGATAACTGGTGCTATGACTTTATGTTTGAGCTTCATAATGCGGGACTGGATAACCGCACGTTCCACGAGTATCGCCTTCAATATATTCAGGAATTCTTCACTCAGTTTCCAGATGAAGACAACGATGTTGTCTTGAATTTTAGCAGTGGACGCGCAGAAGCATTGTGGGAATTGGGGAAGCAGGCAGAGTCAGAAGCTGTTTACTCTGATCTGGTAAAACGCCTGCCAGATGAAGCCTGGGCTTATATTGGATGGGCAGACAAATATTGGATACTGGATAAGTCTCCCAAGCAATATGCTCGAGCAGAAGCAATCATGCTGCAAGCATTGGCGCGTCCTCAATTGAAGAATCGTCCCGATCTACTGGAACGTCTAACGGGTTTATATAAAGAATGGGGAAAACCTGAAAAAGCTTCCGCCTTACGTATGGCAGAAAGAAAGCTGAACCAGACTGCCGCAAACCATCAGGCTGTTACCAAGGAGCAGAAGCAGCAGAAGAAACGCTCCAGAGGTAGACGGGGCAAAAAGAATTAATTGTGCATCTACGCCTCCCATTGCGGAGGCGTTTGTTTTTCCTTGACCAAATGGTGAGATTATGCTATCCTATTGTATGCCACAATAGGCATTTTTAATATCCAAACCTATTGTATTATACAATAAGTAACATTATCGAGTGACACGATCATGAACAAGGTTCTCTACATCTCTGCCGGCATCCTTCTGCTCATATTCGCCTTTGGCGCATTAGGGGTTGCGTTGACTGCTTCCATGGCCAGCCTGGCCAACGGCGCGGCCAATCTGGCGTCGAGCACAGCCTTGCTCACCGGCCAGTGCCTGACTGCCTTCCTGGTGGTTGTCTCTTTAGCGGCCGGCATTGTGTTTGGCCTGGGCGTAGGCGTGTTGCGCGGCAAGTCGCTGCCAGCGCCGACGGCCCAGCCCCGCTGGCTGCCTGGCCCCAACGCCCGTTGGCAGAAAATAAATGTACCCATACGGGCACAATTATCTTCCCCGCAGCCTCAGCCGCTGCCAAAGCAGCAGATACTGCTGGCGGCAAATGTTGAGGAAGATGACGATCTCCCCCTGCAAGGTTGGGGATTCTAGAGTGATCGGTATGAACCCTCGGGTTGTGGTGATCCTGTTCGCGATCTTGGGCCTGGCGGTTTTGCTCCAGGCTTGTACCGGCGCTCCTGTAACCGATGATGTTCGTGTGGAGATCGCCACGCCGATCCCGCCCTATGTGGCTACGGACCAGGCCGCCGCCCTGCAGGCGCGGGCTACCCGCCAGGCCAGCGAAGGCCGCATGTCCGAACTGGCCGCTGAAAGTACAGCGGTTGTTTTACAGATGACCCAGGCCGCAGCGACTGAAGCCTATTTCTTGCGCCAGACGGAACAGGCTCAGGCTGCCACCGTCACGGCCGCCCAACAGTCTATCGAAGCCACAGCCACCGCACAAGCCGCTGTTCACACGCAAGCAGCCTTGAGCGCTGCCGGCACAGCCACTCAGTCGGCCTACAACAACCAGGCTACCTCGACCAGCATCGCCGTTGGGCTGCTGCAAGCCTCAGCCACCGCCCAGGTGGAGCGCCTGGCTGAACAGCGTGAAAGCGAGCGCCAAACCCTGCTCTTTCGCACCTGGGCCGGGCGCATTGCTCTGGTAGTCTTGTTCGCAGTTGGAATGTTCATCGCCTGGCAGTCGGTCAGTTGGGTGCTGCTGCGCGCTTTTGGCATCCACCGCCTGGCGAATCGCCCGGTGGTGATCACCCCGAATGGCAAGGGCGGGTTCAACATCTTCGACATCAGCCGCTCGTTGAACCCTGGCGCCTCGGTCAGCAAGGAAGGCAAGGTGCTCACCGCCGGTGGCGCCGATGATCCCCAGCTCCAAAGCCAGGTGGCTGCCCGCGCCCAGGCGGCTGAACTGATGCTGGCCGCCAACTCCGGCCAGGCGGTTCAGAGCGCCCAACGCCGCACCGTGCTGCGCCAGGCGCTGCAGGCCGGTAACAAGGCTACCCAACCGGCCTTGCCGGAAGGGGACATCGTGGATACAGAAGTCATCGTCATCCCCCCTGATGACCCGCGCGTCCGCCCCTTATTGGATGAAATCGAACCCAAGTTGCTCACTGGAGGAAACCATGTATGAACGGATCTCGCTTTTTCTCAGAAGCCAGGCACTGCGCCCGGCTGATTGTGCATACCCTGGCACAACGCAACCTGAACGCGGCAGTCACCTTCTACCTGACCGAACGCAACGGCCTGGTCTGGCTGGCTGTGGTGCTCAACTTGACCCAGATGGAAGGGCGGCTGGAAGGCTTCATCTCCAGCGAAACCCTGCATCACCTGAGTACGGCCTTGCACGGTAAACCAGTTTTTCTCTCTAACTCGACAGGATTACGTTACATGATCTTGCTCAGTGCCCTTCCCAAGCTGCCCGAAATGATCCCCTACCCCAGTGTGTTCGAGAAAAACTCGCTGCCCCTGGGCGTCGGGCTGTCTGGGCCGCTCGCCATGTTGACCCTGCAAAACACCCTGATCTGCGGTGAGCCGGGTTCGGGCAAGAGCAACTTGTTGGAAGGCCTGAACTACGCCGCAACTCTACATGGCTGGATCAGGTTCTATGTTGACCCGGACGCTACCACGTTCAACCCCGATGTGCTCAACCCCAAGAACCCTTACCCAGTTGCTCAGTCTGCTAAGGAGTTCAAAGTTCTGTTGGGAGCGGTTCACGCTGAACTGGCCCGGCGCCGGACGCTGTTCCAGGAAGCCGCTCAGAACGGAGCAATGCCAACTAATCTGGACGAGTACAACCAGATCGCCAAAGAGCCGCTGCCGCGCCTGATCCTGTTCGTTGACGAGGCCAACTCCTACTTCGACGACAAGGAAATCTTGGAACAGGTCACCGACTTGGCGCGGCGCGGGCGCAAGTGGGGTTTGACCGTTGTGTTGGCCGGCCACAACTGGCGGGCAAAGGATGTGCCGCGCGGGCTTTCGGCGATGATCCCGGTGCGCATCTCCTTCCGCGTTTCAGACGATACCTCGGCAGCGGTCGTGTTGGGGTCGCGCCGGTGGGGTAAAGAAGCGCTGAGTCTGCGCTTGCCAGGGCGGGGCATCCTATTCATGAACGGTCAGTACAGCATTTTCCAGGCGTACCGCCTCACGGCTGAGCAAGCTGTCCCCGCTCAGCCGGTAGAGTTCAACCCTTTGAGCGATGTGGAGCGGGCGCTGGTGGCTTATGCCCTGGAGCAGCTCGAAGGGCGTTTCATCGTCAATCGGCTGGCGCAGGCGCTGGCAGGGCAGGGGATCAGCCACCACCAGGTGCAGAAGATCGCCGAGCAATTCGAGCGCCGGAGCTGGCTGACCAAACCCCAACACGCCACCGACGCCCGCCGCATTACCCTCGAATTGGCTCGCCTGGCCGGGGTAGCGCATACAGGCGTACAGGCCGTACATGCCCATACAGGGGCAGTCCTGCCCATACAGGAACCCGTACAGGCTGGATGCGCATGATTTCTGTGTGCGCATATTGCCCGCGCACATCCACCCTCTTAATATGCGCAATGAATTTGCGCACTCGCAGACAAGGAGACTTTTGCATGACATCTCAAAATACACCTTCCACTTATAAAATCGCCGTGGATGTTGGCTTTTACGCCTTCAAGGCCGCTGCCGTTTGGGAAGATAAAATCGTGACCGAACGGGTTCCCGCCATTGTGGGCGTGGGTGAAACTGACAACGGGCTGTTGAGTATTGGCCTGGTCCGCCAGAAGAAGCAAATGCCCGATGTGGTCATCGTGGACGATCTGCGCCACCTGGTGGGTCAGCACGTTAACCTGTATGCCCGCCCCATCGAGCGCCTGGACTTTGACCGGCTGACTTTCTCGCCCGAGTTACGCGCCCTGCTCTATACCACCTTGGGGAGGCTGCTCTTACGCCTGGGCGTCAAGGTGGAACTTGAGCCGTTGATCGAGTTGGCTCTGATCGTGGCGCTGCCGGTGCAGGTGCTGCAAAGCCCAGACGCGAAAACCGTGGTGCAGGCGCTTGAAACCTGGCTGATCGGCGATCATCACTTCATCCTCAACAGCCAGGCCTTTCACCTGCACATTCAGGCGCTCAAGGCCATGGCTCAGCCGCTCGGCAGTTTCTTCGACTGGGGGCTGAATAGCAACGGCCAGTGGGGGCGCTCACCGGCCGATCTAAAAGCCTCGGTAGCGGTGCTCGACCAGGGTTTCAACACGCTCGATTTGTTCCACCTGGCCGGTGGGCAGATCGTCCGGCGCTACACCGGCGGCGAGACGCTTGGCCAGCGCCGGGCTGCCAAGGTCATGCAAGACCTGCTGCTGCAAAAAGGCGGGCGGCGCTTCAGCCTGCACGAGGCCGATGAATATGTCCGCCTGGCCTGCAATGGCCACCGGGCAGAACTGCTGGTCAAAGGCGAGGCGCTCGACCTGAAACCGCTGGCGCGCCAGGCGTTGGATATTGCCGCCGGCGAAGTGCGCGCTTATCTATCCCAAACCTGGGAAGATGGCAAAGCCTTCGACTATATCTTACTCACGGGCGGCGGTATTTTGGCGCTGGGCGAGCGGCTGCGCTCGGCTTACCCCAATGCCATCGAACTGCCTGAACTGGTAACTGCAAATGCCCGCGGCCTGGCCAAGTTTGCCCAACGCGCCGGGGTGCTGGATGCGCCCAAACAGGTAGCATGATTGCCTTCAGACCCAATCAGGTAGCATAAAAAGCGCTCTATGGCTCGCCCCCGCCGTTCTCAAGTTGTCGTTGTACCGCTCAAATTATGGCTTGTGCCGGGGCGTGATGATGACATCATCCGCTTTCTAGAGACCGTCCCGCCCCGCCAGCGTGCAGCAGCAGTCTTACGCGCCATGCGCGGCGGGCTATCCAACCAACCCCAGCCGCTCAGCGAGCAGGAAGAGGCCAACGCCATCCTGGATTCGTTGGGCGAGCTGTGGAGCTAGTCATCATCTTCATCGAGTTATCACCGTGCCCTGGTTCACATCTCCCCCTAATCCTGATGAAATCCGCCGCCAGGCTGCCATCAGCTTCTTGCGCAGCCTGGAAGCGCGCTTATCTGGCGATTTCTCGACCTATGCCTCAGCCATCGAGAGCGGCCAGTCGCCCGAAAGCATCTTATCTGAGTTTGGCATCGCACTGGCTGACCATTTGCGTCAGCAGCAGACCCGCATTACGGACTTGCAGCATGCCCTGCGGTTTTCCGAAATCCGCATCGAAGGGCTGCTTCTGGAAACCGAGCGCTTACGCAATGAGCCAGTGCGCCAAAAACTGGGCCAGGCCCAGCAGCAAGTTCTCGATCTCACCGTACGAGCCGAAAAAGCCGAACGCGACCTGGCCGCCACTCGGCGCGCCCTGGAAGCTGAGCAAACTGCTCGCCAGCATGAGAGGCGAGAAATGCAGCAAGCCTTCGTTACCCAGAACAGCATTATCGCCAAGCAGCGTATCCAGCTCGATCACCTGGGCTGCAGCACGCTGCCCAGCGAGCCCTCTGACGCAGAAACGTCCGAGGATCAAGCCTGATGTGCGCGGTCGCTACCGGATATTTCCTATCCGCTCTGCCACCAGCGGAGTACACGCATAAACCGTGCGCATATTAAGAGGGTGGCTGTGCGCGAGCAATGTGCGCAGCATCCAATGTGCGCAACAGGGCGCGCAGTCACCCTCACCCTTGCAAGGAGTTATGGATGAGTTCTCTTTCCCCTGAAAGAATCCTGGAACTACAGGAAGCCCTGGACAACCAGGTGCGTAACAACGGCTGGCGCAAAATCCTGCACACGCAGGCAGTCGTCGGCGTGGCCGATAACAAACAACTGACCCAGGCCAGCGGACTGAACCGCGACCGCCTGCGCCGGACGTTGGAAAAAATGGAAGCGGCCAGCGCCGGGTTCCCACCGCTTTTCTCAACCTACAGCAGCAAGCTCAAACGCGGGGGGCAGACAGGCCCAGCGCCCCGCGTTTATCGCCTGGGCGAAAGCGGCGCCGCCTTGTGCAAGCTGGATGGTCTCGCGAACGCCCGCGCCTGCCAGCTTGAGGAGCCCCGGGCCATCCGGCATGCCCTGGGTGTGCTGGATGTCCACCTGGCGGCGCTGGCGGCTGGTTTGAATGTGACCACCGACCGCAACCTGGATTATGGCGAAGATGGCCACATCCGCCCAGATAACCTGGTCACGCTGGCGGATATGACCAAAGCCATTTTCGAATCCGAGCAAGACGCCCGTTCAGATTTTCTAGAGCGGATCCTGCGTAGCCTGGATCATAAGGTTGCCTTTTACGCCAGCTCGCCAGCGCAGGAGTTCTCGCCGGTGGTGCGCATGCTGGTTGACCTGCCGCGCGGCAAAGAATGGCAGCGCACCTTGAACACCTGGCGCCAGGCAGTGGAAATCGCCCG
Source organism: uncultured Anaerolineaceae bacterium (assembly GCA_964385625.1). Classification (GTDB taxonomy): domain Bacteria; phylum Chloroflexota; class Anaerolineae; order Anaerolineales; family UBA4823; genus FEB-25. The sequence continues at coordinate 33,907 of CAYLPS010000004.1, read as the reverse complement.
CCAGAAGCATGGCCGGCTGCCGTTCCGCCTGCTGGCGCTGCCGTTGAGCGAGTTCCTGGCCAACCCGGAGTGGGAGATCGAGCCGACAGCAGGCCGTTGGGTAGATTTGACGGCCACCGGAGCCCTGGCAACTGCTTTAGGTGAAGCCAAATCATTGGCCCAGGTGGCCCAGGAGATGCCGCAGTTCACCAACCCGGAACGGCGCATGATCCTGGCCGCCCTTTACCAGGAACTGCAGCAAAACGGACTGTATACGAACCAGCCGCAGGCGGACAGCGAGTTCCTGTACGTTATGCGCACCATTTACCTGGCTTCGCACGATCCCTTCGCCGCGGCTTTGACGCGCAGCGGCGTGCCGCGCGAGTCGCTGTACCTGCTGTACCACTACCTGCGCATGAACCCTGGGCTGCTGCAACTGGTGGAGCAGACCATCCAGATGGATGCCCGGCGCATCCATTGGAACCAGAGCACCGCCCTGCACCGCATGCAGGTGGTGATTGACGCCTTCCTGGAATACCACGGCTGGCAGAGCGACGGCCCGCTGCTGGCTTATTCCTACACGCCTGACTACCAGACGCGCGGCCCGCGCCGCCTGAGCGTCAATGTTGAGATCACCGATCCCGAAATCCTGATGCCTGCAGAAACCGAAGTTGTGCCGGGCAAGCAGGAAATCGAAATCCTGGAAAAATCCCTGGCCTGGGTGTTAAGCGCACTCTTTGCGGAAACCCATCACCTGGGATTGAAGAAACCCCCGTTTTGGTAAAACCCATCGAAAGGAATTCTCGCCATGACAACTACATCACACTTAACCGAATATGACGATGGCCTGGACTTGCAGGCTTTTGCCGGGTACCTCACCGAGCAAGATCGCTCTCCGGTCACTATCCGTGGTTATATCAGCGACATCCGTATCTATGCCGCCTGGTCAGCCCACGCCAAAGGCGAGCCGTTTCGCCTGCTTGACTGGTCGGCGAGTGAACTGCGCGCCTATCGTCAATCTCTGAGCGAAGCCGGCGCTCGGCCGCACACCATCAATCGCAAGCTGGCGGCGTTGGTCGCTTACGGGCACTGGGCAGTCCAAACCGGCAAGCTGACCCAAAACCCGGCGCTCAATATCCGCAACGTGGAAAGCGTGCCCCTGGCCCCGAAATGGCTGGACAAACGCCAGCGGGCGGCGCTGGTGCGGGCCGTTGAAAACGATCTGCGCCTGGCCAGGCAGCGCTACCCACGCTTGTGGGTGATGCGCCTGCGGGACGCCGCGATGGCGCTAACGCTGCTGAACACCGGCTTGCGTGTTGGCGAGCTGTGCGCCCTGCAACTGAACGATGTGCAGATCGGCGAGCGCAAGGGCAGCCTGGTGGTGCGCTCCGGCAAGGGTCAAAAACAGCGTTCTATTCCCTTGAACGGCCCGGCGCGCCAGCTTCTGAACGAGTGGTTGGCGGTGCGGCCTGAAGGATCTGGCGAGGCTTTGTTCATTGGCCAGCGGGGAGAGCGGGTGGGTGTGCGCTCGGTGCAGCGGGCTGTGGAACGCGCCGCGACCGCCGCTGGCTTACAAAACGTATCGCCCCACACGCTCAGGCACAGTTTTGCCAAGGCGTTGCTGGATGAGGGCGTAACGCTTGAAAAAGTCGCCGCGCTGCTCGGCCATAACAGTCTGAACACCACCCGGATCTATACCACGCCTGGCGAGCGCGATCTGGAAGAAGCCGTAGCCAAGTTAGAGGATTAAGCATGCCTGGAAGAGTTTATCTTGATCAAGCGGGGGAGATCGTGATTGATTTCCCCAAGAATGACGCTATCAGAAACGCAGTCCGGCGTATCCCGAGCGCGCATTTTGACTTTTACCAGCAGCGCGGCTGGCTGGCCTGGCCTTCACCCGGTGTTATTCAATCGGTGCTGTCGCTGGCCAATCAATATCGCATGGCCGTGCACCCTGCTTTCAAGCTGCCGGCAGAAGAGCTGATGGCACGTTTCGAAAGCAGCCGTTACGATGCCAGCCACGCCCTGGAACCCGAATCACTCTTCAAGTCACCATTGCCAGGCCTGACGCCTTTTCAAGTTGCCGGCGTGCAGTATACCCTCAAGGCCATGCGCTGTTTTATCGCCGATGACGATGAGCAAGATCGGATGGCCATCGCCCTGGGCGCTGTGCAAGCCGCCAATGCTTTTCCGGCCTGGATCGTCTGCCCGGCGAACCGCAGCCAGGCCTGGCATCGCGCCATCGAACGATACCTGCCCGGTAAAAAGCTGCCCACTTGCAAAGACGCCGCCGTGGACGCGGCGGCCGACCTGGTGCTGGTCAACTACGAAACGCTGGATGCCGCTGGCGCCGTGATCCAACATTTGAACCGCCGCCCTTATGGCCTGATCCTGGACGAGGCGCATTACGTGAAGAGTTGGGATGCCCAGCGCACCAGGCGCTCCCTGGCCCTGGCACAGGGCATCCACTACCGGCTGCTGCTCACGCCCACCCCAATCCTCAACGGCCCGGCGGAGCTGATCAGCCAATTGAATGTGATGGGGCGGTTGGATAAATTCGGCGGTCGCGCCGGTTTCTTCCAGCGCTACTGCCTGGGGCAAGAAAACGGCGCCGCCCGCCTGGACGAGCTTGGCCGGCTGTTGCGCACCCGCTGCCTGCTGCGCCGGCCCAGGCTGGACCCGGAGACGATGCCCCGCCAATACCATCGTGTGCGCATTGACAACCGGGAGGATTACAACTCCACGGAAGTGGCGGCTTCGAAGGATGACGACTGGGTGGGCTGGCACACCGCACCGCGCCTGGAATTAGCCTGGGGCAAGTTCGATGCCGCGCTCGCCTGGGTCCGGGCGTTTCTGAAAAACAAACCGGACAAGCTGGTGATTTTTGCCTATCACCGCGAGATCGTGGGTGACATTGCCGGCGCGTTCCAGGCCCCCTGGATCACCGGCGAAACGACAAAACGCAAACGGGCAAAAGCCATTGAGCGCTTTACCAACGACTCGGCGTGCCGTCTCATCGTCATCAGCATCCGCGCCGACAGCCGTGGCTGGAACCTCGCACCGGCCCGCCAGGCGTTGTTTGTGGAGCTGGGCTTCACGCCCGCCGACCAGCAGCGCGCCGAGGGCTTGTTGGCGCAGCCGGCGCAGGCTCATTACCTGATCGCCACGAACACGCTTGAGGAGTGCTTCTTTGACCGGATTGGGGATAAACAGTATGTAATCAGGACGGTGTTGGATACGCTCTGAGCGAGCTATGCGTCTTTTTCATTGCTGATGTGGTCCAACATCCACAGGCAAGCCAGCTTGAGGGCCCCTAATTCGTTGAAGTAATGGTTGCGCAGCTCGCTGGATTTGACGGCGGTCAAATGACGGGGGTTCATGCCAATGCTTTCCGCAAAGGCTTTCTGGGTGATGCCCTTGGCCTTCAACTCAGCCAGCAGGGATTCCAACGTGGCGGTCTTGATATAGTCGGGCAGATCGCCCAATGCAGAGAGTTCAGCCTTATCTTTTGAAATCACTTCAACAAAGGCTTCGGGAGTTTGGAAAAAGGTGTGCGCCAGGGCTTCACAGTGGTGACAGTAGCCATGCTTGCCAATATAGCATCCGCAGGTGGATGACACATGCCCATCATCTACTCGGATTGAGACAGTATAGGTGCCATGATTGCCTTCTACCTTACCGGTGATCCGATCCCCGATCCGCTCCAGGGCATAGAACTTGCCGATGTAACGGCGTGCTTTCTCGCCGGGAGCTTTCGACCAGGTGGAGCGAAGGGCTTGGTGGAGTAAGGAATCTAAAGCGCTCATCAATCGTTTCGACGCAAACTCCATTCAAAACAATCGTCGCAAGCTGCCATCCCGTTTGGCTCATAAGGCTGACCGCAATTCGAGCAGAAGATTAAGTGCCCCCAGTCCCAGTGATTACCACAATAAAAGCAAATGAAACGTGGCTTATCCTCTTGTTCGGCTTCTTTCAAGTCAACCAGAGTATCTATTCCACAACCTGGGCATGTGTAGACTGGCCATTCCCCTCCCCGCGCGACGGTATGCCAATCAATTTCTAGCACATCATGAACAAATTCTTGAATAGCGGCTTCCATATCATCATGCCGGTGACCACAAAAGTAGCATAGAGCGCCATCATCAATAACCATTGCATCCTGCATGCAGCGCGGGCAGGTGACAATGCTCTTGCCGTAAGGGTCCAATTGCGCTGCTATAGATCTGGTTCGTTCCGAGACGAAATCCTGGAAATTCCCCAAAGCTCTCCGTATTTGTTGCAAGAGAGCCACCTCCGATTCCGAGAGCTGATCTATGCCAATTTCATCGTTGATGAAATCTAATGCAAACGCGAGTACCGGGACTGTCGAGCCTTTGACCGCTAAAACAGTATCCACAATACCAAAATGTTCAAGGCGGTTTCGCTTTTTCTTGAGTTCCTCTAATAATTTGCGCTGATCCTCTGGTATATCAACTTTGCAGATGCCTTGAAGTCTGCTCAGGCAGGTCTTCCATTGAACACTGACGAAATCACCCGCCTCGTATTTGGCCATATTGGCTTCATCAGGTTTCTCGAAGACCAACGCCCAGTGTTCCCTGCGCAAGCGCTCTTTTAGGATCAGCTCAATTCCAGAATGCAAATGGAGAACAGCGTATTTTAAAGAGCGAGTGTCTGGGTCGTCGGTTAGATACTCCAACGATCGCAGGATAAAATCCAGGCCATTTTCCATCAAAGTAAAAGAGATTTGTTCTTCTGGACTCATCATTCATTCCTTTGCATCAAGAGCCTCTTGAAAATATTCCTGCAGGTATTTCCAGTTTTCGTGGATTGGCGGGGTTCTCAAAATATTGAAAGCGGTACTTGCCGCCGTTTTCGTCGAAAAATAACACTCCACTGACATGCGGATATTGATCAAACAGCCCCTCCCGTTCTCCGTTCAGACAAGCCACGATATCATCCACATCTAATGCCGCCTCAAACTCACCAAACACTGCAATGACATAGGCCAGCTTGGTCACTAAATCCTGGTAAACCTGAGCCTTCTCTTGCAGGCGATACCTCAGGCGCTCTATATTATCCACATTCCCATCGCGCCAATAACCCACCACTGCCGGCCTGGTCTGGCTTTGTTTTTGAAGGGCCATTTCCGTCTGGCGATCAATATGAAAATTCACCAACTCTACAATTGCCAGAGGAATCAATTGCTCGTTTACGATCACCCAATCCGGGGTTTTGCCTTGTAAATGTTGCGCGTAGAGCACCCGAAAACCAGCGCGATGCAAGTAAGCGCCCAGGATCAATTCGCGAAAGGTGTGCATAACCTGCGCCTGGTCATACGGCTGTTGGCGAAACAGTTTGACGAATTTTTGCTGTGCGCTTTCTTCGAATTCCTCAAAACAGAGGTAAATGAACGCGTTGATGGCCTGACTTTCGGCAACCTGCCCGTATTTAAACGCAATCACATGTCCCCCGTAAATGCCGAGCTGAGGAGGCCTTGGACTAGCTTTTTAGCCTGTAGCACCTGGGATGCCATCATTGGGAAGTTTTCTTCCAACAAAGGAATGGTACTCCATGGAAATTCGCTTCGCGGTAACGAGGCTCTCAATGTTAAATATTTTTTGCCTCGCGAACCAGAAAATATCCGGACGAGCTTCTAATAAGGGTTTCTTGAAGTGGAAATACTGAACCAATTGCCTGCAAATGTGAAATTACTGATATTTCTATTGCAACAATTTCCGAAATTCTGACCCATGTTTTCATGTATTGAAGAAGATTATTATTTTGGTAATAACTGGGAATTGCAACTTCTTCGCCTATAGGTAGTTCTTTGGTAATGGCGATAAGGTCCGCGCGATAGAAGGTGGATTTTTTTCGATTGCCTTTTACTAGGTAAACGAATGTGGGAATACTCTGTGCAATTTGGCGATTCAATAAATCCATTCTGGTTTGAGAGATCGTTTGACCCATCTTCCCAAACCACACGTATCCTTTTTGGTAAAATACTTCATTGTGTTTAACCACCACATCCCCAATAGAAAATAAATTATCGGAGAAGCGTATGGCTAAATGAAAGGTTTTCTCATTCATAGGTGGTTAATATTGACACATATTGAATGCATCGGCAAGCAGGCCCTGGAACAGCAACTCTGCCTGACGACTGGCCTCACGCTGCTGGGAATGCAGGCGCTCGTAACACTGCACCACAGTAGCGAAGCGCTCTTGTAAATCAAGTGGCGGGATAGGTATTGGCATTTCTCGTAATACATCCAACGACATAAATTTTTGAGCCCCACCAACCGAAGAAAATTGTAACCTACTTTCTTTGAAGCCGGGGTTATTCAAAAGGGATTCCATATAGTATGGGTCTAGCTTTGCGGTGTTCAATTGGAAGAGGGCAACGTTTTTTAAGCTAAAGGAAAAACCTAGTCGATTTGCAACAGCATTACCCACGTTCACACCAATATTTGTATACAGAATATCACCTGATTTAGGATTGCACCTTTTTATGATTTCTTGATGTGTTTCCATCGATACAAATTCTAGATTTGTTAAATCAATTTCATAAGGTCGAATATTCTTTGATGTGATAAAAGGCACCCCTACTGGCACCCGTTCTGGTGTATCGTGTGTTCCATCAGTAACATTGGTGCATAAATTTACCAAAGCCTCCACTTCCCATTTCGTTTGATTTATAGCAACATTCCCAAACATTTCCATAAATACAGACTGCAGGTAGGTCTATCCCAGCGCATTGGCGTAACGGCGCAGGCTGCGCAGGCGGTCGGCTTTGGCCAGGATGGCGGCGAGGCGGCGCTGTTCTGGAATAGTTGGGAGGGGGAGCTTCAATTGATCGAGAAAGTCGCTTGGAACACGTTGCTGACCAGCGGTACCACGAAACCAGCGCGCTGCTTGTTGTCTGATTTTTTCCTGGCGCAAGAAGTAATAAATCCACTCTGGCAGAACATCATGTTCTGCGCGCAGAACATGAAATTCTGTCGAGCCAAAACCAACGCCGTTCATCATTCCTTGGGCTATGGCACATTTGCCATTTTCCATGCAAGGTGTAATTTTTGCAAAAATTACATCGCCATTTAGAAACGGTGTATATCCTTTTTCAACTTCTCCAACTGAACGAACTGATGTCTGGGTGATGGTGCCTGAAATATCGTCTACATATTCCATGGGCACGAATGAACACAACAGATCACGTGATAAGCCAGCCCGCTTGGGTGGGTTAATTCGGCTGACATCAGAAAGAGAGACCTCTTTCATCTGCTGTAATCCTGAAGTTCATCCAGAGTGTCCAAACAAATTTCCTCCAGTTTTCTCATACGCTTTAGAGTGATCTGTGGTTTCTCATAATATGTTTCGTCTATCTCAAATTGACGATAGCGGCTGGTGGACAAATCATACTTGTTGGCCTTGACCTGAGCTTTGTTAACCCAGAACTGGCGCGAGAGTTGATCCATTTCGGCCTGCAAGGGGGCAATGTGGGCATCAAGGTCGACAAGACGGGCTTGTGCTGCGGCCAGTTCAGCCGTCAACGGGCTATCTCCCTCTGGGGCAATGGCCTGTTCGAAGGTCAGGCGGTTGATCTCAGCGTGCAGACTCAATTGCTCGACCTTCAGCGGCGCAACCTGGGCTTTGAGTTCGTCCAATCGCTGCTGACGGGCTTGCTGGAAGGCATTGTCGCCGCGCTTCTGCCAGCACAGCAGTACATCTGGAATATCGTTCTCCCCCACAGGCAGGCGCTTGTCGTCCAGCGAAAACCCATCATGCGCCATGTCATAGAACCAGATACGCTCAGTTTTGGCGCCGCGGGTGAAGAACAGAATGGCCGTTGAAACCCCGGCATAGGGCCTGAACACGCCCGGAGGCATGGAAACGACCCCGTCCAGGCGGTTTTCCTCAATGATCTTTTTACGCAGCGCCACATGCGCCTTGCTGGAGCCAAACAACACCCCGTCCGGCACAATCACCGCACAGCGCCCACCCATGTCCAGGGCGCGCAGGATCAGGTGCAGGAAGAGCAGCTCAGTCTTGGTCGTGTCGCCGGGCAGGCTGGGGTTGACATCGCCTTTGTCCACCGCTCCCTTGAAAGGCGGATTCATCAGGATCACATCGTACTCGCGCTCGTCGATGAAGGCTTTGGAGAGCGTGTCCATGTAAAAAAACTGCGGCGATTCGATCCCATGCAAGATCAAGTTCATGGAGCCGATCCGCAGCATGGTCATGCCGGCGTCATTATCGAAGGCGCGCAAGTACCTGGCGGAAGCCATGAAAGTGCGTTCTTCCGGCTTGAGCAAATCGCCAATCAAGTTGTGCGGCAGGCCAGCCTCGTCATATTCCAAAATCTCAGGCGAGGTGTGAGTCTCCAAAATATACTGGTGCGCATTGACCGGAAAACCGCAGGTGCCGCCGGCCAGGTCGCCGATGCGCTCCATCGGCTGCGGCGCCAACATCTGCACCATCATGCGGATGATATGGCGCGGCGTGCGGAACTGGCCGTTGCGGCCGGCAGTGTTGAGCTTGCTGAGCAGGTATTCATATAGATCGCCCTGCACATCCTGGTTCTGCTGGCTGATTTCCATCTGGTCAATCAGCTTACAGGCTTCGATGAGCAAGGATGGTTTGCTGATCTTGCATTCAGCGTTGGCCATGTAACGCTCAAACGAGCTGCCGGCTGCACCCAGCTTGCGCAGATCGGGGAAGATCACTTCTTTCAGGTGGCGCAGCGCTTCATCAGCCTTCAGGTTTGTCCAATAGCCCCAACGCAGATCTGGCGCCAGGCCAGGAGTGTAAGCTTGCCCCAGCTTCTTGGCCAGTTTCTCGCGCCTGCTTTCGGCGTCGTCCATGCGTTTGAGAAAAAGCAGGTAAGAAAACTGCTCGATGGCGTCGAGGGGGTTCGTCAGGCCGCCTGACCAGAACTTGTCCCACAGAGAATCAACCTGGCTGCGAAGTTTGGGGTCCGTTAGCATCGTTTATTTCTCCCGAAAAGGTTTCATCTCATCAATGATAAATCGCGGAAATATGGGTTGGTCTGACACAACAACCAGATATTGGGTGGGAAACTCAAGTTCCATGGTATCCACAGCAGGGATCATTTTATTTTCCAAAGAAGCAGTCACTTCTCCCACCAGTTTTCTGGCGTAATCGGGCAACTCGGGGTGAGTCTCCGGCACCTCTCCCTGCAGACTAGATGGAAGGCCAGGCAAAATTGAATTGCGCACCAGGTCAGGAAAACCACCGCCGTCGGGGTGGCCTGTTTCAGGATGGCAAACCAGGCGATGCCAGGGGAACAAATATTTTTCAATATCTTTAAACGCAACAGCGTGCGAACGGCGCGCCTGGGGCTGTCCTAAGGCGCTCCGCATGGCCACAGCAGATGTTATGCTGCAGCCCCATTCGGGGAGTCTGGGAGATAAATGGGTGTTATAGAGGCAGTAAGCAGGAAACAGACCTGCACTTTGGCTTTCCCGAATCAATGCATCAATCTGTTGGTTGGTGTGATCGGGGTGGTCAACCCCGTAATAAGAGGAGAATTGTTTCAGGTCAAGCTTTTTAGCCTGCACTCGCATTCCAAACCAGCCGTTTGTCGGGTTGCCGAACCACCATTCCCAATCTGCACCAACCTGGCTTTCCCTGTGCTTGGTGAAACGCCAAATTGCCACCTGGCTTGCATGCAGAGCCAGGATCGCCATCAGGTTTTCATCGGTCAATGTTTCCTCACCCGGAGGCATACCGATCCTGGCGCCCTCAGCCAGATAATTCCACGTCCGGGCAGCCAGGTCTTTAAAGGTCTGGCAGATTGGTTTTCCACGGTGAGATTCAATAAATTCGATCATTTTGGACCATCAGCAAGGGTAAGTTTTTCAGTAAATTCCAGGACTTCAGACACTTCGTCCTGGCTAAACCAGCGATCAACGGCATCGGCGCCAAAATTGGTGAGCGGTTCAGCATAGAAATCGGGCAAAGCCAGGCGGCGTTTTTGTAGAAATACGCTTTGTACGGCGCGCAAGAAGCGGATTTGATTGGCATTATACAGGTGAGCACTGATGAATTGTTGGAATTGATGTTGAACGATCTCACGATACCCAGGAATGGCATCCACAGCTAATATCAGGCGCAGAAAGTCCAGGAAACTTTCCACTTGTACACCATAAGCGCGGCGGATATTTTGCGGCGTCAACTCCAACTCGCTTGCAGCCAGCTCAGCTTGCAAGGTTCGTTCCAGATCGAGCAGTAGCAAATCATCGGGGGTTTCGCCGCGGCCAATGGCTTGCATTGCGGGGTGGTTTTCAACGATTGCCAGGATACGCGTCTCCACCCGTTGGCGGTATTCCTTGACATACACTTGCTCACCGCTTTGGGTTAGCAAGATGTAACCGCTCAGATCAATGCGATCAGGCAGATCCAGGGTCAAGAAACTGCTCACCCGGCGCTTGTTCTTCATCTGCGGCGCCAGGCCAGCCGCAATCTGGCTGAGTTCGCTGGGTGAAGCTTGCGTCAAATTGTTGGGCTTACATTGTTTGACTAGTGGAGAAAGCGCCGGATCTTGAATGACAAAATCGGGCAGACTGGCAGCATCCTCAACAATAGATTGCACAAGATCGGCAGGGTCTCTTCCTGTGCGTTGAGCTAACTTCAACCGTTCAATTTTGTGGTGGAAGGTTTCTGCCGGCACATCCACGTCTGGGGCTAAACGCAGCAGGGGACCAACCTTGAGGCGTAGAAAATCGATTTTCGTAGAGACCAAATAGCCCCAAAATGCATCGGTGAAGGCTTCTTCGATCTCGGGAAGCACGCGCCGCACAGAGAAAGATTCCTTGGGAATGCGCCCAATCTGAGCGCGTAGATCGCCAATCGTCTGCTGGCAGCCAGGATCATCCTGTTCTCCGAGATAAGTTTCTAACAATCGCAGGCGGGTGTTAAATAGCGAGACCAGCACGGGCAGTTCTTGGGCCTGGGCTACTTCAGGGGCTTTATTGAAATCATTTTCCCAGAAATCAATCACCTGGAACTCGCGTTTAACGCCGCCGGGCAGGCGCTCGGGAAACCTGCATGCCGCGTTCGAGCGGGTGCCACGTCCGACCATCTGCTCCAGCTTGATGCGTGACTGAACAGGTTTCATGAATACTAGGTTGACTACTTCGGGGACATCAATGCCGGTATCGAGCATGTCCACCGAAATGGCAATCCGCGGCATATCTTCCTGTTTGAAATTCTTGACCAATTGGCCGCGATATTCAGATTTATGCGTTATCACGCGCACCAGGTTCGGGAACTGGGGATACATCTGGTCGAAGATTTCTTGCAAGCGCAGGGCATGTTCTTGGGTTATGGCAAAAATGATGGTCTTACCCGGTAGTTGACCGGATTGGTCACGGTAGCATTTATCCATGATCTCTTCCCACTGCTTGCGCAGGGTATCCTTGTTGCTGACATCCTTTTCGAGCTGAGTACCTTCGAAATCAATTTCATCAGGATCAAAACCCTGCTCGATCAGTAAATTCCGCTCTTCGTCGCTCAAGTCAACGCCGCGAATGCCGGAGCGCTGAAAACGGGTTTGCGCGGCGTAAAGCGTGTAATCCACTAGGAAGCCTTCTTCGATGGCCTGTTTGTAAGGGTACAAAAAGGTGGGCTTGCCATCGCCGCATTCAAAAACACGAAACGTATCCCGATCAATGAACTGCGCTGGGGTGGCGGTCAGGCCGATCATGCGTGCATCAAAATACTGAAGCACCTCATTGAACTTGTTGAAAATGGAGCGGTGAACCTCATCAAAAATGATCAAATCGAAAAAGGCAGGCGAAAATTGTTCAAAGCATTGGCTAAGCGTTTGCAAGGTTACTGCGTACAGACGTTTGGTTTTATCGATCGTATGGGAGTAAATCCGATCGCATGGTTCATGCGGCAAAAACTTCTCAAAACCATCGGTTTTCGCTTGCTCAACCAGAGCGTCGCGGTCAGCGACAAATAAGATCGTGCGCGCCTGGTTGGCGCGCAGAAAAACATCAATAATGGACATGGTTGTCCGGGTTTTGCCGGTGCCTGTTGCCATTACAAGCAAAGCTTTACGTTTGCCCGCGTCGAAGGCTTCACACACCCGACGAATCGCTTCATGCTGGTAAGCGCGATCAGTGATGGTATTATCAATTGCAATGCTGCTGAGAGGCTTTTGCTGCTGCCGCAAGAAGAGCAAGCGTTCCAGATCGTCGGGCGAGAAAAAGCCATAAACCAGGCGCTTTGGAGCCAGGCCTTTTTCCAGGAAATAGATATCTGTTCCGTTTGTCAGGAAGGCAAAGGGCTGAAAGCGCTGGTGTTTGGTGATTTCGGTTACATAATGCTCGGCTTGCTGCTGTGCCAGGCGCGGGTCATGGCTGGTACGTTTAGCTTCTACCACAGCGATCACTTCACCATTTGCCCGGTAGAGACAGTAATCGGTGACTCCATTCCAGGGCTCTTTGTCATACCCATCCACTGGAATTTCCAAACCGACCTGGGCATGGTTCTTCAGATTCCATCCTGCTCTTTCCAGGGCAGGGTCGATCAACTTTTTGCGAGTCTCAGCTTCGGAAATTTTGCGCATTCCACTATTCTCCCAACACCCGTTCCAGGTTTTCCAGGCTCAATAAACTCAAGTCAAACCCCGATTCTATGAACGGGCGCACGTCCGCCTGGATGTTCTCCCAATCCAGGCGGCGCAGGCGCTGGCGCACCTGGTTTCGCCAGTTGATCGCTGTCAATATCTCGCCTTGCCAGCCGGTTTGCGCCAGGGCATTGTTAAGCAGGGTCAGGTTCGGCGGCGGCCAGGCGGGGTCGCTGAGATACCAGAGCAGGTCGTAAAGGTCGCGGCCCTTGGTGTAAGAACGCTGCAAGATGGCGTGCAGCTTGCCTGAGAGCAGCGAGGGCTTATCGTGGTGCTGAAGCTGGAGCACCACAAAGCGGCGCACGACCGTGGTCGCCACCCCGGCGCCGGCGGGTGGGTTGGTGTCCACTTCGATTTTCACGGCCAAGACTTCTCTTTGCTGGCCAGACAGCCCCAGATCGTACAACAGGCCGGGGAAGCGCACGAAGGCGCTGTGGACGGTCTTTTGATCGCTGACCTTGAGCTCAACCGGGTAACCCTCCGGCGTCAACTCGGCTCGAATTGCTTGCAGGTAGCCGCGAAAATCGTAGCTGCCGCGGTCGCCTTCCAGGGCGAAGTCCAAATCTTCAGAGTAACGCCCGTGGGCATATAGAAAGCGCAGGGCGGTGCCGCCATGAAAAGCCAGCGGGATCATCGCCCCGGCGCGCTGCAACGCAGCCAGGATGCGGGCCTGCAGGTATTCTCTTGCCAGGTTGCGGCCTTGGGCGGGCGTGGCAGTCTGCCGAACCAGTTCAGCCAGGTGCTCTCTCATAATGTTTCATACTCCTGGGTTTCGCTGTGCGCCAGGCTGGTAATGGCCTTGACGGCCCGGCGCAGTTTGGGGGTATGGAAGGTTTCAGCCTGGCGGCGCAGCTCGTCAAGATCCAGCCGCTCCAGGTTTTGTAGGCGCAGCTCGTGCAGGTAAGATGGGGTATCACCGCCGGGCTGTAAATACACCAGGTCCAGCAGGGCCTTTTCGGGTGTGGCTACCAGGGCCTGTTGCTCTGGGGCTTTTTGGCCGTGCAGCGCCAGCATGCGATAGCCGCGCAGCAGCTCGGGTTTGACGTGGCGGAACTCAAAAACGCCCAGCGGCGTTTCTAAACGCTCTGGGCGGCCGGTAGTGATGCTGAGGGTGAGCTGCACAGTATCGGGGATCAGCCCGTAAAAAGCCAGGGCCGACTGCCCGCTGACATAGGAGGCGCGCCGCATGCGGTTGGCAATCAGGAAGGGGTGCGGCTTGACTTTTTGATAGGGCGGGGCGATGGCGTACAGGCCGCGACGCAGTTGATACACCCGCCCGCTATTCGTCCAGCGGGTGAGCTGCAGGCGCACGATATCTGGGTTGACCTTGCCAGCCAACAGCAGGGCGGTCTCAAAGACCGGTTCATCGCCAACCAGCTCCAACAAGCGCTCAAATTCCATGATTGAATCCTAGCACCGATGCTAAATTAATGCAATGGATAACGGATCCTGCCTCTACGTCTTTCTGTTGACCTTCTGCTTGCACTTTCAGCATTTGCTGAAAACGGGCAGAATAGTGAAGCACAATTTTGTCCATCCAATTATACGCCATCCTTTTCAGCCGTTATTGGCCTGGCGGCGACCAGAAAAACGCGCCTTACCCCCCAATCTTTCACTACAAGAGTACTTGTTTGCCATCCTATTGTACACCGGGTAAAATTAGCGCCGAAAGGGGCAGTGTTCAGGATATGGAAGGCAACAATAAAATTCGCACAGATGGAATCGTCATCCAGGCTCCTCTGGCATCCGTAGACGCGGCTGTGATGGTGTACCTGGTGGATCAATTTGGCGATAAGGTACGCTGGTGGCGCAGGCCGCCCCAAATGGATGGCTTGATCATTTACACCCTTTTCGATGACTCAGGGTGGTCCCGCATGGGATATTTCGGCGAGATCTGGCTGAGGTCGATTGGTGATCAGCGCACCAACTTGCGAGCGACCGACCCCGACATGCCATCGGAGGAAGAGACCATGTATTACCTGGTCGGATGGGCTTACCATACCGATCATATCCTGCACAAGCGTTCAGAAGCGGAGAACAAGCTGGACGCGCTGGCTTTAGGTGAAGCAATGAAAAATTGTGATCCGCTGGATCCCGGATTTAAGGAATGTTTGAATACTACCCGGCCTCGCATGCTGAACGTGGGTCAGATAAGGCTGCTACAGCAGAAGCTGGACAAGCAAAATCAACTACTGGTGCATATAGAACGGCGCTTGCAGCGGGACGGGCTGCTGCAAGCCGAAACCTCTGCAACATCAGCAGCCGAAGTGATCGCACCCGCCCGTAACGCTCAGCCAGGCAACCCAGGATTATCTAAAGAAGAAATTATCCAGCGTATGGCATATGCACAGTGGGCAGAAGAAATTCGTGAACAAGACCCCCGGATGCCCTGGAAGGAAATCAAACTCAGGATTGGTTGGCCTCATGATGTAAAGCTGCTGGAATATGCCCGAAAACGGCTGAAGCGCTATCAAGAAGCCGATGATGCCCTGCTGGATGAAGTGCAGCAGGTTAAGCGCGAACTTCAAAAGAAAACCAGGTAAGGGTTGCTGATAATTTGAATCCAGGTACAGGTTCCAGGATCTGTGTTTGTTTTGTTATAACCTATTGTATAATACAATAAGTACTTATTTCGCCAAACCTATTGTGTTACACAATAGCAACCCCTGAACATTACCAACTTCATACTCTTCCCACCCGGCGGTGCGAGCCCGATACAAAACAAGGCGGATTGAGGGCGGGGAAGAGGCACGGCAACGTGCAGGAAGGTTAAGAAGGAAAAGAAATAATCCCTTTTTCCTTCCTCCACTTTTCGATATCCTGTTGCAAGTATGTCCAATAAACATGATTCAGGAGGTTTTGATGATCCGATTGTTGGTTCACTTGAACGAAACCGAAGCGGAAACCCTGGCCCAGTGGGCGGCGCTGGAAATGCGCGACCCGCGTGACCAGATCCGTTTCCTTGTCCGGCAGGAGCTGCTGCGCCGAGGGCTGCTGCCAGACTTGATCCACCAGTCTGCCGATGCGGAGGTTGAAAACCAGAACCGCACGGAACCTGAGCCTGGCCAGGCTGGCTGAACTCAAGCAGGAGATGCCCATGGAAGAAAACAAACTGGGCGCCTTGTCGCAGGCGCCCAATTCAGAGGACACGGAAAACCGTGCCGGTAGCTATTCAAATTATACCGCAAACGCAGGGGCACGTCACATCGCCCGTTTGATTGCGGGGGAGCATGTGCCTGATGCAGTGAACCTGGTTGAGCCCTGGAATGGACTGGCTCGGGAGATTATTGCCCGGCGCAATGGGCGCAGCGCAGTGGAAATATTTGAAGAGCTGATTGCCAGTCGCGACGATGCCAACGAAATTCGAGCAGAGGTTCTTTCCGCCCCGCTTGCCGAAGACGAGGATGAGTTCAAAGCAGAAACCAAGGCCCAGGAACTGAGCATGCTGACGGATGTGCCTGAACTGCCTGCTTCGGCTCGTTATCCTGAGAAGCTGGTCAGAGGGATCGATGGCATTGGCGGCTGGTTGGGTGCCTATATGGATTTTGCCTGCCAGGCGGCTCCCATGAGCCCACGGTTGTTTCACCTGATCTTAGGCCTGGCGCTCCTTGCCACCGCCATCGCCAGGCGGGTGTTCTTGCGCGTGTCGAACACCAGCCTGTACTCCAACTTTTATGGCTTGATTGTGGCCCATTCGACGCTGTATGCCAAAACCACTGCGCTGGACCTCGCTCGCTATATCCTGGAACAGGCAGGCCTGGAGCGGTTCATGCTGCCAGTGGGGATCACCCCGCAAAGCCTGATCAGCGAGCTGACCGGTCGCCAGCCTGATACGTTCGCCTCCTGGGAACTGAACGATCAGGAAGATTGGCGCCGTGAACGCCCTTTTGCAGCGCAGCGTGTCTGGCTGATCGACGAAGCGGCTGCCCTGCTGGAAGCGTTTGACCAGAAGTACACGTCCGATTTACTCAATCAGGTGTTGAGGTTGTTCGATTGTCCCAAGAAACTGACCGCTGCCTCCACGATTATCCGCGGCCGCCAGACCATCCATAACGCTTATTTGACCATTTGTGGCTCTACCACACCTTCCGCGATGCGCGTGCATATCAATAACCGGGCGTATTGGGGCAACGGTCTGTTTGCCCGTGTCGGCTTTATCACGCCGGATGTGCCACCCTGGCGGGTCTTCTACCCACCGCAGGTTGAGACCCCTCATGGGCTGATCAGTTCCTTGCATGACCTGGCATTGGAGATATTGCCTCAGCCGCAAGAAACGGGCCTGGGTGAAATCCAGAACGCAGCGGCGCTGCAGGCGGCACTGGCCAGGGGAGTGTGGGAGAGCTGGGATGCTTACCACAGTGGGTTGTGGGAGCTAATGCGCCAGAAACTGGTGCTCGAGAAATTCTACGCCAACTATGGCCGCTTTCACGCCCTGGCAATGAAAATAGCCCTGCTACTGGCCACAACCGATTGGGCAAACGCCTCTCACACCGGGACTGTCACCGTCACCATGGAGCACTGGGCAAAGGCCCAGGTGATTACCGAGGCGATGCGCGCCAGCCTGCACCGGATGATCGCAGACGCCGGCCGTGCCAGCGAAGATGATGACCTGGAAGCCAAGACCATCCGTGTCCTGCGCCAGAAACCGGCCGGCCTGTCCACTCGCGAGCTGGCCATTGCTTTGAGTATGACGGACAGCAACCGCCGTGACCTGGTGGATCGCCTGGTGGAACGGATGCGCCGGGATGGGTTGATTGACCTGGTCGAGCGCAAAGGGGCGCGTGGGCCGGCAGCCCAGGCCTGGATTTTGATGGGTGGCGGCCTGCCTGGCAGGTTCAAGAGCGACAAAACATGAAGGGGTGGATTTCGGGTTTCATGTTTCGGGTTTTTAAAACGCGAAATCCGAAACCCGAAGGACGCCCTTCCGGGTATGGGGAGAGAATCCATGGTTTCAACAGACCAAATCAGGAGCGCCAGGCAGGTAAATGTGCAGGACCTGGCGTCCCGGAAAACCACGCTCAGGCGGGTGGCCACTACCGGCGGAGGGGAATATGCCGGGCCCTGCCCGATATGCGGCGGCGATGACCGTTTCCATGTCCAGGAAGAGACCAACCGTTGGTTTTGCCGCCACTGCACGGGTGGTCCAGAGGATGGCGGCTGGAAAGATGCCATCGAGCTGCAAATGCGCCTCAGTGGGCAGACTTTTACGCAGGCGGTCCTGGCTTTGACACAGGATGGTCTGCCTGCTGCACCGGAGCGTAAGGTGCAGGCGCCCAAGGCGGCAAAACCCTGCCGGCCACCAGACGACCGCTGGCAGAAGCGAGCCGGGCAAGTTGTCGAAAGGGGGATGGAGCGCCTGTTGGGCAAAGCCGGTACAGTAGATGTCGCATGGCAGGAAACCGACCCGGTTAGCGGTGAGCCCTGCCTACGGCGGGTACCCCCGTTGGATTGGATGCAAGAGCGGGGGCTCGAACCTGCCACACTGCAGGCGGCTCAGATTGGCTATATTCCAATAGACTCGACCGATCAACCCGCTCACTGGGGGTTGACTGGAGGGCCGGTGTACCTTTCCCAGGGAATCCTGATCCCTTCTCAGGTCAACGGGACGATATCAAACCTGAAGATTAGGCGGCCGGCAGGGAAACCCAAGTATATCCAGGTGCGCGGCGGCCAGCCGGGTCTTTTCCAGGCTGAGACGCTGCTTTCCGCCCCAGAAGCGGTCTGTATCACGGAAGGGGAACTGGACGCCATGCTGCTAAGGCAATGCCTGCTGCACGCCGATAACCCGCGCTGGCAAGCCCTGGGGGTGATCACCCTGGGCAGCAATTCTTACTATCCTTGCCTTGAACAATGGGCGCGTTATTTCTACCCGGTCAAATATTTTTTGCTCTTTTATGATCAGGATGGCAAGAGCCAGCGGGCGATCCACTTCTGGCAGAACCTGAGCGCACGCACCCGGCTGGTCGAGTGGCGCAATATCCGCCCCCATGATAAAGACCTGACCGATTATCACCGTTCCGGTGGGCGGCTGCTCGACCTGGTTTCCTGGGCGCTGACGCAAATTGAGCACCGGGAGCAGGCCAGGCCGTCTGAAAATCCAGCTCCAGAGCCGACCATCCCAATAGAAAATGCGCCGCAAGTTGTGGCGCTGCCCGCACCGCCTCCACAGCGGCGGGCTGTCATCCGCTCTATAGAAGAAACGGCTGAATACATGCGGGCGAAAAGCCTGCACATTAAATCTGTCACCTGGCCCCGCGGCGAGCCCCACCCGATTGTGGAGCTTGAATAACTGTGGCCAGGACGATGACACCGTTCGTGGTCGAAGAATGCCGGGGAGAGCAGACTTTCCCCAATCTGGCCAGCGCCCAGCAGGCTGCCCTGCAGCCCCTGGCTGTGGAACTGGCAGCGACGCTGCGTTCTTTGATCTCCCAGGGGATTCTGACGGTAGAGAACGGTCGTGTCATCATCAAGGACGGTTCAGTGTCGCTTGCGCCGCTGCCACATACAACGTCATCCCGAGCAGCGGCTCCATAAGTGACAGTATCAAACAAAATATCACCATCGATTGAAGGTAAAAACCATGCCTGACTATATGCCCCCACCTGCTGCGCTTCCGCCCGGGTCCATAGTTTGGGCATATTTGCGCGATTCGGGCGGCGACAGCCAGGAACAAAGCGTTCCCCAGCAAAAGACGGAAATTGAGGCTTACTGCCTGCGGCACAACCTGCTGATGGGGCATGTCTTTGCCGATGTAGCCCGCAGCGGCGGCAGCGTCATCGGACGCGATGCTTTCAACGACCTGGTGGATATGGTCAAAGACTCAGACCTGCGCCCACGCGGGTTGCTATTATGGAACTTTGCCCGCTTTGCTCGCGAACTTGATGACTCCAGCTATTACAAAGCCCTGATCCGTAAGCAGGGTGTAATCATTCATTCACTGACTGATCCGATCCCGGAGGGTGTCTACGGCCGGGTAGTGGAAGTTATCATTGATATCACCAACGAAGAAAAGCGCCGGCAGACCTCACGCGATGTGAAACGCTCACTTGCGGCCCAGGTGCGACAAGGCTTTTCTTCCGGCGGGGTGCCTGCACGAGGATACCAGGCTGAAGAAGTGATTATCGGAACCAAGCGCAACGGAATGCCGCGCAAAGTCAGCCGCTGGATAGAGGATCCGGAGCTTTTTGAACTGGCGAAGCTGGCCTGGGTCATGCGTTTCCAGGGGAAAAGCTATGGGGAAATCCAGGAAGCCACGCATGGATTCCTCTACAAGTCCAAGAGCTGTTGGCCAAGTTTCTTCGCCAATAAGACCTACCTGGGCATTGGCAAATGCGGGGATTTAGAAATCCCCAATCACCACCCGGCAGTGGTAGATCAGGCTACCTGGGACGCGGTACAGAAAATCCAAGGTGCTCACCCCAAACACAAGCAGACTTCCAGTGTGGCCCACCCTCGCCGGCAATCTGCCCCATCGCTGCTTTCGGGACATGCAGTGTGTATCCACTGTGGCGCGGCCGTTGCGTACAGCCAAGCGAACACACAGCAGGGGCGGAACTTCACATGGCCGTACTACATGTGCGGCCAGAAGTCGCGTTATGGCTGGGATAGTTGCCAGGGACGGATGGTCAACGCCGAAAAAGCTGAAAATGCCATCCTGGATGCCGTCCTGACCCGCATCCTGACCCCGGACTTCATCCAGGCCCTGCTGGCCGAAACCAGAGCCCAACTGGCGGATACATCGGCCATCGAACGGGATATCGAGCGCCTGGAAAAGCAAGTCAAAGAAACGCAGAAGGCGATCCAGAACCTGCTCGACCTGGCCGAAACCTACGGCGCCCAGGCGGCTGGCGAGCGGCTGAAGGCACGTGAAGCTGAATTAGCTTTCCACCAGGCAGAAATCTGGGATTTGCAATCAAAAAAAGCCGCCTCCCAATTGGAAATCTCTCCTGAAGCGTTGAAAGTGGTGCTGGATGTATGGCGGGGTAAGATCCAGGCCGCCAGCCAGGCCGGCGACGTTCGGGTGCTACGCAATCTGCTGTTCCCACGGTTTATTACTAAGGTGGAACTGGGGTATGATCGGGCAAAGGTGTGGTATGCCTTCCCAATTGAGGGCTATAAGGGCGTTGAAGCCAGGGGGATGATGGTGGCAGAGTTAGCTGGGGAGGGGAAGAAGACACGACGGCGGTTGAAAGCGGCGTCGAGGGGGCCGTCAGAGAGGGATTTGAAGATTTATGAGCTGCATAAGGGAGGAAAATCGACGCGTGAACTTGCCGAACAGTTTGGATTGTCGAAATCGGGGATCAGGGGGATTTGTTGGCGGATGCGGAAGGTATGGTGCTGTTTTGATCTTTGAAGCAAAAACCATACATAAAAAGCTTCTCCCGTAGTGCACTGGCAACTTTAGGAGCTACTTTTTACTTTTCAAGAACCAGTTCCGGCACAGGTGGTTTCACCCATGTCGGTTGGTATCACCTGTGCCCAATAATCCAGGCGGTTTTTCCCTTTCAAGGTGGACGGTTTTCGTTGTGCTGCATAAGATTGTTCCCCTGGGGTTTTATCCTGCGAGTAAAGAATGCGCCATGCTGACTGCACGACTGGCATCAGCAGCAAAGCCATCTGCCCCAATTTGGTTGGCATAATCCTGGGTGACGGGCGCGCCGCCAATCATGATTTTGACTCGTTCACGCATACCCGCCTGCTGAATGGCATCGACCGTCGCTTTCATATTCGACATGGTCGTGGTCAGCAGGGCTGAAAGAGCAACAATATTGGCGTTTTCGGTTTCAATAGCCTGGACGAACTTTTCTGGAGCGATATCCACCCCAAGGTCTTTAACTTCAAACCCGGCACCTTCGAGCATCAAGGCTACCAGGTTTTTCCCAATATCATGCAAATCGCCTTTAACGGTGCCGATTACCACTTTCCCTGCTGCCTTAACGCCGGTATTGGCCAGGGAAGGTTTGAGAAGCGTCAGCCCAGACTGCATGGCGCGCGCCGAGATCAGCATTTCTGGCACAAAATACTCACCTTCCTCAAAACGTTTACCAACCTCTTTCATGGCCGCAATCATACCTTCAGCAAGGATTTGACCTGGCTCAAGCCCAGCTGCCAGGGCTTCTCTAACTCCTTGTTGGGCCCCAGGTGTATCTCCATCTAAGATAGCGTTATAGAGTGTTGAGAGTAATGTTGACATAAACCTAATCCTTCCTGCTGTAGTTCAAATCTGGATGCAAAAATCTGATGCCGCTAGATCGATCCAGATGATATCCAGATCGCGCGGTTCTGTTACGTAAAAACTTCCAATACTGCCCTCACCTGGAAGCGTCAATTCACAATGGACTGTCCCTGGAAGCATGGTGAACATCTCTGCTCCCCGCGGACAGGGGTACATATTCAAACATATGAAATCTTCTGGCTTCAATTCACCAGCAGCATCGCGGGCGCGCAACTCTTTTTCCTTGAGGTAAGAGATAACCAGGTAAAGCGGTTTTACCTCAGTTCCATGAGATGGTATCAAGAATTCTTCATGATCAGAATGGGTTCCCCAGCGCACACGCTGTTTGTTCACGCCAACTGCAATCAAGCGATGGGGGCCAAAGGCAGGGTCGGATTCGTAAAGAGCTTCAGCCACATTCTCCCCGGGCGGCGGATACAAGGTGGCTGCAGTGGGGTGGAACATACGGATCAGATCACGTTCTTCTAGTTCTACGAGAATTTGAATAGTGATAGGTACAGGGTACAATGTAATTTTTTTCATGTTTCTAACCTTATAAATTTTTAACCACGATCGGCAATGATCCCTTTTAAGCGCTCTGTAAGAAGGGCAATCACCTGATCTCGCATCTGCTCTCCCGCAGCCTGATCGGCTTGCGTTGGAAAGCCATTGATACCACCGGTTTCAGGCTGGTATTGGTAACGTGAGTAGACCATATGCCAGGGCTTTTCGAAAGTATAGTCACGGGCGAGCTCCATGTGTACTGCGGAGCCGATCGCCAGCGCAATCTCGGTTTCACCTTTATCAGCGTGGTGAATTCTGTTGAAGCCAGCCTCCGTCCACCAGTTCCAATAAGCAAGCTTTAAATCGGGATGAACTTCCCATGCCTTGTAAAAGCCCAGTTCACAGGCTATTTTATTTCCGCCGTGTCCACTGAAGTAAATTTGTTTTTTGAAGCCATGCCGGTAAAACATCATCGTGATATCCCGAACAACAAGGCTCAATGTTTCTACCGTTACTCCAATGGTACCTGGATATTCCCGCATCGCATCTGCAAAACCGTAATAGATCGGTGGCGCCAGGATTGCTCCAGCTGCTGCTGCGGTTTTTCGACTGAAGAACTCAGCGGTTTCATTATCAAGACCCAGGGGTAGATGATGCCCGTGTGCTTCTATCAATCCTACCGGGATAATCACTGGCAGGTTGCGGTCTGTGGTTTTTATCTCATCGCTGGTAAGTTGAGCCCATTCGATCATGAATGATTTTCTCCTCGGGTGGATTTATATCTGGCAACGGCCTCTACACAGCGCCGTCCTCTTTCACTGATCTCGAAAAACTTACGCTGGATAACAAGCTGGGGATCAACCAGGCTGCCGCCAATCGCTACGGCAACTGCCCCAGCCTCAAGATAGCTTTGAGCGTTCTCTGAGGTAACGCCTCCGGTGGGGACCAGTTTTACCCCGGGCAGGGGAGCAAGCAGGTCGCGCAGGTATTGTGCGCCACCCAGGCGCGCCGGGAAAAGTTTCACCAGGTCAGCCCCAGCCTGCATCGCTGTAAAGATTTCGGTGGGGGTCAACGCCCCACATACGATTGGCAGATCGTGGCGCTGGCAGGCTTCGATGACTGGGATACTGAGGGTCGGGGTGACAATAAATTCTGCCCCAGCCGACCTGGCATCGTTTACATCTCCTGGGTTCAAAACAGTTCCAGCTCCCAAGAATACCTGGCGGGGCAGGGCATGGCGTGCCAACTCAATCGCGTGCAAGGCACCTTCACCACTCAAGGTAAACTCCAACACCTGGAGGCCACCATCCTTCAGTGCCCTGGCTACCTCTGCAGGATATTCATAGCGCGGCATGCGGATGATACCCATTAAGCAACAAGAAAGTAGCTTATCGATGATCGGTTTCATATCTTCGCCTCTTAACTTATCCGATCAGCACGTATATCGCCAAATCTGGCACCCATCTGAACCAGCTGTTCTTGAAGGAGGAAGATTGGCAGTTCATGGGGTAGATTATTGTGAAGGATAGCAAGGGCAGCAGCTGTGCCTGCTGCCTGGCCCATGCTCATCGTTTGGGCCATGGAGCGGCAGGAGGCATGGGCATCATGTGTGGCGCTGAAACAACGCCCGGCCACCAGCAGCCCCCTGATTTTTTGTGGCAGCAGTGTACGGTAAGGAATATCATAGGTCATGCCATCGGGTAGATACTGCCACGTTGTATGTTTGCCGGCGTGGTGATCTTCAATGGGGGCTCCGCAAGCTGCAATTGCGTCTGAAAACTTATGGGCAGACAGGCAGTCTTCCCGGGTCAAGCGGTATTCGCCGTATATTCGGCGGGTTTCACGTACACCAATTGGGTGGCTCAGCCAGGAAAGCTGGGCGTCTCTATAACCCGGCACGCAATCCTTCAAAAAACGAGCATATTCGTAAGCCTGCCTGCGACCCTCGATTTCAGCCGTTGTCAGAGCTATTGGATCTGTACCGTCTACATTGGCTACACGGGTCATGATGGTGTGGATCACACCAGCCTGCGTGGTAATATGCCAGCTTCCTTCGCGGCGAGGTAGGTGGTACTGCCCAGACTCCGCGGCAGCTTCCATCTTTTCAGCAAGAGCCTTTTTTCCAAAAGCCTGGGCTTTGGAGATATCTACATTAACCATACGGAAGGTAGTGGTCAGGGTTTGGGCCGGGTCAATCTCACCAGCTCGTTCATAAGGGGCACCTGCCCAGTGGCAGACATCAGCATCGCCACTGCAGTCGATCACCACGCGCGCGGAGATCTTCATCAAACCTTTTTTGCCATCCACGATGACCCCACAAATCCGTTCACCATCCATTACTACATCGGTACAAAAGCTGTGATAGAGTAATCGCACACCGGCCTGTTCTGCTAAAGTCTCCCAAACAATTTTCAGAATTTCCGGATCATAAGTGACGCCTGTGCCTGCACCAAAACTATTCGGGCGTTCAAAGGCTGCGCCATATTTTTTTAACGTCTGCACGACCTCATCGGGTATGCCCCCGACTACTTTATAGGCTACAGTGCCGGGAGTATAAAAACCATAGAAGGTATCCAGTACTTGAGTGCTGGTCCCCCCCAGGAAACCGTACCTTTCTACCAAAATCGTTTTCGCGCCATTGCGGGCGGCTGCGATGGCGGCAATAGAACCGGCAGAGCCTGATCCAATGACAACTACATCTGTCTCCAACGATTGATTGATTTGCCGGGTGTAAAATTCCACACTTTCTCCTTATGAATCCAGGTGGTTGATTATTGAACGGTCCAACCGCCATCAACGGGTAACATTGCCCCAGTAATGAAGCTGGCTTCATCGCTGGCAAGAAATACCGCTGCAGCAGCAACATCGTCTGCAACACCCAACGGGCCCAAAGGCTGCCAGAAAGCAACACGCTCAAGCAGAGCAGGGTCAGACTTCGCCCTATTCGCCATTTGTGTATCAATCAAACCTGGGGCAATCGTATTCGCTCGGATTTTGTTCCGAGCATAATGAGCTGCGATCGAACGTGTCAGACCGATAATGCCAGCTTTGCTGGTTGCATAAGCATGCGTATCAAACAAACCCTGGGTACCTACCAACCCCAGCACGGAGGCAATCGTAATAATGCTGCCGCAGCCCTGTTGCAGCATGAAAGGCAAAACAGCTTTGCAAACCAGGAAGGTGCCTCGTAAATTTACACTCATCACAGCATCCCAGGCTTCAAGCGAACAAAGATGTACCGGGCCATCCCCGAGTTTTCGTCCACCTATCCCGGCGTTACTTACCAGGATGTCGATTCGCCCGTAGCGCTTCCTCGTACTTTCTACCGCAGCACTGACTGCAGCAGGATCAGAAATATCCACTTCAAAGAACACAACATCGGCGCCATTTTTCTTCAAAGTAATTGCAGTGCTCTCTCCAGAATTACGGTCAATATCGAGCAAAGACACGGCGGCACCTTCTCTGACAAAGGCCTCTGCACATGCTAGGCCTATCCCCGCTGCCGCCCCCGTGATTATTGCTACTTTCTGGGCTAATCGCATTGAGTCCTTGCCTCCATTATTCATAAGTTTGATAACCGAACAAATTGTTCTTTTAACTGGGGGTACAACTGCCGGTAAATTGCGTACTGGGCCTGGTAGCGCGAAAATAATCGAGCGTCAGGCTGGTAGGTGGTTTCGATACGAGCAGCAGACAATGCCACTTTTGCCGGATCATCAATCAACCCAACTCCCTTGCCAGCCAGCAGCGCATTCCCAAATGGCGCCCCGCCCTGATCATTGAGGACATGCAAAGGGTAGCCTGTAACATCTGCAATGATCTGACACCACAGCGGAGAACGAGTTGGCCCGCCAACTGCCCGGATCTCATTCACAGGCAAATTGAGTGATTCAATGATGGAGAGATTATGGGCAATTGCAAACGCTGTGCCCTCAAGCACTGCCCTGACAATGTGTTTGCGCTCTGTACTTAAGCTGAGGCCAAACAGGACTCCGCGGGCATGGCCATCATTAATTGGCTGAAGTTCACCACTGAGATAGGGCAGGAAAATCAGCCGGCCGGCCCCCGGCTCACTTTGAGCAGCCAGGGCAATCAGGCTGTCAAAATCCAAATCTTCGCCCAGGATCTTGCGGCATGAGACCATCGAGGCGCCCAGTGCCACCATTGAACCACCAACCAGGTATTGCCCTGATAGCACATGTAAAAATGTCAACAACTGAGGGTGAATGGCTAAAGTATTGATCGGAACATTGATTGTGCCCGCAGTGCCGAGGGAAAGGTAAACCATACCAGGGCGAGTTGCGCCTGATGCCAATCCAGCAGAAGAAGTATCCTCTCCACCTGCAACTACGGGTATTCCAGCCGGCAGGCCCAGTTCGTTGGCTGCCTCAGAGGTCAGTTCGCCGATCACCTCATCACAGGCCGCCAGAGGTGGGTACAGGCGTTCTGGCAGTGCAAAATTCTCAATCAACGCTTCAGACCAGGTCTGTTTCTCCAGATCAAATGCCAACAGGATGCTGGCATCTGAAAGATTTGCAACCACTCTTCCAGTCAACCGGAAAGTGATGTAAGCAGTGGTCGTAAGACTGGTATTTGCCAACTTGATTGATTCGGGCTCGTTTTCAATGAGCCACATCAGTACCGGATCAGCATTGTAAGGAGCAGGAGATTTTCCATTCCTGGCCAGGACATCTGTGATACAGCAGCGGCGCAACCTCTCGCATTGCGGCTCAGCCCTGCTATCCATCCAGATGATTGCCGGGCGGATGACATCCCCTTTTCGATCAATCAAGGTAACCGCGCAGCCCTGGCCGCTCACGCCAATACATGCAATTTCTCCGTTCACCCGCTTCATCACCTGGCGGGTAACGGTTGCCACTCCTCGCCACCAATCTGGTGGTGACTGTTCGGCCCAGCCTGGCTTTGGAAAATAGGTGGGGTAATCTACCTGGGCATTTGCCAATACCTGGCCTGCTGGGGTGATTACAGTCGCTTTTATATGGCTGGTACCGATATCTAAACCGAGGAGAAGTTGGTCCATAAAAAATTAGTCCACAAGGCTACGATAATCACGCACTGCTTCATATAGAGCAATCAAATTTTCCACAGGAATACAAGCCTGCACATTATGAATTGGATTAAAAACGAACCCACCTCCTCTGCCGAAGATCGACATTCGTTCTTGGACCTGTAGCCGAATCTGTTCGGGGCTACCAAATGGCAGGAGTTTTTGAGTATCGATACCTCCACCCCAGAAGACAATCTCATTCCCGAAGCGGTTTTTGAGCATCTGAGGATCCATATCAGCTGCTGAGGTCTGCACCGGATTGAGGATATCGAAACCTGCCTCGATAAAATCGGGGATCAGCTTTGCTATCGACCCACAGCAATGCATATATGTTTTCCAGGTGGTATGTTGGTGTACCCAATCATTTAATGCCTTATTAAATGGTTTGAAAAGCGAACGGTAATTTTTTGGTGAGATAAGTGGGCCATTTTGCATGCCAAAGTCGCTGCCCGACATAAAAATCGCAGTAATCTGTTCGCCAACAGCTGCATGGATGCGTTCTAAATTTTGCAGTGCAATCTCGCACTGTCCCTCAAATACCTTATAAATATACGTCGGCCGGCTGGCGGTGCTCATATACCATTCGGCGATATCTCTGATTCCCCTGGGATTCTTTAACTGTGGGGCTGGTATGAGGCCAACATCTCCAAAAGCGGTACCGCCAAAATTCCCCAGAATCGCCATTTCTGTCTCTTCGTACAATTTACTGGACTCAACTCGTAAATATTCAAGATCCTGATCACTTATGAGCTGAAATTCCTCCAGGTTTTCCATCGGATCGAGCGCAGCTTCGTCAATGGGGGGTTGGCGGATGATGGCATCGAAATAGAAACCATTATAGGGCAGGCGTCCACTGGCAGGGGCGTTGTGATCTCCTTGCGGATACATCAAAATATCACCATTTGGCTCGGATTGGGTGTTAAATGCCTCGGGAACTAAAACTGGAGTGCCGTCGAAAAATGTCCAGGGTTTCCAGTTCTCGTTGCGAAAACCAAACATGGTATTGCGCATTCCAAGGGGGAGTATATCCACTCCCAGGGCTGCAATCAGATCAGGTTTTATCTCGCCAAGCATTTGGAAGGGTTCAATAACTTTAACCGGGGTTCCAGGCGCATCTAACTTTAACGCCTGGCGTAATAGATAAACTGAACTGACATGCATTCCAGATGTCGGCCCGCCTCCCAGGTCAAGCGGTACAATATCTGGTTGCTGATGATTGAGCGTTAGGGTAACACGTTGTCTAGGGTTCATGGGATATTCTCTTCTGGTAGAAAGTGTGACCGTAGGATTGTATTTCATTTTCCATAGCATTGAGCAAGTTCTGATCGTAGGGTACAGTATGGCTTGGAGCAGCGATGTATCCCCCACCGGCAGCCAACTGTTCGATACGTTGGCGGACCTCTGCGCGAACCTCCTCGACAGTTACGCCAGTACGTTCGAGAACAAACTGGCTGTCGATGCCGCCGAAAAAAGTAATGACGTTCCCCCACTTTTTCTTCAGATTGGGCAGATCATTGCATGGTTGACAAGGATTCCACACATGCGGTCCCAATTCAATTAAATCAGGGAATATAGAATCAATCTTTCCACAAGAATGCTGAATGATGATCAGGCCAAGGCGCTTCATAGCTGCGTAGATGCGCTGAGTGTGAGGCTTGATCACTTTCCTCCAGGTCTTTGGTGAAATAAACAGGTTGGATTGGGTGCCCCAATCATCCCCATAACTGATCATATCCAACCCAACTTTCTCGTGAAACCGCTCGATTACAGCAATCTTAAAATCTGCCACCTGACCAAGCATTTCATACATCGCATCAGGTTCAGCCGCATAGGCCAATAAAGCATTTTGCATGCCCATAAGAAGATAGGAACGCTCAAACAATCCCATTTCAATGATTCCGCACACCAGATATTTTGAGCGGTCGATAGCTGTCCAGTCAATCCTCTGACCTGAAAAACCATGTTTGACATCCTTCCATTCCATGGTATTCACATCTGGCAGGCGAAGCTGTTCTGGCCAACGAGCCAGATCTCGGATTGGATAACCATTGGGATCAGGGTATGTTCCCCCCTCTGCATCGGGCTGATAGTTCCAATGCACACCGAAATCATCGAAGCCTGTTATGAGTGGGCGTTCCCAATATGGTGGATAGAGCCAAAGGGTATCCTCCATGCCGTACGGTACCCACTCTGGGTTGTTACGATAAATTGCGCGCAGCAGGTTTTCTCTAGCAGTCAGCATCGGTATCTCCAGGAGAGATTCAATCACTCGCGCCCGAAAATCATCCTCTTTCGCCGTTTGAATTCACGATAGACGCGCTGGAGCTGTGCTTCAGCTTCTTCTGGGCGGTCAGCGAAGTGTGGGCTGGTCAGTACCACAGGTTCTACGCCTTGTGCCAGCATCAATTCAGCGGTACGGGCTTTCAGAGCATTGACCACTGCTACAGCACCAATCGTGCTTGTCGGGCTAACTTTGTATTTTAATCCTTCCAGGTCAATCACTGCATCCCCTGCAGGAGTACAGTTGTCTATGGTCACATCAGCGACTTCGAATAATTTCTTTCCTGAAGAATGGCGCGAGATAGTTGACCGGGTATGATCCATAGAAGTCACTGCGATCACTTGCAGACCGCGTGCTTTCGCTTGCAGTGCCATCTCGATCACCAGGCCATTGATTCCTGTGCTCGAAAAACAAATCATGCTGTCATATGAGCCGAATTCATAATTGGCCAGGATCGCTTCCGCATATTTCTCCTGTCGTTCGAGGAAGAAAGACTGTGGCATCCCATCTGAGCCGACAAAACCGGTATAAAAGGTCAGCGCCAGTTCAACCATCGGGTAAAATCCAGGATAAGACCCGATCCGCGGGAACATTTCCTCCACCGACATGCGGCTGTGGCCGCCCCCCCAGCAGAACACCAACCCATCTTTTACAATTGTGTTTGCACAAATTTGGGCAGCTCTTTCAATGGCTGAACCCTGCGTCTGTGCAATTTTACGGATCACTTCACTGGCCACTGCCAGATATCTTTGAGTGGCATTCTCATCTTTTGTTATCATTTTATTCACCGACCTTCTTCCACCAGAATTTTAAGATTAAGATAATTTTAGCAAAGCAAAACGGGCATTACAATATAGGAAATGCACAATTCGAGCAAAAATTAGCATCTATGAAGAGAGTGATATGCCCCACTCCAAAGCTTTGCAACGTCAAGAATATATCATGTCTTTGTTGGAAACCAGAGGCGAAGTAGCAGCGAACGAGCTTGCTGAAAAGTTGAAGGTCTCAGTCTGGACCATCCGCCGGGATTTGGCCAGCCTGGAGGAGCGCGGAGTACTACATCGTTATTATGGCGGCGCTAATCAATCTGACGTGCCTGGTGCTCCCTGTCAGTTGACAGATCGTGATTCGCTGCGGGATTCCTTTCGCGCTTCTTCTGATCTCAACCTGGAATCAAAACGAAGAATTGGCAAAGCGGTGGCTCGAATGATCCATCCAGGTGAAAGGCTGGCAATCGGGGGAGGAACAACCACTCTGGAAGTAGCACGAGCGCTGCGCGCCATTAATTTTAAGGGGGAAATTGTCACGAATGCCCTGGATATTGCCCTGGAATTGGCTGAAGTGCCCGATATTCATATCTTTTGTACCGGGGGAGATGTTCAACCCCGTTATCATACGCTGGTAGGCTCGGTCACCGAGCGTATGCTGAAAATACATTACTTCGATACCACCATCGTCGGGGTCAGCGGAATATCTCCTCGCCATGGGATTACAGTCAACAGTCAGGTAGATGCGACTGCACTGGAATTAATGATCGAGCATTCTTGTCGCAACATCGTTGTGGCGGACCGGTCAAAATTTGGCCAGGTCTGTTTTGTTTCTCTTTCTCCTGCAGTGCAAATTAATTACCTGATTACCGATGCCGTCATCTCCACAGATTATCAAAATTACCTGAAATCCAAAGAGATCAATTTGATTATCACAGATTAACGCCGATGCTTTTGCTTGTTCGAGCAAGCTGAATGGCGAAATAAGCAAACGAGCAGAGAATATATTGTATTGCTCGTTTCGATATGTTATTCTAAGCTTGTCCGGCATCCAGGACGATCACTATTACCCAATCAACTTGTCGAAGGAGATAGAGAAAATGAAGAAAGCCTTACAAGCCCTCATAGTCATGCTCATGATCTTGAGTATGGCGCTTTCGGCCTGCCAGCCAGCAACCCCGGTGGTGGTAGAGCCGACCAAAGCTGCTGAACCAGCACCCACCGAGGCCGAAGTAGCCACCAAAGCGCCTGACGTTGCTGCCGAGCCTACCAAAGCGCCAGAAGCGACAGCTACCGAAGCCCCGGCTCAACCCACACAAGGAGGAAAACCGCTCTGGGGGTGGGCAACACCTGCCGAGTATGAAAAAGCCACTGGAAAGAAGATTGAAGCCTACCATGAATCCCCGATGCTGACCGAGCTGGTCAACGCCGGCAAGCTGCCGCCTGTGGAGCAGCGCCTGCCGAAGGAACCCGTAGTGGATAACCCCTTCGAATCGGTTGGTAAATACGGTGGCACGATGACACTCGGCCAGGTCGCGGCCGGCACTGGCTACCCTGCTTCGAACTTCACCACTTTCGAATCGCTCTTCAGCCTCGGGCGCGATGGCAACACGGTTGTGCCGAATATCGCAAAGGCCTGGGAGTTCAACGGTGATGGCACAGAATTTACCATTTACTTGCGCGAAGGGCTGAAGTGGTCGGATGGTGCTGACTTCACAGCTGATGACATCATGTTTTACTGGGAAGATATCATCCTCAATACTGAGCTGACCCCCAACGTTCCTGGCCGGTTTGCCCCCGGTGGTGAGCCTATGAAGGTGACCAAGGTTGACAACTACACGGTCAAGTTCACTTTCAAAGTTCCGTATTACGCCATCCTGCCCAACCTTTCGAGCGTGGTGTTCACCGGCTGCCAGGGTGACATCTTTGAAGCAGCTCATTACCTGAAGCAGTTCCATAAGAAATACAATACCAATGTTGATGAAGATGCCAAGAAAGCTGGCTTCGATACCTGGACTCAGTACTTTGGCGCCAAGCGTTACTACTGGTGGCTTGCTCGGACGGATGTCCCGACGATGGGCCCCTGGCACATTGTCAGTACCGTCCCAGAAGGTTCCGTGCTCGAACGCAACGCTTATTACTTCAAGGTTGATATTGCTGGCAACCAGCTCCCGTATATCGATAAAGTCAATGCCACGATCTTCACGGATGCCGGTACCCTGGCGCTGAAAATGATCGCGGGTGAGTACGACTACCAGGATTGGTCCACCTCGGTATCGGATTATCCGGCCTTTGTGGATGGCGCGAAAGCTGGCGGTTATGAAGTCTTCATGGCGCCCAGCCTGTGGACTTCCATCGCGGCCTACTCTGTGAACCAGCAGTACAGCAAAGATGCCGCAGATGCAGCAGTTCTGCAGGACATCCGCTTCCGCAAGGCACTGTCTTACGCGCTGGATCGGGATGAGATCAACAACGTGGTCGCCCTCGGCGAAGGCACTCTGTTCCAGGCTACCATTCATCCTTCCACCAGCTACTACAAGGAAGAATGGGGTAAGAAATATATTGAATATGATGTAAACCAGGCAAACGCCCTGCTCGATGAAATGGGTATGGACAAGCGCGGTGCCGAAGGCTTCCGCCTGCGCCCGGACGGCAAACCCTTCTCTCTGATCGTCTCGGATGTGAACGATGCAATCCCTGAGAAGATGAGCGAACTGTGCAAGGAATACTGGGATGCAGTGGGCATCCGTACCATCATCAACGCAACGGACCGCACCCTGATGAACCAGCAGTTCGCTTCTGGCGAATTCATGATCGCCGGGTGGGCTATGGATGGCGCATCTGAGCTGCCTGTAGCAATCGGCACCAATCCATACATCGCTGGCTGGCAGTGGGCGCCGCAATGGAACGCCTGGTACAACAGCAATGGTGCTACTGGTCAAGAACCGCCAGAAAATGTCAAGCGCATGTTCGAACTTGCCAAGCAGATGCCGTTCCTTTCTCCCGAAGAGCAGAAGAAGGCTGGAGCGGAAATCTGGGACATCTGGGCAGAAGGCCTGTGGCGTATCGGAACCATTGGTCTGGTCCCCAAACCTGGCATTTACAAAACTAATCTGAAGAACGTCGATACCAATACCTATACCGATAACTCAGATATTGGCATTGGTACCTTCAACCGCCACTACCAGTTCTACTGGGACACCAAATAATTCTCTCTAACCCCTATGGGACACCCGGTCTGCACACCGGGTGTCCCCCATCATTTGATCGGATATTTCTTGCATGGAGTACCATCCGGCGTTCCATGCGAGAAATCCGGAGGGGGGGAGAATCCCGGATATAGACCGTCTTATGTACACAGATGGTACGAATTGTAGAATGAAGGGTAACCTAGCGACCATACACTTTCAGTAAAAAAGGATTGATCGGCACGATACATGTACTC